>NZ_LLKN01000002.1:641764-962646 GCF_002900095.1 Salegentibacter mishustinae | reverse complement strand
AAGGTGCAGTACTTGTAATATCAGCATATTGAGGCAGCTGTTTTATGCTTACTATCTTTCCTTTAAACTCCTCTTCGGTATAAGGATTAACCAGGCTTAGTTCATCTCCTTTCTTAAAATCGTAGATCCTGGATTCGTTTATGGTGAACCTGAAGTAAAGGCTGCTTTTCTTATACCCATTAATCAAGGTATACCCTGGGCTTAAGAGTTCTCCCTCTACCAGGCTAATAGTTTCAATACTCATGTTAGTAGGAGAAATAAGGTACTTTTCATCTGAAGCGGTTAGCACTTCTTCCCTGGCTCCCCGGGCTCTATCCAATTGCCCCTGTGCCTGATCTATTTGTTCTGTTCTGGCTCTATTCCCCGCCTCCTGGCGTTTAGCCTCTACAGCACTTACCTGGGCATTGGCCATCTCTAACTTCATCTTTACCTCATCTAGTTGCTGGCGACTTATCAATGAATCTTTATACATATTATTGAGTCTTTTATAAGATTCCCTTGCAAACTCCTGTTCTGCTTTTGCAGCATTCAACTTTCCTTCAATCTGGATTAATTGCTCTTCTGTTGCTCCTACATTAGCCATATTGAGTTGGCCTTTCGCAGCCTTTAAAGCACCCTCTGCCTGTAACATCTTTGCGCTAATTTCCGGAATATCAAGAAATGCCAGGGTATCTCCTTTGCTTACCTCATCGCCTTCAGCTACGAATAATTTATTAACGCGTCCAGCGAGCTTACTGCTCACTGAAATAGTTTCAAATTTCACTTTTCCTCTCACCGGGGAAATTTCTTCCTGATTATTACAAGATCCAAGGCTTAGCAAACCAAGCAGTATAAAACCAATTTTAATGTTCTTCATATCTTTTTATAATGTAATTAGTAATTAAGTATTCCTTTTGCGTGCATAAGCGTAACAGCAGCTTTGCTTTGATCGAAATAAGACTCCTGGAGTTTAAAGTTTGCACTTTCCAGGTCTCTTAAACCATCCAGCACATCGCTTATAGAAGCCAGGTCATTTCTATGCTGCTTTTTCAGCATTTCAAAAGTGGCTTCTGCCAGTTCTATTTCTTTTTGTGCAATTCTTGTATTTTGAAGAGCAGCTTCATAAGACATTTCTGCTTTTACAATGCTTAAAGAAATCATCTCTTCAGCTTCTTTAATTTTTTCCTGATATTTTTGTGCCTCCAGTTGAGATTTTCGGCTTTTTAATTTGCTTTTTCCGCCATCAAAAACATTCCATTTAATTCCAACCCCAACATACCACTGCGGGTCAAGTAACGAAAGATCATCTTCAAGAAACTCGTAATGTCCCTTTAATGCCAGCTTCGGAATAAAGTTGCTTTTTTCCATTTTAGATTTGTAGGTCGCGGCTTTTTCTGCCTCTTCAAGAGCCTGTATTTCTGCTCTTTTTTCTGCCGAATTTCCGGTGAAAGAAATAGCATTAAGTTGAGGAGAAAGCGAACGCAAAATCTCTCGGTTTTCACCGGTGATCTGGTGTAGAACCTCAATAAGTAAACGTTTATTTTGCCTGAATTCAAGCTGCTTTGCCTCCAGTTGTTGCTGAGCTAATTCGATCTTTTTCCGACTTATAGGAGTGGCAAGACCATTTTCTATTGCTTTCTTCACAAAGCGCTCCTGATCTTTTAGATGATCTTCTGAAGCAGCCAGTACCTCTTGAGAGGCGTTCACCAAAGCCAGTTTATCATAAGTTTCCATAAGATTGAGGACTATCTTGTCTTTTTCAGCCTCACCTACAAAATTTAGAGATGCTTCTTTATGTTTCGCGGCTTTAAGAGCATTTGTGGCCTCAAACCCACTAAAGAGCACCCAGTCCAGATCTACCGAAGATTTCAAAAAATTCTTATCCTGAAGATTACTGGCGGGCTGTAATGGAATATTCTCCGGGAAGTCGGCATTAAAAGGAAGCCCTGCAGCTTCTTTAATAAGTAACTTCTGGGTAGACATCAATAGGTTTTGAGTGTCCTCATCAAAAGTAATATCATCATTGAGCCTGGTATAACTTCCGTTTAAAGTAATCTCGGGAAGAAATACTGCCTTGGCTTGTTTTTGATCTACCCGTGCCTGTTCACCTTCTAATTGATTAACATTTAAACCGTGATTCTTTTCAAGAGCTTTTTGAATAAGAATTTCTAAAGTAGGATCTATCTCCTGGGAAAGCGCAGTAGCCGGAATAAGGCCTGCAAGCAAAAAGTAAAGTAACTTTGTTTTTAGTGAGCTTATGTTCATTACACCAATATTTTTATTAGTGCAAATTTCCTTACTAAAAGAGAGGTATCCTTTGACCTATGTCAAATAGTGCAGCTCAGGATTTTTTTGAAGTGTCAGCTCTCCGAATTCGGCTAAGCGTTTCCTGCGTCATGCCGAGGTAAGAAGCAATTGAACCAAGAGAAACCCTGCTTGAAATAGAAGGAAATTCAGTAAGCATATAATCATAGCGTTCCCTGGCAGTTTGGAATTGAACGGCATTTAATTTATTCACAACCCGGGTAAGCATTTCGGTAGATAATAGTCTACCCAGTTTTTCCATATTATGGTAGCGCGCAAATAGCAGATCAAGATTTTCTCTTGATATGCTATAAAGAACAGACTCTTCAAGCATTTCCAGGTAATAAAGGCTGGGACTTTGCTGAAAGAAGCTTTCTATACTAGACATAAATTTGCCTTCCATAAAAAACCATTGCGTCACTTCTTTCCCGTCTTCTTTTAAATAATAACTTCTTCCCACACCCTTTTCAACGAAATAAAGTTTAGTACAAACCTGTTGTTCTTTTACCAAGATTTGATTTTTCGAAACTATCTCTCGCTCAAAATGGGCAGTGATATCTGCTAATTCTTCAGGAGAAAAGGGAACAATATTCTTTAGAAAATCAGTGAGGTTCATAGACGGGTTTTACTACTTCAGGGCTTAAAAATAAGCAATTGAGTGTTTCTTTTATTAGAAAAACAAAGCAATAAGATTTTACCCATGGAATTATTTCATAAACAGCACTCGAAAACTGACTGCAAATAATTGTAAAATACTGTTACCTTTAGAAACCAAATACTTTAAATATGAGTTTATTTAATAAGATTATGGGAAATGCAGGGAGTATTTCCAAAGAACAATTAGATGAAAAATATGGTCGTTTACTCACCGAATCAGAAGAAATAGAACTGGGATTTTCTCTACTTCGCGATATCTTTATGTTCACCAATAAACGCCTAATTCTAATAGATATTCAAGGTTTAACAGGAAAAAAACAGGAATATCTTTCCCTGCCTTACCGCCATATTTCACGTTTTTCTTTGGAAACCGCCGGCACTTTTGATCTTGATGCCGAACTTAAGATCTGGATCTCCAGTGAAAATGAACCCAGTGTAAGTAAAAAGTTCAACAAAAGTATTGATATCTATGCTGTACAACGCTATCTGGCAGAGAAGGTGATTTAGATGAGATTTCCTGGATTTTATTTTTACGCTGAAATATGAGACAATTTGATTTATGGTGTTTAATTGTGGGCAGACATTTCTTTTCCCCAGGCATCCATACCTTTTAATATAACTTCCAGAGATTTACCCTTTGCTGTTAATTCATATTCTACTTTTGGAGGAACAACCGGAAATACCTGCCTGCTTATAAGTTTATCCCTTTCTAATTCCCTAACTGTTTGGGTAAACATCTTATTGGAAATTTCTGGGATTTTCTTCTACAACACTCCAGAGCGAACTGGACCTTCCAGAAGATGAAACAAGACTAAAGGCTTCCATTTTGTGCCAATCAGGTTCATAGTGTAGTTAAGAGGGCAATAAATTTTAGTCATTTTAAAATTATAAATATCTGGTTAATAGCATTTAACCCGTTTAGTCACCTATATCACTTTTAGGTAACTTATTGTTTTACAGACAAATATAATCTTAATTTGCACTGTAAAAATTAAATAATGATGAAAAAACAAGAAACTTATCCAAAATCATTTTCCCATATTGGGATAACCGTCCCCAATATAAAAGAAGCTGTTCGTTTTTACTCAGAGGTTATGGGATGGTATATTATTATGAAACCTTCCACTGTAAAAAAGGAAAGAGATACAGCAATTGGACAAATGTGCATAGACGTTTTTGGTGAAGATTGGGAAGAATTTGAGATCGCTCATTTGTCTACCTCTGACGGCATTGGAATTGAGTTATTTTCTTTTCCACACGGAATAAAAAAGGCACCTGAATTTAACCCTTTTAATACCGGACTTTTTCATTTTTGCGTCCAGGACCCGGACATAGAAAATCTAATCGATAAAATAGTTTCCTTTGGCGGAAAACAACGAATGCCCATTAGGGAATATTACCCCAACGAGAAACCTTATAAAATGTGTTATGTTGAAGATCCTTTCGGGATTGTTTTTGAAATTTACACTCACAGTTACGAATTGACCTACTCCTCTGGTGCTTATTCAAAATAACCATCTTCATTTATCATCAAAAGCTTATGGTTCCTTCTTTTTTCTAAAATGGAAAGAGGGAACCTCCCCCCTGTATTATTAAATTTAATTCTCTCTATCAGAGGTGGTTTGCTGATGGAAATCATTTTTAATCTACAGCACAACCTGTACTTTTAATATAGCTAATCAATCTTTGCCTTGAATGTATTGCGAATTGGGCATTTCGAAAAAATCGTCAACATATTATGAATGGTGTAGCTCGATAAAATAAAATTATCTATATCATGAAAATCTTCACGCTGATTTTTATTATTTTATTTTTTATTTCGTGCTCTGAGCCAGTAGAAGAGATTACCCCAAGGCGAGCTAAGCTTGTAGAATCTGTCTATTCTTCTGCGGTTGTCCAACCCGATAGTTTATATAAAGCTTATGCGAATGTAATTGGTATACTGGAAAATAATCTTGTAGAAGAAAACGACCAGGTAGGTGCTGGAACACCTATTATTAGATTAATAAATATCGCCCCTGAATTGAACGTAAAAAATGCAAAACTGAATGTAGAAAAAGCCAGGGATAATTTATCGGGCCCATCAGCTATACTTAAATCATTAGAAAAAGAAATAAAAGCAGCGAAATTAAGGTTGCGAAATGATTCGGTTAATTTCTTGCGGCAAAAAAGATTGTGGGAACAAAATATTGGTTCAAAGCTTAATTATGAAAACCAAAAGCTAGCTTACGAACTATCCAGCAATAATCTTCAGCTACTAAAAGAAGAATATGAGCGCACCAGGAATGAGCTTTCCATTCAAGTTACTCAAGCATTGAATAATTACAGATCGTCGGCTTATTCTTCTGAAGAATTTACCATACACAGCAAAATAAACGGAACTATCTACGCTTTATACAAACAGCCGGGAGAAATCGTAAACACCATAGAACCACTTGCCTTAATTGGAAGCACCAATAATTTTGTGATAGAGTTAATGGTAGATGAGATGGACATCGTTAAACTGGAAATAGGGCAAAAAACCCTGCTAACTTTAGATGCTTATGGCTCCCAGGTTTTTGAGGCTACCGTAAAAAAAATATTTCCGGCTAAAAATGAGGGAAGCCAAACTTTTAAGATTGAAGCTGTATTTATAAAGAATCCGCCTAAACTATTTCCAGGTCTGGGCGGGGAAGCAAATATTATAATTGCTGAAAAACAGGATGCTCTAATTATTCCAAAGGAATTTCTTATAGATGAAAATAATGTCCTCACTGAGGATGGTCCTGTAGAAATCGTAACGGGGTTGCAAGACCTGGAGCACGTAGAGATTATTTCTGGAATTGATGAAAATGAAACCCTTTACAAACCAGAATAATGAGATCCTGGAAAGTTATACTGGAAATAGCAAAAACTCACTTGTTTTCTAAGCTGAAGTCTACGATCACTGCTTCAATTGGTGTCACCTTTGGGATTGCAGCCTATATAACTTTGGTAAGTTTTATGACCGGTCTCAACACCATGCTTGACGATCTTATACTAAACCAGGTATCACATATTCATCTCTTCAACGAAATAAAACCTAGCGAAAAGCAGGCAATTGCGCTATACAAAGATTTTGAAGATGCTGTTCCCATAATACATTCTATAAAGCCCAAACAAAATCAGATTAAGATCCATAATGCATTTCCAATTTTAAACGATCTAGAGAAAAATAAAAAAGTACAGGGAGCTACACCACAGCTTCAAACCCAGATTTTCTACCTATCCGGGAATATAGAACTTGGAGGAAATTTAGTGGGAGTAGATATTATTAAAGAATCAAAACTTTCCAATATTCAGGATTATATTATTGAGGGTAGCATTCTGGATCTAAAAAATACTGAAAACGGTATTTTACTCGGCGCCGGAATAGCCGAAAAAATGTCAATTTCTCGAGGTAGAAAAGTAATTGTGAGTACCGCAAAAGGTGATAAATTTCCCCTAAAGGTGGTTGGGATTTACCAAAGTGGAATAGCAGATATAGATAATATACAGAGTTATACAAACTTAAAAACCGTACAAAGAATTTTAGGGGAGGCCGAAAACTATATTACCGATATTAATATAAAGCTATTTGATATTTCAGATGCTCCAGCCCTGGCCGGAGTGTTGGAAAAGAAATACAATGTATCTGCTATTGATATTAACCAAATGAATGCCCAATTTGAAACCGGTTCTAACATTCGTAACCTTATTACCTATGCCGTTTCTATAACGCTCTTAATAGTTGCGGGTTTTGGCATTTATAATATCCAAAATATGCTTATTTATGAAAAGATGAATGATATAGCGATACTTAAAGCTATTGGTTTTTCCGGATCAGATGTACAATGGATTTTTTTAAGTCAGGCAACATTTATTGGTGTTGCAGGAGGAATTTTAGGTCTTATTTTGGGTTTGGGCTTATCGCGCCTTATTGACACTATTCCATTTGAAACCGAAGCTTTACCTACCATCACAACATATCCTATAATTTATAATCCCACTGATTATCTTATAGGATTAGTTTTTGCGCTCCTATGCACTTTTATTGCAGCCTATTTTCCTTCTAAAAAGGCTCGAGCTATAGATCCGGTACAAATAATAAGAGGTAACTAATAGAACTATGAGCTACATTCTGGAAACAAAAAATATCAACAAGCTCTTCGGTAAAGAGAAACCCTTTCATGTTCTTAAGGACATCTATATGGGCGTTAAAAAAGAAGAATTCACCAGTATAATGGGCAAGTCGGGTTCAGGAAAATCTACTCTTTTATACATTCTTTCTACCATGGATACCGATTATAGCGGCGAACTTTATCTTCAGAATGAATTAGTAACAGGGAAATCTCAGAAGGAATTATCCTATATCAGAAACAAAAAAATAGGCTTTATATTTCAGTTTCACTATCTCCTTCCAGAATTTAGTGTGTTGGAAAATGTAATGCTTCCGGCAAAAAAGTTAGCGATAAAATCGGTCGAACAAATTGAAGAAGACGCCATAGATTTACTTACCAAACTTCATCTTGGTCATCTAGTTTCTAAAAAAGCATCAAAAATATCAGGAGGAGAAAAGCAAAGAGTTGCCGTAGCCAGAGCACTAATAAATGAACCTATGTTATTAATTGGAGATGAACCTACCGGTAACCTGGATAGTTTTAATTCAGAGAATTTATTTCAACTCTTAAAAAACTTAAAAGAGGAAAAAGGACTCTCCCTACTTATGGTAACGCATGACGAAGATCTTGCCAAAAGAACAGACCGAACCATTTACCTGGAAGACGGTCGAATAATCAAATAATCAGTAAACCTTATAACCAAATTAGATGAGGTCTAAAATAGCTGAATCGGGCCTAAAATAATCTACTAAATTTTCAATTTTAGATGGAGGTATAGAAAAAAGGCTGCCTCTTCAGACAGCCTTATTCTTTACTTCTTAGATTCAGCAACTGAAACTTTTCTAAACTCTTTTAAAAGTTTTTCCAACTCTAAAGAAGATTTTCTTGCTCTGGTCCCGGCGCTTTTATTGCCAGTCTCTAATTGAGCGTTAGCCTCAGTTTGGAAATTTTCAAATGTAGTTTGAATGTTTTCAACTAGTTCTTTCATTATGGTAGTTTTAAATTTGAAATGCTAAAATAGCAGAATAATGTACGGTCCCCTAAATTTTCAAATTTTTCTTATAAAATTCTTAGGCCAGATTTGATAAACATTACCTTCCATTACGTTGATTTTAATCCAATGTAATTTTATTGCGGTATTTTTTTGAATGATTTTAGTATGCCTAGAAAGCTATAGATAAGGCGAATACCCTTCTTAAGCAGAAATAAAAACACAAAAATTCCCGGATCGAAGAATAAAATAGCACAGAACTCAAACAATCTCCATATAGCTGATTAAAATCATTCTTTTTCGTGTGAATAAGCGCTTATTTTAAAGTATAAATTTTAATATCATGAAGAAGATTGTTTATGCTACAAATTGTACGGAAAATTCCAGTACAGCTTTGAAATATACCTACGCTAACAGGAAAATCTTTGATGCTGATTTAATTGTTTTACACGTAGTGACCAGCGCCCAGAAATTATCGAAAAAAGAAACTGCAAAGCTGCTTACTGAAGAAAAACATCGAGTGGCAGATTTTTGTAGTTCACAATTAGGAGATAGTTTAGAAAATCTTGATCTTACTATCTCGGTGGTCACCGGAGAATCTCCTATAAAAGGAATACAGGATTTCGTAAAAGACATGAATTTACAGATGCTGGTTATAGGCGCTTGTGGAGCAAGACCTATTAGAGAACTTCTTTTTGGAAGCACGGCAAAGGAAATGATCACCCATCCTGAATTTCCTATTCTTACTATCCCACAGGCTTATGAAGTCAAAACTCCAAAAAAGATTTTGTACACCACAGATTTTGAAGAAGAAGATGTTTTTTACTTAAAAAAACTGGTGGAAACCTTCTCTACGCATAGCTCAAAGATAAGCGTGGTTCACATTATTAAGAAAGACGACAGACCGGAAAAAATAAAAGAGCAAGAGGAAAAGTTTAAATGGTTAAAATCGGCTAATTTCGATTCTTCCAAACTGGAATACGAACTTATTTATTCTAATAATGTGGTAGACGCTTTATCTAAGTTTATTAAAGAAGAAGATATAGATATTGTGGCGATGCTTGAAAGAAAAAACCAACAGAAAAGTAATTTGCTACACAAAGACGTGGTAAAACAAATATATTCTTCTGTAAAAGTACCCCTATTAATTTTCAAGTAAGCTACAACAAATCAAGCTCACCAAGCATTATTATTAGAAAATACAATTTGATTTCGAGACATCCCGATGCTTCGGGATAGAGCATTTAATCTCGATTATCGAGTAAAAAATTTTAGCCCTGTGGATCATAGAAAAAATACCAAAACCGAATTTTTATCAGGTTATATTCTAGCCGCTGATATTGGTGGAACTAATGCACGTTTTGCTTTATTTGAATTAGTAAATGAAGAATTAAAACTTTTTAAAGAAAAATCTTACAAAACAAAAGAAGATTATTCTTTTTTAAAAGTGCTCAAAGACTTTTGCGGAACTGATTTAAAGAATATTGAAAGTGTCTGTATTGGAGTAGCAGGACCGGTTTCGAAGGGCAAAGCTCAATTAACCAATTCTCCCTGGCTAATTGATAGAGCCGAAATTATTAAAGAAACCAACATCCAGCAGGTATGGATACTAAACGATATGGAAGCCCATGCTTATGCTTTAAAAAAATTGAAGCCTAGCGATTACTATGAAATCAAAAAGGGCACAACTTCAAGGGGAAATGCAGGCTTAATTTCTCCGGGTACAGGCCTGGGCGAAGCAGGAATTTTGTGGGAAGATACACATTTTATTCCTTTTGCCTCAGAAGGAGGACATTGTGATTTTAGTCCAAGAACAGAGTTAGACCGGGCTTTGTGGCACTATTTAAATAAAAAATTTGGGCACGTAAGCTGGGAAAGAATCATTTCAGGCCCAGGGATTTATAATTTATACTTATTCCTGCTTGAATACAGAAAGATTGCAGAACCAAAGTGGTTTTCAACTGAAATTAAAAACACAGACCCAACTCTTGTTATAAGTAAATGTGCCAAAGATTCTAAATATCCCGTTTGTAAAGAAACTATCGATTTATTTATAAGATTCCTGGCAATAGAATCTGCACAACTGGCTTTAAAATTTAAAGCGACAAAAGGTATTTATATTGGAGGTGGTATTCTTCCTAAAAATCTTGAACTTTTAGATAACCAATTGTTCAAAAAGAATTTTGTTGATTCAAATAAAATGAACCCGCTTCTTGAGCAAATTCCGGTTAAAGTGATTTTGAATGATAAAACAGCTTTGACTGGTGCGGCTTTATTCAGCATGTCTAAGTTGAAAGGATAACCAATTCCATTTTTTCTGCTTTAAAACACCAACCAGCCAGCCTGTATTGATTTTAGTAGAATTTACTTTCAAACTTTACAGCATTTACTAACATGGTAAACCTTTGAATATTAAAAAGAATAACTATTTCTTAATATTTTCTATTGAACTAATTATTAGTAAAAAGAGCCTTTCGACTTACTTATCTGCAATCTTTAGCTCAAAAAATTAGCCAAAATTTACATTAAACCCACTCAATTTACTCCATAAAAAAAGCCCCTCGATTGAGGAGCTTTTACTTCCGATGCTTCGGAATGCGGTCTGGACGAGACTCGAACTCGCGACCCCCTGCGTGACAGGCAGGTATTCTAACCAACTGAACTACCAGACCGTTGCGTTATTGCGAGTGCAAATATACACCTGTTTTATAATTACACAAACCTTTTTATAAAGTTTTTTTCAGCTTTTTTTCTTTGCTTTAGGCAAACTTTTGTCTTTCAACAAAATAGGTCGTCAAAATTTTATCGAAGTTTTTATTAATATCCGCTTCTACATAATTGATCTTGTATTTAGCGCATTCCATTTTGAGGTCAGCAACATATTTCTGTACCGCCTTTTGGTAACTTTCTCGAATATTTTCAGAATAAAGATCTATTTCAGCTCCCGTTTCCACATCGGTAAATCGCTTCGGAATATTTTCAAAGTCAAAATCGAATTCTCGCTTTTTATCCATCACGTGAAACAAAACAACTTCATGCCTGTTATATTTTAAATGCCGCAAAGCTTCAAAAAGTGCTGCTTCTTCGGTATCGGCCTGGAACATATCGGTAAACAAAAACACCAGGGAGCGTCTTTTCAACTTTTCGGCAATTTGATGTAGAAAAGTATAGGTTTTAGTTGCTTTATGATTGGTTTTCTTCTCCAGGCTTTTATTTAGGGCGTCCAGTAACATATGCTGATGCCGATCGCTGCCTTTTTCAGGCGCGTAGAACTCAAATTCATCGCTATATATGCTAAGACCCACCGCGTCCCGTTGGCGCTTTAAAATCTGCATTATACTGGCTATGGATAATACCGAAAAACCAATCTTATTAAGAGAGTTCACCGAAAATTTATCCACCTCGGGATAATGCATCGAAGCCGAATTATCCATAATAAAATGGCAACGTAAATTCGTTTCCTCTTCGTAGCGTTTCGTGTAGAGCTTATCGGTTTTAGCAAAAAGCTTCCAGTCTATATGTTTGGTGCTTTCGCCATTATTGTAAATCTTATGTTCGGCAAATTCAGCAGAGAACCCGTGAAACGGACTCCTATGAATTCCCGAAATATAACCTTCCACAACCTGTCTCGCCAGGAGTTCTAACTGTGTAAACCCCGCAGCCGAACTATATATTTCATCTTTTAAATTCATACTCCACTAATATAAGAAAAGCGCGAATTACCGCACTCCAATAGCCTTCAAATAAAAAACCCGGCACAAGACCGGGTTTTAATAATTATATAAATGCTAAAACTTATAGCAATTCGTCTAAAGCTTCAGCGTAAGTATTTTTTGGCGCAACGCCTACCTGGCGGCCTACTACTTCTCCATTTTGAAAAATAAGTACAGTTGGAATGTTTCTTACACCATACTTAGCAGCAAATTCCTGGTTTGCATCAACATCTAGTTTTCCTACCACGGCTTTCCCGTCATATTCAGTACTAATTTCGTCAATAATTGGTCCTACCATTCTACAAGGTCCGCACCATGCAGCCCAAAAATCTACCATTACAGGCTTTTCGCTTTTTAGCACCTGTTCTTCAAAATTCGCGTCAGTTATTTCAATAGCCATAATTGTCTGTTTTTTCTGTTATACTTATTTCGTAAAATTAGTCAAATATTTTTGCTTTCCTTACACAAGCGATATTGTATTTGGTTATACGCTTATTCATCACGTTTATTTGGCGGTTACCCCGCGCTCGTAGCGCGGGGTCGGGCTTTCAGCGCTACACGGTAGCTTGCTTCAATCCCTAACCGGAAAAATTAGTGAGCAGTTGTTAAGTTGGCAGTAAGCAGTTTCTCAGTTCTCAGTTCTCAGTTGATAAAAATATTCGTGCATTCGTGGCTTTAAAAATTTATTACTGCTTGCTGCTACTGGAAACTGCCAACTGAAATCAATTCAACTTATACATTACCTGCTCATCTTCCAAAGTATGTAAAAGCTCTTGCGAAATTTTCACTTTTTGTTTCTTACTCGGCATATGTAATTTCACCTGCTCTTTCATTTCATAAACCACAAAATTCAGTTTATGGTCACCTCTGTGGGTTCTAAAAACATCTTTAAACCAGTTGATTTTCTCCTCGTGCAGATCAGCAATATCCAATTGAATCGTAAGCTTTTTCGCAAACTGATCCATCACATCGTGCAACAAATAAATGTTGTTAAACTGAATTCTTGGTTCTCCCTTTTTACCGGTTTCTTTATTAGTCCAGCCTTCTTTTACAAAGATCTTGATATGCACAAACGAATTAGGCACCAGGAAATGTCTGAATTTTAAATATTCCTCGCCAAACATTCTAAACTCATAGGTGTCGGTGTAATCTTCCACCGAAAACATCGCCCAGCCTTTACCCATTTTTGAGACCCTGTGCTGCACATCGCTAATCACCCCACCAAAGGTAAGGTCACGGTTTACGCATCTTTCCAGATCATTGAATTCTCCCAACTTAGAGTTACAGAAATAATCCATCTCATACCTAAAATCATCCAGCGGGTGACCTGAAATATAGATTCCTACCACTTCGCGTTCCCTTCTCAGTTTTTCCATCGTTCCCCACTCTTCACAAGGAGGCACAACAGGTTCCGGAATTTGTACTTCACTGGCTTCCCCAAATAAACTTACCTGGGAAGAGTTCTCATTTTCCTGAAATTTCGCCGCATACTTGATTACTTTTTCCAAAAAGGTAATTCCGTCGCCATCGTCGTGAAAATATTGCGCACGGTGGGTATCGCCAAATCCATCAAAACCTCCAGCGAGCGCCAGGTTTTCAAAAGCCTTTTTATTAGCCGAACGCAAATCGATACGTTTGGCCATATCAAAAATAGATTTATACGGCCCTGCTTCTGTTTTTCTGTTCTCTACAATAGTAGCCACTGCACCCGAACCTACTCCTTTAATCGCGCCCATTCCAAACCGAACCGCATAATCTTTATTTACCGAAAACTTATAGAAAGATTCATTTACATCAGGGCCCAGTACATCAAGCTTCATTCGCTTACATTCTTCCATAAAGAAAGTAACCTGCTTAATATCGTTCATATTATTAGAAAGTACCGCCGCCATATATTCCGCAGGATAATGTGCTTTTAAATAGGCGGTTTGGTAAGCAATCCAGGCATAACAGGTAGAGTGCGATTTGTTAAAAGCATAAGCCGCAAAAGCCTCCCAGTCTTTCCAAATCTTCTCTAAAACATCTCTTGGATGGCCTTTTGCCTCTCCTCCATCTAAAAATTTTGGTTTTAATTGTTCCAGTAAAGCGAAGATCTTTTTACCCATCGCTTTACGCAAAACATCGGCTTCACCTTTACTAAAGCCGGCCAGCTTTTGCGAGAGTAACATCACCTGCTCCTGGTAAACGGTAATTCCGTAGGTTTCCTGGAGATATTCCTCCATTTCAGGTAAATCGTAAGCAATCTCCTCATCGCCGTGCTTTCGGGCAATAAAACTCGGAATATATTCCATTGGTCCGGGACGATACAAGGCGTTCATAGCAATAAGGTCGTCAAAAACCGTAGGCTTAAGATCCTTCATATGCTTCTGCATCCCGGGTGATTCATATTGAAAAATCCCTACCGTTTCCCCACGTTGGAAGAGCTTGTAGGTTTCTTCATCATCTAGCGGAAATTCATCGGGCACCAAATCTATATTATGTCTGCCTTTTACAATTTGAACCGTGTCTTTAATAAGGGTTAATGTTTTTAACCCCAGGAAGTCCATTTTTAGTAGTCCGGCACTTTCTACAACCGAGTTATCAAACTGGGTTACATAAAGATCGGAATCCTTTGCTACCGAAACCGGTACATAATTGGTAATATCTCCCGGTGTAATAATTACCCCACAAGCGTGAATCCCGGTATTTCTAACCGAACCTTCAAGAATTCTCGCCTGGTTTACCGTTTGCGCTTCCAGATCATCGCCTTCAGCAATATTTAAAAGTTCGTTTACTTTTTCTAAATCTTCACTCCTGAATTTCTTTTTGAGCTCTTTCTCATCCATTCCAAAGATCTTCCCGAGCTTTGACATGGTAGGAATCAATTTCGAAATTCTATCGGCATCGCCCAACGGAAGATCCAGCACCCTGGCCGTATCCCTAATAGAGGACTTTGCCGCCATAGTACCGTAAGTGATAATCTGCGCAACCTGGTTGGCACCGTATTTTTGAATTACATAATCCATAACCCGACTTCGACCTTCATCATCAAAGTCAATATCAATATCGGGCATACTCACACGATCGGGATTCAGGAAACGCTCAAAAAGCAGATCGTACTTAATAGGATCTATATTGGTAATTCCCAAACAATAGGCCACCGCACTTCCCGCCGCTGAACCACGCCCGGGCCCAACCGAAACATCAAGATTTCGGGCTTCGCGAATAAAGTCTTCTACAATAAGGAAATACCCGGGATAACCGGTATTTTCAATTACCGAAAGCTCAAAATTAAGTCGGTCTTCAATATCTGGTGTAATTTCTTCGTAGCGCTCTTTAGCACCAAGAAAAGTGATATGTTTCAGGTAAGCATTCTCCCCGCGTTTACCACCATCGTTTTTATCTTCTTCAACTAAAAATTCTTCAGGAATGGTAAAGGCAGGTAATAAAACATCTCGAGCCAGCTCAAAAGGCTCAATCTTATCTACAACCTCCTGCACATTACTAATTGCCTGGGGTAGATCTTTAAAGAGATTTTTCATCTCTTCGCCACTCTTAAAATAATATTCCTGGTTAGGTAAACCGTACCGATAACCACGGCCGCGACCTATTGGAGTCGCCTGCTTTTCCCCGTCTTTTATACACAATAAAATATCGTGGGCATTAGCATCTTCTTTGGCGCAGTAGTAAGTATTATTGGTAGCTACCAATTTTACATTATGCTTTTTAGCAAAATCTACCAACACCGTATTTACCCGATTTTCATCTTCCTGATCATGCCGCATAATCTCTATGTAAAGATCGTCGCCAAATTCTTCTTTCCACCAAAGCAAAGCTTCTTCAGCCTGGTGCTCCCCAACATTTAAAACCTTACTCGGCACTTCCCCATAAAGGTTACCGGTAAGCACAATAATATCTTCCTTATACTGCTTTACGATTTCTTTATCAATTCGCGGAACATAATAAAACCCATCGGTATAGGCTTTTGAAGACATTTTTGCCAGGTTATGATAGCCTTTTTTATTCTTGGCCAACATTACCACCTGGTAGCCATTATCCTTCCGGGATTTATCGGCATGGTTTTCACAAACAAAAAATTCACAACCTACAATAGCTTTTAATTCCCTGGCCTCTGCCGGTTCGTTATTGGCAAGAGCAGCTTCATTTTTTTCTTTAACCGATTTGTTATAAGCGCCCACTTCTTTCACAAAGTGAAACGCTCCCATCATATTTCCGTGATCGGTTAATGCTACTGCGGGCATATTTTCTTTCCCGGCAACATTTACCAGATCCTGAATGCTAATTGTAGATTGTAATATCGAAAATTGTGAGTGATTGTGTAAATGTGAAAATAAAACCTCATCAAGCTTTTCGAGGTTTTCCTCGATCTCTTCTGTGGTAATTTCTTCGGTAGGTTGCTGCTTCTGAAGTCTCTTTCTTATTTCTTCGGAAGCCTTTTTAAGATTAATATGTTTTAACCCAATAAGCTCTATTCGCTGTGGATTTGCTTCTGAAAAATTCTCAAAATAATTCTCAGGCACATCTAGCTGCTCCTTTGTAAAGGCTCTTTGGCGCACCAATTCTAAAAAACACCTGGTAGTCGCCTCCACATCGGCAGTAGCGTTGTGGGCTTCACCAAAAGGTTCATCAAATAAAAATTCGTGTAATTCGGTTAGTGTAGGTAATTTAAATTTACCGCCACGCCCACCGGGAATTTTACACATTTGGGCAGTAACCTCGGTACAGGTATCCAAAACCGGTAACTCCTGCAGGTTATTTTCCATCGCTTCCCTATGGAATTCGGCTCCCATAATATTCAGGTCAAAACCTACATTTTGCCCTACTACAAATTTGGTTTTATTCAGCGCTTCCTGAAATTTCTCTAACATTTCAGTTAAAGAAATCCCCTCTTCGGCAGCAAGCTCGGTAGAAATTCCGTGTACTTTTTCAGCATCGTATGGAATATTAAAACCTTCGGGCTTTACCAGATAATCCTGACTTTCTACCAGCCTTCCCATTTCATCATGTAACTGCCAGGCAATTTGTATACATCTTGGCCAGTTATCAGAATCGGTTAAGGGAGCATCCCAACGTTTGGGAAGACCGGTAGTTTCGGTATCAAAAATAAGGTACATGTGCGGCTAAAATTAGGAATTAAGCTGAATATCAGGCGGTTATTTCATAAGAAAAACCATCTAATCTGAGGCTAAAATTACATATTATTTAGCGCAGCCTCAAGTTAATTTTTGAGGATTTATTAACGGTTTGTGTTCCTTGTACTTAGGCCATTTTTTATCTTTAGAAATAAAAAAAGCCTCACAAACACCGTTTCCGGTAAGCTGTGAGGCCTATACGAACACTAAAAACTACTACTTCAATCAAACATCTGTTCGTACACTTTTACATTATTAATGCTGCTTTGAATATTTTGCTGCTGCCGGTTAAGCTTAGAACTAAGTGTGGGCGGTAAATCTTTTTCTTTGGTTATATCTTTGTAATCTTCCAGCGCTGCTTTTTCTCCACGAAGGCTTTCTTCCAGCATAGCTTCATCATTATCGCTTACAGAAGATTTTAAATTCATCCAGGTGCGATGCATATCACCTTTTATACTTCCATCTTCTTTTGGCTCCTGTCCATAACCTTTGATTTCTTCTTTCAATTCCTGGATAAACATATCGCGTTCTTCTGCTTTTTGCCTGAAGTATTCCTGTAACTTTTTATTTTTGGCATTTTTTGAGGCAGCGTGAAATCCTTCTTTAGCGTCGTAACTCTTTTCCAGAATTTCATTGAGCTTTTCGCCCATTTCTTCTTTTGTTCTCATACTTAAATTGGTTTTAGGTTGTAGCTAAACTTAAATTTCCATGGATTTCAATTTATTAAGCGCAGCTACAATTCCATTTTTCTGTTTTAACAACAAATTTGCCGTGGTTGGTGGAATATCAGGATCTTTTAATACATCTTCATATTCATCTGCAGCCACCTGTTCCCCTCTTACTGCTTCTTCCATTGCAGCTTCATCTTTATTTGAAGAAAGGCTGCTTTTAAGATTCATCCAGGTACGATGAGCGTCTCCGGCCAAACTGGAACCTTTCTCGGGGTTTTCCCCGAAATCGCGGATTTCAGTTTCAAGCTCGTGGCTAAAATCGTATCGTTCTTGAGCCCGTTCAGAAAAAAAAGCTTTCAATTGCGGATCCTTAGCATTTTCAGCAGCATATTTATAACCTTTTTCGGCATCATTATTCTTTTCTAATAAGGCATTTAGTTTTCCAGAAACCTTCTCAGAGTAATTCATTGCATCTCACTTTTACTTAATTTGATGTTTAAAGATATAACCTAAGAAACACAGCAACAAGCTGTTTAACAGGGTTTAGCACTAATTAACTGCTTTTAACAGCAGCAGTCTTTTTTTACATAAAAACTTCCTAATTTTTACTGTTTTAGCCTTCTTTAAGAGGCTAAATTTATTTGCAGCCAACTCCTTGTGAATTAGAAAAATGTAGTATCTTTGCAGCCTTATTAATAACCGGGGTCGGGAACCCCACAATTTAATTTTTATGCCAGTAAAATTAAGATTACAAAGACACGGTAAAAAAGGAAAACCTTTTTTCTGGATCGTAGCCGCAGATGCGCGCTCAAAAAGAGATGGTAAATTCTTAGATAAATTAGGAATCTACAATCCAAACACCAACCCAGCTACTATCGAATTAGATGTAGACGGAGCGGTAAAATGGTTAGAAAATGGTGCGCAGCCTACAGATACTGCTCGTGCTATTCTTTCTTACAAGGGAGTTTTACTTAAAAAACACCTTGCCGGTGGCGTTAAAAAAGGTGCTTTAACTGAAGAAGAAGCTGAGAAAAAATTCGAAGCCTGGTTGGAAGAAAAAGAAGCTAAGATCGCTGCTAAGAAAGACAACCTAACTAAAGAAGAACAAGAAGCAAGAAAGAAAGCTCTTGATGCTGAAAAAGAGGTTAGCGCTAAGCGTGAAGCTGAAGCAAAAGAAGCCGAAGCGGCAGCTGCTGCAGAAGCTGAAGGTGCTGCAGTAACCGAAGAAGGTGAACCAGAGGCTAATGTGGAAAAGGAAGTTGATCAAGAGACTGCCGAAGAAGCAAAAACCGAAGAAAAAAAAGGCTAAAACCTTAACTGGCGATGACTAAAGACGAATGCTTCTTTTTAGGTAAAATCGTTGGTAAATTTAGCTTTAAGGGCGAGGTGCTTATTAAATTAGACACCGACGTTCCTGAAATGTATTTAGAAATGGAATCAGTGCTCATTGAATATAATGAGAACCTGGTTCCATTTTTTATTGAACGCAGTTCGCTGCAAAAAAGCACTTTACTACGCGTTAAATTTGAAGATATTGAGACTGAAGAAGACGCCGAAGACCTTGTAGGCGCTCTCACTTACCTTCCACTTACCATGCTTCCAGAACTGGAAGACGATCAATTCTACTTTCACGAAATTATAGGTTTTGACGTTATAGATGCCACTCATGGCAATATTGGCAAGATCACTTCTATAAATGACAGTACGGCACAGGCTCTTTTTGAAATTCAGAAAGACGAAAAGCAAATCCTTATCCCAATGAACGATGAGTTTATAGATAAAATAGATAAGGAAAATAACACCATCTACCTAACTACTCCAGAAGGTTTGGTGGAGCTGTATATTGGGTAGCAGTCTTTAATTGGCAGTTTGCAGTAATGTTATTTTCCCCTCATCCGTAATCATTAATAATAATTTTTCATGCTGAACTTGTTTCAGCATCTAACAACTTAGACCCTGAAATAAATTCAGGGTGACGATAAGTGACAAATTGTTCCAATAAAAAAATCCGTTCCCTAAAGAAGGAAACGGATTCTTCAAATTATATAATTCTCAAATTTTTAACCTACAATATTCACAATCTTTCCGGGTACCACAATTACTTTCTTAGGTGTTCTACCGTCTAATTGTTTTTGAGTTCGTTCATCTGCCATTACGGTTTTTTCAATTTCGTCTTTTGGCATATCCAGTGGTAACTCCATTGTAAAACGCATTTTACCATTGAAAGAAACCGGGTAATTTTTAGTGCTTTCTACCAGGAATTTTTCTTCAAAAACCGGGTATTCTTCGGTCACCACAGACTCTGAATGTCCTAATTTACTCCATAGTTCCTCAGCAATATGCGGCGCGTAAGGTGCTATCAAAATAACGAGAGGTTCCAACACTTCCCTGCTGTTGCATTTTTGTGCAGAAAGTTCATTCACACAGATCATAAAAGTAGAAACCGAAGTATTAAAACTGAATTCCTCGATATCCTCAGTAACCTTTTTAATGGTTTTATGCAGACTTTTTAAAGAATCGGCTGAAGCTTTTTCTTCTGAAACTTCAAACTGCTCACCGTTGTGATACAATTTCCAAAGCTTTTTAAGAAAATTATGCACGCCGGTAATTCCTGCGGTATTCCAGGGTTTTGCCTGCTCCAAAGGCCCCAGGAACATCTCGTACATTCTAAGGGTATCAGCGCCGTAATCTTCACAAATATCATCGGGGTTTACCACGTTGTACTTAGATTTCGACATTTTTTCGACTTCGCGTCCTACTATGTATGCTCCTTCTTTTTCGGTTAAAAATTTCGCATCCTTAAACTCAGGACGCCATTTTTTAAAACCTTCAATATCCAGTTCATCTGAATGATTTACTAAAGAAACATCGGCGTGAATTGGCTGAACATTATTTTCGCCTATCAGATTTTTAGAGACAAAAACATTTTCTCCTTCCAATCTATAAACAAAAGCACTCTGACCTAAAATCATTCCCTGGTTGATCAGCTTTTTAAAAGGCTCTTCTACCGAAAGATATCCACGGTCGTGAAGAAATTTTGTCCAGAAACGGGAATATAATAAATGGCCGGTGGCGTGCTCGCTTCCGCCTATATATAGATCTACGTTTTCCCAGTAGTTTTGAGCTTCTTTAGACACAAATTCTTTATCATTCCCCGAGTCCATATAACGGAAAAGATACCAGCTACTTCCGGCCCAACCGGGCATAGTATTCAGCTCTAGCGGGAATATTGTTTCATCGTCAATTTTCTCATTACTCACTACCTCGTTAGATTTTGTATCCCAGGCCCAATCGGTAGCATTTCCTAATGGTGGTTCCCCGCTTTCAGTAGGAAGGTATTTTTCTACTTCAGGAAGATGCAAGGGCAAATGTTGCGCATCTATCATTTGCGGCATTCCCTTTACGTAATACACCGGGAATGGCTCACCCCAATAACGCTGGCGACTAAAAACCGCATCACGCAACCTATAATTGGTTTTCCCATAACCGTGACCGGTTTTTTCCAATTCTAAAATCACTTTTTGAAGTGCTTCCTTATATTCTAGCCCGCTAAGGAAATCGGAATTTGCGATTACCGTTCCTTCTTTTCCGGAGAAAGCAGCTTCAGAAATATCAGCGTTTTCAAAGATATTTTTAATCGGAATATCGAAATGTCTGGCAAAATCATAGTCCCGCTGGTCTCCGCAAGGCACAGCCATTACGGCACCGGTTCCATAACCTGCAAGCACATAATCGCCAATCCAGATAGGTATTGACTCGCCGGTAAAAGGATGTTCGGCATAAGCGCCGGTAAACACCCCGGTAATACTTTTCACATCGGCCATACGTTCGCGTTCGCTGCGTTTTGCACTGGCGGCAACATAGGCTTCAATTTCTTCTTTTTGTTGAGGCGTGGTTATCTTTTTAACCAGTTCGTGTTCCGGAGCCAAAGTCATAAAAGTCACTCCGAAAATAGTATCGGGCCTGGTGGTGAAAACACCAATTTTATCATCAGAATCCTGAACATTGAAATCTACGTGTGCCCCAACCGATTTCCCGATCCAGTTACGCTGACTTTCTTTTAAACTCTCGGTCCAGTCCAGTTGATCTAAACCTTGTAATAAACGTTCTGAGAATGCCGAAATTCGCATACTCCATTGCGTCATTTTTTTGCGCACAACAGGATAGCCACCACGTTCTGAAACGCCGTTAACAATCTCGTCGTTAGCTAAAACGGTTCCCAGTTGCGGGCACCAGTTTACTTCGGTTTCAGCTAAATAGGTAAGTCGGTATTTTAGTAATATTTGTTGTTTTTCTTCCGAAGAAAAAGCATTCCAGGCATCAGCTGAGAATTCCTCAACCTCATCGTCACAAGCGGCATTTAGGCGCGAATTCCCTTCCGCAGAAAAGATTTCTTCAAGCTCTGAAATATCTCTTGATTTTTCAGCTTCCATATCATACCAACTCTCAAAAAGCTGAATAAAGATCCACTGCGTCCATTTATAATATTCGGGATCGCTGGTGCGCACTTCCCTGCTCCAATCAAAGGAAAAGCCTATTTTATCGAGCTGCTCCCGATATCTTTTAATATTCTTAGCTGTGGTAAGCGCAGGATGTTGCCCGGTTTGAATCGCATACTGCTCGGCCGGCAGCCCAAAACTATCATAACCTTGAGGGTGCAATACATTATGTCCTGTATGGCGTTTGTAGCGTGCATAAATATCGCTGGCAATATAACCAAGTGGGTGGCCAACGTGAAGCCCGGCACCTGAAGGATATGGAAACATATCCAGCACGTAATACTTTGGTTTATCTGATGAATTGCTGGCGCGAAAAGTTTGATTTTCGGCCCAGTATTTTTGCCATTTGGCTTCAATTTCGTTAAAGTTGTAACTCATTGTTTTATTTTTCTTACCTGCTGATTACGCGCAACGCGACTTTATATTAATGCCTGCAAATTTACAATTTTAAACCACTTATGGGAATTTAGATGGGATGGATTGAGATGTAATTTAAACCGCAATAAAAACCTATTGTACTCTAAAATCCCTGTCATTTAAAATTTTGAATTCCTTTTTATAATAAAACCGAAGGATTTTAAGGCTTTATTAATGTAGACTATTCCTTTATTTCATTAAATTTATAGAGAATTGACGATAAAAGAGGGATAAATTTAGAAGCTTTATAATATTTAGCCCATTAAAATCGCAACAATCTGACTAACTCTATTTTTTTTGAAAAATTTCTATATGAACGTGATACACGTAAGCGCTGAATGTTACCCTATTGCAAAAGTTGGAGGCCTGGGAGATGTGGTTGGTTCTTTACCAAAATATCAGCAACAGGCAGGAGTTGGCGCCAGGGTAGTGATGCCGTTTTATGATAATAAATTTACCGCTGCACACAAATTTGAAAGTGTTTACGAATCAGAATTAGTTCTGGGCGAGAACAATTTCTCGTATCGCATATTAAAATTAAAAAAGGAGGTTTTAGATATCGACGTCCTGTTTGTGGATATTCCTGAACTTCTTTTTAAAGATTATGTATATTCTGCAGATGACACGGCGCGTTTTACCGCTTTTCAAATTGCGGTAATGGATTGGATGTTGACCCTAAAAACCAAACCTTCCATAATTCATTGCCACGATCATCATACAGGATTAATTCCTTTTATGGCGCAGGAATGCTTTAAATATGAATCGCTGAATAAAATCCCTAATATTCTTACCATTCACAATGCACAGTATCAGGGTTGGTTTGCGCACGATAAAGTACATTACCTTCCTGCTTTCGATATTTCTAATATAGGTTTATTGGATTGGGACGGTGTTATAAATCCATTGGCCGCGGGAATAAAATGTGCCTGGCGGGTAACTACGGTTTCCCCAAGTTATATGGAAGAATTACAACAAGCTGCGAATGGTTTAGAAAGTTTATTGAGCCACGAAAATCAAAAATGTGTTGGAATTTTAAACGGAATTGACGCCGATGTATGGAATCCCGAAACCGATGAATTTATCACTAAAAATTATTCAGCAAAAAATATTCAAACCGGCAAAACAGCCAACAAAAAAAGGCTGTGTAAAGAATTTGGCTTTTCAGCTTCAAAACCATTATTCGCTTTTATAGGAAGATTGGTTCTTGAAAAAGGGGCCGATTTACTCCCGGAAGTTTTTGATGAAATTCTTTCAAAAAAAGAATGCAACATCCTCGTTTTAGGTTCCGGAGATCCTGAAGTAGAAGACAGCTTAAAAGCTTTAAAGAAAAAACATAAAGGCGTTTATAATACTTTTATTGGCTATGATGAAAAACTTTCGCACCTCATCTATGCCGGTGCAGATTTCCTATTAATGCCTTCCCGTGTAGAACCCTGTGGCCTTAATCAATTATATTCCCTTAGGTACGGGACCATCCCGGTTGTGCGAAGTATTGGTGGTTTAAAAGATACCGTTATAGATGTTGAAGATGGAGGTTTTGGGTTTTCACACCAGGATGCTTCAGGAGATAATATTCTTCAAACTTTGAACAGGGCTATTGCGTTTTACAATGATAAACCTGAATTTAAAAAAACCAGAAAACATATTATGAGCATTGATCATTCGTGGAATGTTTCGGCGCA
Source organism: Salegentibacter mishustinae (assembly GCF_002900095.1). Taxonomy (NCBI): domain Bacteria; kingdom Pseudomonadati; phylum Bacteroidota; class Flavobacteriia; order Flavobacteriales; family Flavobacteriaceae; genus Salegentibacter; species Salegentibacter mishustinae. Next base: position 938,483 of record NZ_LLKN01000002.1, on the reverse strand, counting down.
AAAATATATCGATTTGTATAACTCACTAAAAAGCGACTAATCATGCTAAACGACAAAGTATTATCGGTTATTCTAGGAGGCGGTCAGGGCACCAGGCTTCATCCGTTAACAGAAAGCAGGTCTAAGCCTGCCGTTCCTATTGCAGGAAAATACAGGCTGGTAGATATTCCGATTTCCAACTGTATTAATTCTAAAATGAAAAGAATGTATGTGTTAACGCAGTTCAATTCGGCTTCCCTCAATAAGCACATTAAAAATACCTTTCACTTTAGCTTTTTTAGTTCGGCTTTTGTAGATGTTCTGGCGGCAGAGCAAACCCCGAATAACAAAACCTGGTACCAGGGAACTGCAGATGCTGTTAGACAGGGAATGCATCATTTTAAAAAACACAAATTCGATTATTTTCTTATTCTTTCAGGAGATCAATTGTACCATATGGATTATAACTTAATGGTGCAGCAGCATATAGATACCGGGGCCGATATTACCATTGGCACCGTTCCTGTTAATGCGAAAGACGCCCCGAGTTTCGGGATTATGAAAACCGATCAAGACAATAATATCACGTCATTCATCGAAAAACCGAAAGCCGAACTTTTACCGGATTGGACTTCGCCTGTAGGACCAGAAATGGAAGCTGAAGGTAGAAATTATCTGGGTTCCATGGGGATTTATGTGTTTAACCGAAAATTGTTGGAAAATTTAATGGACGATCCCAACACCGTAGATTTTGGTAAAGAGATCATTCCGCAGGCTATAGGAAATAAAAAAGTTTGTGGTTATCAATTTGAAGGTTATTGGACAGATATTGGAAATATTGAATCTTTCTTTGAAGCAAATATTGGTCTAACCGAAAATATCCCAAAATTCAATCTTTATGACATGGAAAACCAGGTGTATACACACGCCAGGATTCTGCCAACTTCCAAATATACCAATACCAAACTCAAAAAAGCGGTTATTGCTGAAGGTTGCATTATTCACGCCGATAGAATTGAGTCTTCGGTAATTGGTGTGAGGTCCAGGATTGGAAAAGGTTCAGTTATAAAAAATTGCTATATGATGGGAACCGATTTCTATGAATCTTTAGAAGAAATTGAAAAGAATAAAATTGAAATACTCTGTGGAATAGGGGAAAATTGCACGATAAATAATGCCATAATCGATAAAAACTGTAGAATTGGTGACAATACTTCTATAAATGGCGGTCCGCATTTAGAAGATACCGAAACTGATTCTTATGTAATTAAAGAAGGTATTGTAGTACTAAAAAAAGAGGCGGTAATCCCACCCGGAACAACTATAGGATAATATGGCAGAAGTTATAACGCACAGTTTATTTTCAGAATTTGATATTAATTTATTTAAGGCGGGGAAACACTATCGTCTTTACGAGAAGTTTGGCTCCCATCCAATTACTTTAAATGAAGTTAAGGGAACATATTTCGCTGTTTGGGCTCCGGGCGCGAAGCAGGTTTCGGTAATTGGAGACTTTAATTTCTGGAAAGAGGGCGAACATTTACTTGATGTGCGTTGGGATGGTAGTGGAATTTGGGAAGGTTTTATTCCTAATGTTGAAAAAGGAAATTTATACAAGTATAAAATCCGTAGCAACCATAACGAAATTATTACCGAGAAAGCCGATCCTTATGCGAGGCGCTGCGAACATCCGCCAAATACAGCTTCGGTGGTTTGGGAAGATGATTATAAATGGAAAGATAAATCCTGGCTGCAAAAACGCAAAAAGAATAATTCTTTACAAGCCCCTTATTCGGTTTACGAAGTGCATTTATCTTCCTGGAAGAAGAAAACCGAAGAAAACAGGTCTCTTTCTTATTGGGAACTTGCCACCGATCTGGTTTCCTACGTAAAAGAAATGGGCTTTACTCATGTAGAGTTTATGCCTATTATGGAATATCCTTACGATCCAAGTTGGGGATATCAAATTACCGGCTATTTTGCACCAACCTCACGGTTTGGCTATCCAGATGAATTTAAATTTTTAGTAGATAAACTTCACGAAAATGATATTGGAGTAATTTTAGATTGGGTGCCTTCACATTTTCCGGAAGACAGCCACGGCCTTGGTTACTTTGATGGAACACATCTTTACGAACACCCCGACCCGAGAAGAGGTTACCATCCCGATTGGAAAAGTTTGATCTTCAATTACAGCCGAAACGAAGTAAGAGCTTTCTTGATTAGCAACGCTTTATACTGGTTAGAACAATTTCACATCGATGCCTTGCGGGTAGATGCCGTAGCTTCTATTCTTTACCTGGATTATTCACGGGATGAAGGCGAATGGGACCCCAATGAGTATGGTGAAAATAAAAACCTGGAAGCAATCTCGTTTTTAGAAGAATTAAACAAAGAAGTTTACGCTTCTTTTACCGATGTACAAACCATTGCCGAAGAATCTACTGCTTACAGCGGAGTTTCAAAACCCGTGTTTTTAGGCGGACTTGGTTTTGGGATGAAATGGATGATGGGCTGGATGCACGATACGCTTCAGTATTTCTCTAAAGAACCCATATACCGCAAACATCATCAAAATAACATTACTTTTTCCCTCACTTATACATTTACCGAGAATTTTATGCTGCCTTTATCCCACGATGAAGTGGTTTACGGCAAGCATTCTATTTTAGGAAGAATGCCGGGAGACGAATGGCAGCGTTTTGCCAATCTACGGCTGCTATACGGATATATGTTTACCCACCCGGGAACTAAATTATTGTTTCAGGGGTGTGAATTTGGGCAAAGTGAAGAATGGAATTTCCAGAATAGTTTAGACTGGCATTTACTGGATTATGCGCCACATAAAGGAATTCAGGAGGTAATTAAAGCTTTAAATGAATTCTATCGATCTGAGCCTGCTTTATATGAAAATCAATTTGTACCCGATGGTTTTGAATGGATAGATTACAATGATGCCGAAAATTCTGTGATTAGCTTTATTAGGAAGGGAAACGAACCTAAAGACAATTTGATTATTGTTTGTAATCTAACCCCAATTCCGCGGGAAAATTACCGGGTAGGCTTACCTAAAAAAGGCGTGCTAAAAGAAGTTTTTAATAGCGATAAAAAGAAATTTTATGGTTCCGGCAAATACATCAATAAATCCATAAAAACTACAGAGCATAAATGGCATTCCAGGAACCATTCCGCAGTAATAGATATTCCGCCTTTAGCGATGGTAGCCTTTAAATATTCTACTTAGTTAAATGAACAACAACGATATAGTTAATAAACACTCATAAGTACTTTGATAATTCTAACTTATATTTGCAAACTATTCTGTTTTTTTACCCTACAGTAATCCATTATAAAATATGATCACTAATACCGAATTAGAACAAAAAGGAAATGCATTTCCATCTAATGTAATTTCTTTCCGCAAAGATGTGGATACGCTTTATTTTACCACAGAAAACGATGTGGCTTTGCAAATTACAATTCTTAGAGATGGGTTGCTTCGATTTAGGTATTCTACAACCGGAATGTTTGCTAAGGACTTTTCTTATGCAATCACCAAATATGCGAGTATTGGTTATAACCAGCTAGATATTGAAGAAAAAGAAGATTGTTATACTATTACCACTTCGAAAATTATATGCGAGGTTTCCAGGAAAGGTTTACTCATTAAGATCTATGATAAGGCAGATGGAAGCCTTATAAACCAGGATGAACTGGGGTTTCATTGGGAAGAAAGTTATGAATTTGGAGGCGATATCGTAAAAATGAGCAAGGTCTCGCACGATGGAGAGAGCTATTTTGGTCTTGGTGATAAACCGGGGCATTTAAATTTAAAAGGAAAACGCTTCGAAAACTGGGTTACCGACTCTTATGCTTACGGAAAAGATACCGATCCTATTTATAAAACTATTCCGTTTTACACCGGGCTTCACAACAAAAAAGCCTACGGAATTTTCTTTGATAACACCTTTAGATCATATTTTGATTTTGCCCAGGAAAGAAGATTTGTAACCAGCTTTTGGGCACAGGGTGGCGAGATGAACTATTATTTTATCTACGGTCCTAAAATGACCGATGTAGTAGAATACTATACCGATCTTACCGGAAAACCAGATTTACCGCCACTTTGGGCCTTAGGATTTCACCAATGTAAATGGAGTTACTATCCTGAAAGTAAGGTAAAGGCAATCACTTCTAAATTCAGAGAATTACAAATTCCTTGTGATGCTATTTATTTGGATATTGATTATATGGAAGGTTTTCGCTGTTTTACCTGGAACAAAGAGTATTTCCCAGATCCAAAACGAATGGTGAAAGAACTTGAAGAAGATGGTTTTAAAACCGTAGCGATCATAGATCCGGGGATTAAAATTGATAAAAAATACTGGGTATACAAAGAAGGCCTGGAAAACGATTATTTCTGTAAGCGTGCCGATGGCCCTTATATTAAAGGGAAAGTTTGGCCGGGAGAATGTTATTTCCCAGATTTCACCAATCCTAAAGTAAGAGAATGGTGGTCTGGATTATTCAAAGAATTAATTGAAGAGATTGGCGTTAAGGGTATCTGGAACGATATGAACGAGCCTGCAGTGATGGAAGTACCAAATAAAACCTTTCCACACGATGTAAGACACGATTACGACGGCAATCCCTGCAGCCATAGAAAAGCTCATAATATCTACGGGATGCAAATGGCTCGTGCAACTTACCACGGCGTTAAAAAATTCTCGCATCCTAAACGCCCGTTTGTAATTACCAGGGCTGCTTATTCAGGAACTCAACGCTATACCTCTACCTGGACTGGAGATAACATTGCGAATTGGGAGCATTTGTGGATCGCTAATGTACAGGTACAGCGTCTCGCTATGTCTGGTTTTTCCTTTGCCGGAAGCGACATAGGCGGCTTTGCTGAACAACCACACGGCGAACTCTACGCAAGATGGATTCAGCTAGCAACTTTTCACCCATTCTTTAGAGTGCACTCTTCGGGAGATCACGGTGACCAGGAACCCTGGACTTTTGATGAAGATATCACCGATATAGTGCGTAAATTTATTGAATTGCGCTACCAGCTATTGCCTTATTTATACACTGCTTTCTGGGATTACACCGAAAGAGGTGTGCCTTTAATAAAATCTCTGGTGATGTTTGACCAGGAAGACGTGAACACCCATTACCGAATAGACGAATTTATTTTTGGAGATAGTATACTCGCCTGCCCTGTTCAAGAGCCTAATGCAAAAGGTAGACGTATGTATATTCCAAGAGGTGAATGGTATAATTACTGGACCGACGAAGTAGTTAAAGGCGGAAAAGAAACTTGGGTAGATGCCGATATAGACAGTATGCCTGTATTTATAAAAGAAGGTGCTATTATCCCAAAATATCCCGTTCAACAATACGTGGGAGAAAGAAAAATAGAGGAGATCACCTTAGACATTTATTACAAAAAAGGGAAAGAAGATTCCCAGTTTTTCGAAGATGCGCAAGATGGTTACGACTATACCAAAGGGCGTTTTTGCTTGAGAAGCTTTAAACTTACCGGAAGAAAAAATCAGCTGGTTATTCAGCAGCATAAAGAAGGTTCTTATGAATCTGATTGCAAGATATTCAAGTTACAGATACACGGATTGCCGTTTGAAGTGAAAAATATTCAATTGGACAATGAAACCAAATCTTTGGAACAGCTGCATAGTAACGGATGTCTTACGCTAATGATAGATGAAAACTTTTCAATTTTAGATTTAAATGGAGAAAACGAGGAATAATTAAGAATTCCTCGCCTTCTTTTCCATAGGCAGTAAACACTCGTAGATCATTTTATTTACGGGTGTTGCGATGCCTAATTTTTCGGCTTCTTTTACGATAAAGCCGTTGAAGTTTTCTAATTCTGAAGGCCGTCCCGCCATAATATCTCTTTGTGTAGAAGCCGTAGTTCCCGCCGGTTGATTTTGAATAATTTCAAAGGCTTTTTCCAGATGTCCCTCGGCTAGCGGAATTCCCTTAGCATTGGCTACCAATTTAATTTCCTGAGCGGTTTTTAGCAGTAGATCATATAAATATTCGCTTTCCCTAATTTTATCTATAGAAACCCTGGTTAATCCGCCAAGGCCACTGATAGTGGCGATAAACAGAAACTTTTTCCAAATCTCCAGCTGAATATTTTCAGGATTAAAATTAGTGATCCCGGCTTTTTCAAAAACTGTCTTTAAACGCTCAATTCTTTCTGAAGTAGAATTATCAATTTCGCCGAAAGTGATTCTCGGTTCAAAAGAAACGTGTTTTATCTTCCCGGGTTTTTCTAGAAAACTTACAATATGGCAAAGCCCGGCCAAAACATTTTGCTTCGGCAGAATTTCCAGCAGTTTTTCTACGTTATTGGCCCCGTTTTGTAGAGGCAAAACCATTGTTTCGGTAGAAATTATTGGCTTCAATTTATTTGCTACTTCCTGGATTTGCCAGGATTTCACCCCTAAAATCACCAAATCTGGAGTAGGAACTTTAGCTAATTCATCGGTAACAAGGTTTGGTTTCACTTTAAAATTCCCATTGATGCTTTCAACTTCAAGTCCGTTTTTGTTGATCGCCTCCAGGTGTTTTCTGCGGGCAATCATTGTTACATTGGAACCTGTCTGGGCAAGTTTTCCGCCAAAATAGCCGCCTACGCCACCAATTCCGAAGATTAGTATTTTCATATTATTTGTGTTTTTTCGTTGCTATATAAAAATCAACCCATCTTCCTGCAAGGTTTTTTTACACCTCGTAGGTTTGAAAAAGTTCCCAAACCTACAAGGTTGCACAAACCTTGCAGGATGTAAAATTTGGTCTCTTTCAATAAGCCAGGATTCTAAACTTATCATAACCTCTAAGTTAATGAACATATTAGAAGCTGAAACATCCCGAAGCGTCGGGACAGCTTGACGAATAATTTTTCGCAGACATCTTATAGTAGTTTTTCATTCCGAAATAAAAAATTTAATACTTCGCTAATTTTTTTAAACTTTAGACGTTTTAAAGATATTGCAAGCTTATCTTTTTTATTTTTACAAAAAATCTGAGATCGCCCTATGAGCACATCCTTTGAAAAATACCAGAAACGCCGCCTGGTATCTTCTTATTTTTCGGTAGTAATTAGTATTGCTTTAGTACTTTTTTTATTGGGAATGTTGGGATTGCTGGTTCTAAACACCAAAAAAGTAGCCGATCACTTTAAAGAACAAATTGCGCTTACGGTATATTTAAAAGATAACGCCAAAGAAGTTGAAATAGAACAACTCAAGAAAAGCCTGGCGATGGCAGATTATACCAAATCTACCACCTATGTTTCTAAAGAAGAAGCAGCCGAGGCGCATAGCAAGGAAATAGGCGAGGATTTTATGGAGTTTTTGGGTTATAATCCTTTACAGAACTCTATAGATGTTTATATGAATGCCGATTTTGTCTCTGGCGAGCAGGTAGATGAAATTGCAGCCGATCTCACTTCTAAAAACTTTGTAGATGAAGTGGTTTACGATAAACCACTTATTGCCCTTTTAAATGAAAACGTAAAGAAAATTAGTTTTTGGATACTTATTGCCAGTGGAGTTTTCACATTTATTGCGGTATTGCTTATCAACAGCTCTATTAGGCTTTCGGTTTATTCTAAACGATTTATTATAAAAACCATGCAAATGGTAGGTGCCACCAAAGGTTTTATTCGCAGGCCATTTATCTGGCAAAGTGTAAAGCTGGGAATTATTGGTGCCATAATAGCACTTATTGGAATGGCCGGTGCATTGTATTACCTTAACAATAGTTTTCCTCAGCTCGCCCTAACTTCAGATGTAAAACTACTTGCGGGCCTTTTTATAGGAATTTTTCTGTTGGGCATATTCATTACCTGGTTAAGTACATTTTTCGCCACTTCGAGATTTCTAAACCTAAAAACCGACGAGCTTTATTACTAAAAAGCGAGTTTTTATCCCCCTTTTTCTTCAGAAATAGAATTATCTCGATATAATTTCTAGCCTATTTTGCTGTTTTTTCAGCAGAAATATTTTTTTTATTTTGGTATCGCGAAAACGTTTTAGCCGCTGCAAACCCCTGTAAATACTATAATCCCTTTTAGTATGGCCCAAAATAGTCTTTGTAAGAAATATTCTCAAACCTGACTCTCGTCATAAATTCTGCTGCATTTCTACCCCAACTTTGTACCAAACTTAAAAACCTAATATCATGAAAGTTTTAAAATCATACCAAGTAATACTTACAGGCGTATTTTTTATGTTGCTAACCGCGGGAAGCATGGTTGGCCAAAATTTTAGAATGGATAATTCCTCAGAAATTATTGTTGAAGGAACTTCTAATATCCACGATTGGGAAATGAAGGCAAATTCTAAAAAAGGAGGCGCCACAATCACTACCGAAGATGGTAAGCTTACAGGAATTTCCAGCCTACAGGTTACCGTTCCTGCTGAAAGTTTAGATAGCGGAAAAGGCGGAATGGACAAAAATGCCTATAAAGCGCTTAATACCAGCGAATATAAAAATATAGAATTTAAACTGGACGAAGTTAAAAAGATTGAAGCTCAGGGAAGCGACTCCTACAAAGTGAACGGTCTTGCAACTTTAAAAATTTCAGGGGTTTCTAAACAAGTTCCGGTAGCGTTTACAGTAAAACTTAGTGGAAATAAATTACAAATTAATGGTGAACAAAAAATCAATATGACTCATTACAAAGTAGACCCTCCTACTGCTATGTTTGGAACAATTACCACAGGAGAAGACCTAACTATTAAATTCAAATCAACATTTTCTAAATAACTATTCAATTTAAAAACCATTACAATGAAAAATTCAATTAAATATTTCGGAATTGCCCTTATGATGGCCGCAGGCTTTCAAGCACAGGCACAAGACAGGGACCTTGACAACTACAGGGCTCCAGATAAACGGGGAATAAACGTTTTTGAAGCTCCTAAAGACACCATTACAAGCTTCGATGGAGTTCACGTTAGAGTTGGTGGTGCTTCTACCATCCAGTTCCAGTCTTTAGATCACGAAAACACCTTAGGAACTCTTCCAGATCTTGAAGGAAACTTTAACCTGGCTACTGCTAACCTAGACCTTGATGTATTACTTTATGATGGTGTGAGAATGCACTTGAGAACTTATCTTTCTTCTCAAAACCACGAAGATGCCTGGGTAAAAGGTGGATATATACAGATCGATAAATTAGACTTCATAAATGAAGGATTTGCAGAAGGTCTTATGGATCATATGAGAATTAAGATTGGGCACATGGAAAACAACTATGGTGATGCTCACTTTAGAAGAACCGATAACGCTCACTCACTTCACAACCCATTTGTAGGAAACTATTTAATGGATAGTTTTACTACCGAAGTTGGTGCTGAAGTATATATGTTCAACGGCCCATGGTTAGGTATGGTAGGATTCACCAACGGTAAACTAAACCAGTCTACTGCCGGTAACGGTGAGACAGATCCTTCTTTCCTTGCTAAATTAGGATATGATAATCAATTTAATGAAGACTTTAGATTTAGATTAACTGGATCTCTTCTTTACAGTGGACGTAACTACGGACGTGGTAACTACCTTTACACAGGTGACCGTGCCGGTACTCGTTACTATAACGTAATGACTGATGTTGATGGAAACGGACCTGGTTTTAGAGCTGGACGTATCAATCCATCTTTCAAAAATGAGATGACATCTGTAATGATCAACCCATTCATTAAGTATGGTGGACTTGAATTCTTCGGAATCATTGAAACTATTAGTGGGCAGGATGCAAACGATACAGATACAAGAACATACAACCACTATGCTGGTGAACTTATCTACAGATTTGGTGCCGATGAAGATTTCTACCTTGGAGGTCGTTACAGTACAGTAGACGGGGAACTGAACAGTAATACTGATATTAGTGTAAACCGCTTTCAATTAGGTGCAGGTTGGTTCTTAACTAAAAACATCCTTGCTAAGTTGGAATATGTTAACCAGGAATACAACGACTATCCTACAGGAGACATATACAATGGAGGACAATTCAACGGAATTACGCTAGAAGCAGCGATTAGTTTTTAAGTTGAATGTTGAGCCCCGGATGTTATCTCTAAGAGATTCGCCGGGGCTTTTTATTTCCTATTTTCTGTAATTTTTATGTGAAAATTGTATTGCGTATATTATAATAACACCCTAATTCAATCAGTATGAAAACTTACTTTCTATTATTCTTGACGCTGTTTTTTACCATTCCAGGGATAGCCCAAACTGATTTTGAAACCAGGGAAATTACAATTCTACCCAACAGTAATCTTAGTATTTCTGGGACTACCAATATCAATGACTTTGAATGTGACTTTAATCCGCTCTACTTCAAAAACGAAAGCTTTAAGGTTCATTATATTGATAAAGCACGTAGCCTCATATTTAAAAACAGTATTCTTACCCTTGAAAATCAAAATTTTGACTGCGGACATAGAAAAATCAATAATGATTTTCATAAGCTTCTTAAAACTGAAAAATACCCGGAGATTTTTTTAAAAATAAAAAAAATAGACCTAAACCGAGAGGAAGAGGCCACCGTAACGCTAAGTTTTACCATTGCGGGAATTGAAAACGATTACCGTTTTCCAATTGAAATAACCTGGGAGAACCAGGTTCGTTTTAAAGGAAAATTAGATCTAAACATCAAAGATTTTAATTTACAAGCACCTACCAAAATTTTTGGCCTAATTGTAATTGATGAAGAGATTGAGATCGATTTTAATCTGAATATTCAAACTTAGCATTGTGAAAAATCCAAAAATATTATCCGCACAACAAGCCGTTGCTAGCGTAAATTCCGGTAATCGTATTTTTATTCAGGGTGCAGCAATGACCCCAATTAAATTAATTGATGCCTTATGTGAGCGATATAATGAGTTATCAGATGTAGAAATTCTTCAAATTCATACTGAAGGTAACGCCAAATATACGGAAGAACCTTATTCGAAAGCTTTTAACATAAACTCTTGCTTTGTTGCAGGCAATGTAAGAAGCGCAGTTAATTCTAATAAAGGAGCCTATATCCCAATTTTCTTAAGTGAAATTCATAATCTTTTCCGAAGAAATCTTCTTCCATTAGATGTTGCATTCATCCAGGTGTCACCACCAGATAAACACGGCTATTGCTCACTTGGAACATCGGTAGATATAACTTTACCCGCTATTCAAACGGCGAAAAAAGTAATTGCCCAAATAAACCCAAAAGTTCCAAGAACTCACGGAGATGGAATCATTCACATTAGCCAAATTGATGCAGCCATAGAAGTAGATGAACCTATTTTTGCTACCTCAATAGCCACTCCTACACAAATTGAACAGGCAATTGGAAAACACGTAGCCAGCTTAATTGAAGACGGCGCCACCTTGCAAATGGGCATTGGCGGAATCCCGAACGTGGTTTTAAACAATTTAAAAAACCATAAAAACCTGGGAATACATACCGAAATGTTTTCTGATGGCATTTTACCACTTGTTAAATCTGGAGTAATAACCGGGAAAAACAAAGAGATAAAAACCGGGAAACTGGTCACTTGTTTCGCTATAGGTTCGCCTGAATTATATGACTTTATAGATGACAATCCAATAGTCCATTTTAAAGAAGCTGCATATACAAATGATACCGCAATTATTCGGAGGAACCCTAAGGTGACCGCAATAAACTCGGCTATAGAAATAGATCTAACCGGCCAGGTTTGCGCCGACACCATTGGGAAATATCAATTCTCTGGAGTTGGCGGGCAAATGGATTTTATAAGAGGCGCAGCTCTTTCTGAAGGTGGCAAACCTATTATCGCTATGCCTTCCATCACCAAAAACGGGGTTTCAAAAATAGTTCCTTTTCTCAAAGAAGGCGCAGGTGTAACCACTACCAGGGCGCACGTGCATTATATAGCTACAGAATACGGCGTGGTAAATCTCTACGGAAAAAACCTTAGGCAAAGAGCCAAAGAACTTATTTCTATAGCGCATCCAGATCATAGGGAACAACTGGAAAAAGAATCGTACACCCAGTTTAGATAAAAGAATATTTTTAATGATTTTAAAGCCTGAAGAAACTCAACTTTCTTCAGGCTTTTTTTCGGTTCTTATGATTTTACTCATAAAAAAACTACTGTTGTCCCTTTAATTTTACGCCAGAATTAAAAATTAAAATCATGAAACTTTACAAGAATTTACTAGTCGATTTTGAAGAGATGAGCTTGGGATATTCAGCAATGGGAATTATAGCTTCCAGTTGTTTAGGATCTGTAGCGGCTATGCTAATTTTAATGAACGGACACAGCTTTTTAGATATGTTTCAACTATTTATTGTTGTGGTAGCCTGTATGGGTTTTAACACGGTAATTTTAGCGCAATTCAAATCTAAAGTTGTTTTTAATGCTCTGTTACTAAGCCTTGCTATTTCCACTACCTTTATTCTTATAAATATTTTTTAAATACTTTTTATGTCTGGTGATATTAAAACCCGGGAAGATGTTTTTTTACTTGTTTCCGGGTTCTATAAAAAAGTAAGGCAAAACCCTGAAATTGGTCATTTTTTTAATGAGGTTATACAGGATTGGGATGCACATCTCGAAAAGTTAACCGATTTCTGGGAAAGCAACCTCTTTTTTAAAGCACTTTATACAGGGAACCCGCAAAAAGTTCATGTTAAGGTAGATCAGGAAAATCACCAGGAAATTTCTTCCTATCATTTTGGAATATGGCTAAACCTATGGTTTGAAACTATAGACGAATTGTTTGAGGGCGAACTAGCCAACCGGGCTAAAAACAACGCTCGTAAAATGTCTTCTCATTTATATTTAAAGATGTTTCAGGCAAGAAAATAGATTATATAAAAAGGTTAATTTCGTCAAGCTGAACTGGTTTCAGCTTCTAATATCTTTCGATTCAAACGACTTAGATCCTGAAACAGGTTCAGGATGACGTTTTTTTCATTTAAACTGAACAAAAAAAGCCCTAAAAGCAGATACTTTTAGGGCTTTTGTTATGAAATAAATATATTTATAGAAAATCTACTTTCCCGGAATCGAGATTATAATAAGCCGGTACAATTTTTAATTTTCCGCTATCTACAGCGTCTTTAATTATCGTAGAACGTCTGGTAAGTTCTTCGGCAGTTAAGTGTGCATTTTTCTTCACTACCTCATTTACAGTCGCATCTTTTTTAGAGGCTGCAATAGCAGGAGCAATATGGGAAACAAGATGATTTAAATTATAGCCATTATCGCCTCCACTCATAGCAGCATTAACAGCACCACAGCTTTCATGTCCCATTACTACAATAATTTCGGTCCCCAAAATCGCTACAGCATATTCCATACTGGCAATAGAGGAGCTATTGGCAATATTTCCCGCTACCCTCACGGTAAACAATTCTCCAAGGCCTGTGTCAAAAGCAAGTTCTGGCACTACACGGCTATCGGCACAGCTCAAAACAATAGCGTAAGGTGACTGCCCGCCGGTTAACTCTTCTCTTCGGGATTTATCCTGTAATTTCCCCTCCTTTTTATCCTCAATAAAACGTTGATTACCTTCTTTTAATCTATTTAATACTTCCTCTTTAGTCATAATTTCCTCTTTAAAAATTTTAATTTTTTCCTGCGGAACTAAAAGCGCAAAATTGCTTTAATCCTTAATTCATAAACATAGGGCTTTCTGCTATATTTAGCAAAAACACAAGCGCTTAAAGGTTAGATTTTAATAGGTTAAGAGCAAACTTTAACCAAAACTTATAAGATTACCCGTGAAGTATAAGTACAGGAAGATTTTGCTTTCTTTTTCCCACAGTAGAAAGCCTGTTTAAAAGCTTTTCGGTAATATGAAGTTGACGGGCAAAAAATACGATTAGATTGGCCTTAGCATTCGCTTCTGGCCAGAACTTATCCAGAAAATCTGATTCTTTTTTTAAGGTTTGGCGATGAAGCTCGTAATTAACCGACTTGAAATCCTCAATATTCGCTCCCGAATTATTTAGATCGAATTCCCAAACATTTAGCGATACATTTTCTGTTACCGGCAGCTTTTGCAATAACTGTAACGCCTGGGTATTTACCGGAAAACGTAAATCTAAAGGAAGATATAATTGCTCCCATTGCTCAAAATCGCAGTTTGGCACCACCAACACCGGGCATTTCACTTTCTTTACTACGTTACAGGTATTTCCTCCAAGCCCCTGAAAATTAGAAGTATTTTTTCCTGAAGCTCCCATCACTATTATATCAATTCGTTTTTCTATAACAGCTTTTCGAGTTGCGTTAATAAGATTATCGGAAAAAGGAAGAGCTGAAAAACAATGCTGCTTCGCCGCAGGCTGTTTCTTAAGTTTACCTACCAATTCTGAAAGAGCCTCATCCATTTGTGCAGCTTCCCCATTAGAAGCATGGAGCACATAAAAATTAGATGGCCCAGGCGTAGAGTTTAGGGCATACCTGGCAGCATTATAGGCCTGAGCAGAAAAGTCTGTAAGTATTAAAACATTCATGGGCTTGAAATTTCAGCGCTAATTTTGGCCAAAAATAGTTTGAAAGATCAATCCCAAATATGATTCCCGTCAGGTCTTCGAAAAATTAACTAATACGCTCCAGTTTTTCGGCGTCTAAGAGCTTGACATTTCGCCCTTCAATCTCTATTAGTCCTTCTTTTTTAAAATCTGAAAGAGTTCTTATTAAAGTTTCTGAGGCTATACCTGCAACTCCCGCCAGGTCGGCGCGGGAGATCCTAATGCTGTGCAAAGGATTTTTCTTTATTTTATGAGCGAATAGCAAAATGGTGCGTGCAGTTTTTCTTCTCACCGAAGCATAGGCAATTTCCATTAATTGCTCTTTTACACCCATTAAATGATCGCCCATTTCCTGCAATAATTCCATGCTAATATTGCTGTTATTCTTCAGAATACCACGCAAATTATCTTTGGAAACCACGTAAAGCAAACTGTCTTCTAAAGCTGTGGCGTACTCTCCATAAGCCGAATTTTTATTAAAGCTAAGGTTTCCAAAAAAGTCATCTTCTTTGTACAATTCAGTGATCATCTCTTTCCCCCTGCTATCAAATTTATGAGCTTTTACCACGCCGCGGCCTACCATATAAAAATGAAGCGAAGATTTTCCTTCTTCATAAATACTCTCACCGGCTTTAAACTGTATTTGTTCCCGGTTTCTCATCATTTCCCTAAAAGCAGATAAATTTTGTACAGATTCACCCTCATCTTCATTTTTCTGAGATTGTAAGATTTCTACTTTCGCTAATCTACTTTCAATTGCACTTAAGAGATCTTCTTCTTCAAAAGGTTTGGTTAGATAGTCGTCTGCTCCAAGATCCATTCCTCTTCTTACATCTTTATGCTCGGTTTTTGCGGAAAGAAAAATAAAAGGAATTCCTTTTGTGGTAGGATCTTCAGATAACCTACTAAGCACATCGTAGCCATCTAGCTCTGGCATCATAATATCGCACACAATAATATCTGGAATTTCTTCTTTGGCTTTATCTACGCCTTTTTTTCCATCGGGCGCGGTTACTACTTCATAATTTGAGAGTTCCAGCAATTCGGCTGTATTCTCCCTAACGGTTACATCGTCTTCAATTAAAAGTATTTTCTTCATTTCAAACTATTTTCAATGTTCACCAACAAAAACTGGTGACTATCTATTTTGGTTAGGTAATGTTACGGTAAATTTAGTGCCTTTATTTTCTACACTTTCAAAAAATATGGTGCCGCCCATATTTTCTACGTGCACCTTTACAATATTGAGCCCAATCCCGGTTCCCTGGTTTAGCAGGGCATTTTCAGCCCTAAAATAACGCTCAAAGATATGCTTCTGATCTTTCTGCGGAATTCCCATTCCTTCATCCTCTACTTCAAAAATAATCTTTTTATCCTTCGGAAATATTCTGAAATATATCGTGGAATCTTCTGGCGAATATTTAATAGAATTCCCGATTAAATTTGAAAGAATGAGTTCCAGGATCTTTTCATCCTGATATAGGGTAACATCTTCCATGTCATTATCATACTCTATTTCCTGCCCGTGTTTAAGTGTTACATTGGCATTGTAAATCACCTCGTTCACTAACTTATTAAGACTAAATGCAGTGTATTTATAATTTACATTACCAGATTCCAGGCGCTCCAGCGAAAGGAAATCGTTTAGAATATTATTGAGATAATGCACCTTGTTTTTTATGGTGGTAAGGTGCTTTGTACGTTTCTCCTGTTGTTCGGTTTGGGTATATTTTTCGGCTAAAGTGGCCGAAGTAAGTATTCCGCTTAGCGGGGTTTTAAATTCGTGTGAAACCAGGGAAAGAAATTTCGTTTTTAATTCATTGAGTTCTTTTTCCTGTTTTAAGGCCAGTTTAATTCGTTTTTCCGCCTCTTTTCTTTTTGAAATTTCCTTCTCCAGGTCATCAACCGTATTACTAAGTTCCTGGGTTCTTATCTTTATTTTATCCTCCAATTCAGCATTCAATTCTCTAATTTGACGCTGGTTTTCTTTTCTAATCGTAATATCTACAATTAAAGACATTACAAAGCGCTCACCATCTACCTTAAACGGATTCAATCCTGCTTCAACAGGAAATTGCGTTCCGTTTTTTTTCACTCCAAAAAGATCCCTTCCGTGGCCCATCTGTCTCTTTTCGCTATGAGCCATAAACTTATCGAAATGTTCATGATGGTTGGCTTTATATTGTTTAGGAATAAGGATATTGAGGTTTGCTCCTACAAGCTCTTCTTTTTGGTACCCGAACATCTCCAGGGCAGCCTTGTTTGCGGTAACGATTGTTTGCTGATCGTTTACCACCACAACACCCTCTGAAGCCGCTTCGAATAAGGTATTAAATACTTGCTCGTTTTCTTTAAAAAATTCTAAAGCCACATTTTATTGGTTAGGATTTATGGAAACTAAATTACAAAGTGTTGAACGAATTATTAAGAAAACGGGATCTTAATTTTTTAAGAAAAAACTAGAAACAGGTATTATTTTTACAATTCAGCTAAAATTAAGGAATTAGATATTTGTCTTTTTACATATAGTGCCTAGTTTTTATCTTTGCCCCAAATAGACCTAATGTTCAAAAGATTTCTTTTTCTCCTTTTACTCTGCCCAATTTTTGCAAACGCCCAATTAGTAAACATAGAAACTAAAAGACTTCAAACCGATTCTTCTCGTTTTGTATTGAATGCCGATTTTGCTTTTAACCATTCTAATAATGATGGACTAGCGGTAAATCAACTAAATGGAACGCTTACCACGCAATTAAAATCTAAAGATTTAAGGAAAATCTATCTTTTTTTAGGGAACTACAAATTAATAGATGCTGAAGAAGGAAATTTACAGAACTCCTGGTTTCTACATACAAGATTTAATTACAAATTCAGCAACCTATTGAGACTGGAGGCTTTTCTCCAGGGACAATACAATCAACTTTTGGTGGTAGAACAAAGAAACCTGGTTGGTGCAGGTTTAAGGATGAAATGGATGGACCGGGAATATTTTACAGGTTACCTGGGAAACAGCTATTTGTATGAGGTAGAATATAGCGACAGGGCTGGTTCAACAAATTATAATCATAGAAATAGCACCTACTTATCAATTTCCTATCTCTCCAAATCTAATAGATTTTCTATCACTAATACCGTTTACTATCAACCACTTTATAGAAATTTAGAGGATTACAGGATTCTAAAACAATTCAGGCTGGATATTCCGCTGGCAAATTGGTTTAAGGTTTTTATGATCTACGATTATTATTTTGACAGTAAAACACCTTTAAACACCAGGGAATATACTTCACAACTACAAATTGGGGTAGGATTTAATCTTAGCTAATGCTTTTCCGTTATTACGAAAGAAGGAATAAAGCGTAATTATAAATTGCCACGTTGGCTAACGCCTCCTCACAATGACGCACTTTTTAGAAATATGTGCCGGGCAAATTATTCCAAAAAACAAAAAACCGAACTCTTTTCAGAATTCGGTTAATTTTGTTGGCCTACTAGGGCTCGAACCTAGACTCTTCTGGACCAAAACCAGACGTGTTGCCAGTTACACCATAGGCCATTGCTGTAATGCGGATGCAAATTTAAAACAAAGTTTCTATTGCGCAAACTTTTTCTTTAAAAAATGAAGAGTATTTTTTTATCAGCTCAATTTTGCCTTAAATTCTCGAAAAACAAATTTTGTAAAACAGCTTTATTTTCAGTCTTTTCAGAAAATATTTCGTTTTAAAGTCCGTTACTAAAACATTCTTATTTTTATTATTAAATTCGCCACATAAGATTCAATTTTACTCAAAAATGACAGATTTTAGCTTCAGGAAGTGGAATAAAATATTAGGATGGCTGGTATTTTTAATTGCACTTACTACTTACACCCTAACACTGGAACCAACAGCAAGCTTTTGGGATGCAGGAGAATACATTGCAACTTCCGCAAATCTTGAAGTAGGTCATCCGCCGGGAGCGCCTTTATACCAAATGCTGGGTGCATTCTTTTCTACATTTGCGACCGATAATTCGCAGGTAGCGCTAATGGTAAACTTTATGTCTGGAGCCGCCAGTGCTTTTGCAGTACTTTTCATGTTCTGGTCCATAAGTTTATTGGTTTTAAAAATAGCGGGACCAGTTGACAAACTTAATCCCGCCAATAAAATGGCTGTTTTAGGTAGCGCTCTTGTTGGATCTTTAGCATTCACTTATACTGATAGTTTTTGGTTCAGTGCCGTAGAGGCCGAAGTTTATGCTATGGCGGCCTGCATTATGGCTCTTCTTTTCTACTTAGGTTTGCTATGGGAACGCGATATGTTTAAACCTCGTGGAAATCGCTGGCTAATTTTAATCTCATTAGTGGTAGGCTTATCTTTTGGAGTCCACTTTTTAGGACTGCTTACTATTCCGGCTATCGGCTTTTTATATTTCTTCAAAAATTATAAAAAGGTTACTGTTAAGAATTTTATTATAGCAAATATCGTAGTAGTTGCAGTTTTGATGTTCATTTTTAAACTACTTCTGCCTTACACGCTTACTTTCTTTGCCGCTTCAGAATTGTTCTTTACCAATTCGCTTGGTCTACCGTTTAACACCGGTACCGTAATCGCGCTTTTAGTGATTGTAGCCATCTTTTACTTCGGAATTAATTATACCCGAAAGAAAAACTATTTTCAGCTAAACACCTTATTCCTTTGTATCCTGTTTATCCTAATTGGATTTTCAAGTTGGGTAATGCTTCCTATAAGATCTAATGCACCTACAGTTATTAATGAAAACAGTCCCGATAATGCTCGTGAATTACTAGCCTATTACAACCGGGAACAATATGGGGAAACACATTTATTTTACGGCCCGCAGTTTTCTGAAATGTATGCAGGTTTAGATGAAGACAATCCTTACTCTGATGCCAAGCCCAAATACGAAAAAGACGAAGAGGCCGGAAAATATATTATTGTAAACGATTATAAGAATGCCAGGCAAAACCTGGATGATTCCCATAAAGCTTTCTTACCAAGAATGTGGAGTTCGCAACACGCGGCAAATTATATGGATTTTACCGGGCCGCTGGATTTTACCATAAAACAGGAATACCAGGGAGAAGAAAGGCTGGTTAGTGCGGTAAATGAATTTCAGAACCGTTATGCGCAGGGAGAACTCGACAATAGTGATTATCATAATTTCTTACGCCAATTCGGGGACTACCTGAATGTAGAAAAACCATCTTTCGCTTCTAATATTGGCTATTTATTAGAATACCAGATCGGTTATATGTACTGGCGTTATTTTATGTGGAATTTTGTTGGACGCCAGGACGACAACCAGGGAAAATATACCGACATGAACGGGAACTGGATCAGCGGTATCGATTTTATAGACGAGATGCACGTTGGCCCTCAGGACAACCTTCCAAGTGACGTTAAGAACAATAAAGCGAGAAATACGTACTATTTTCTTCCGTTAATTTTAGGTTTAATTGGGCTCGTTTTTCAGTTTAAACGAGATAAAAATAACTTCTGGGTATTACTCGTGTTTTTCCTTTTCACAGGAATCGCTCTAAAAATATACCTTAACGAAAGACCTTTTGAGCCACGTGAGCGTGATTATGCCTTAGTAGGTTCTTTCTACGTTTTTGCGATTTGGATTGGTTTTGGAGCCTATGCCCTCTTTGATTGGGCCAAGAAATTCCTAAAACCAAAGCTTGCGGCGCCAATTGTAATTGCTGCTTCACTACTAGCGGTGCCGGTGCTTTTAGCTTCCGAAAATTGGGACGATCACGACCGCAGTGGTAGAGATACTACCCTTACTATGGCCAAAATGTACCTGGATTCTATAGATGAAAACGGTATAATCTTCACCATAGGAGATAACGATACTTTCGCGCTATGGTATGTGCAGCAAATTGAACGCTACCGCACCGACGTAAGGATTGTAAATACCAGCCTTTTTGCTACAGATTGGTACATAGACCAAATGAAGCGAAAAGCATTTGAGAGTGATCCAATCCCTTCACAATTTGAAAATGAAGATTACAACGGTGTTAATGACGCTGTGTTTGCGAAAGAAGTAACTAAGGATACCATTCCGCTTAAAACCTGGTTAAATTATATTCAGAATGATGATCCAAGAACTCAGGCCGAGTTACAAAGCGGACAGATGATAAATACTTTCCCTACAAAAAATGTAAGTATTCCGGTTGATAAGGAAACTGTTTTGGAAAATGGAATTGTAGATGAACGTTTTGCCGATCAAATTGTAGATGAAATTGTTATTAATCTAGATACCCAGGTTATTTACAAAAACACTCTGATGATGCTGGATATTCTTGCTAATAATAATTGGGAAAGGCCAATTTATTTCTCTGGCGGAAGCTTTAAAGACGAAGATTACCTCTGGATGAAAGAATACCTTCAACTAGAGGGAGTTGCTTATAAATTAGTGCCGATTAAAACTCCGGTAGATCCTAGAAATCCTTACGATATGGGACGTATCAATACAGATAAAATGTATGATATTGTGATGAACTGGGATTGGGGTAATATGGGATCAGACGATATTTACCACGACCCCGAAACTCGTAGAAATTCTATTACCTACAGGAGTAACCTGGCCAGGCTGGTAGAAAACCTGCTAAACGAGCAAGATACCACGAGAGCAAAAAAAGTACTTGATCTTGCTATGGAGAATATGCCGGTAGAACATTATAATTAC
Source organism: Salegentibacter mishustinae (assembly GCF_002900095.1). Lineage (NCBI taxonomy): Bacteria > Pseudomonadati > Bacteroidota > Flavobacteriia > Flavobacteriales > Flavobacteriaceae > Salegentibacter > Salegentibacter mishustinae. The sequence continues at coordinate 917,257 of NZ_LLKN01000002.1, read as the reverse complement.
TACGCTTTACTGGAGCCTTATGTTACCGGATATTATGAAGTTGGTGAACCCGAAAAAGCCAGGGAGATCTGGGAAAAAATCGCCACGCATTATAAAGAAAATTTAGCCTATTACGGCAGCTGGGATATAGATAGACAATACCGTTACTTTAACGAAATTGTATCTAATATTGAACGCTATAGAGCCCTGATAGATTTACTTGTAGTGCATCAGGATGAAGAAATGCTGGAAGAAAAAGCCGATGAGTTTAATGAACACCTGGAAATGTTTCGCCATTTTTATGGAGAGGAAGAAGAAATAACTCCGGCAGAGCCAGAAGAAACATTAATTGAAGAAGGAATGAATTCCGAATTAAATGGAGGAAATAATTCACTCAGAATAGATTCTTCGGAATAAGAGCTATTCCAATTTTAAACACAAACCTGTAGAGCCATATCGCTTTACAGGTTTTTTTATAGTTAAAAATTGTACTTTAAACAATCGTTCTATTTACCATTCTATATGAACCCGTTTTTCATCAAATATCCTTTTGTTCTAAAGAAACTCTACCCCAATAGAATCACCAAAATTAAAGCCGAAAAATCCATTTATCTCACCTTTGATGATGGCCCAATTCCTGAAATCACACCCTGGGTTTTAGATACTTTAAAACAGTATAACGCAAAAGCCACTTTCTTTTGTATAGGAGATAATATTAGAAAAAATCCTGGAGTTTTTCAGCAAATATTAAAAGAAAAACATAAGATAGGTAACCACACATTTAATCATTTAAATGGGTGGAAAACTTCCAAAGAAAAATATATTGAAAATACGCTTTTGGCAGAAAAAGAAATTGAAAGATTTAGCCCTCAAAAAACCAAACTCTTTAGACCCCCTTTCGGAAAGATCAAAAACTCAGAGGCTGCAAAACTTGTAAAGCAGGATTATACGATAGTGATGTGGGACGTTATTAGCGGGGATTTTGATTCCAGGATATCTAAAAATAAATGTTTGGAGAATGTGCTGAAAAATGCTTCAGCAGGAAGCACTATTGTTTTTCACGACAGTATTAAAGCTTCAGAAAGTTTAAAATTCGCGCTACCAAAGGTATTGGATTATTATGCTGAAAAAGGCTTTGATTTTAAAGCGCTTTAAACATATTCTTTAAGAATGCCTACAAGTGTTGCAGCGTCCTGTTCACCGCTTTGACGCCACTTCATCTCCCCAGATTTATAGATCATAAGAGTAGGTAAAGTCTTTACCCTAAGCGCTTCTGCAAGCTGGGAATTTTTATCTACGTCTATTTTTATCACCTTTACCTTGTTACCCATTGAAGCGGCAACTTCCCGCAACACCGGGTTCATAGCTTTCGAATCCTCGTTCCATTCGGTATAAAAATCCAACAACACCGGAATATTGAGATCTATTAGTTCACCAAATTTTGACATGTAGCTTATTCTTTAAGTTAAATTTTATCCTCAATTTCATTTTTTAAAACGAGGTTAATAATCTCTATACTTACCTGGTTAATTTTCCGGAGAAATCACTAACTCAAATATAGTAAATTCTTCAGATTATGCAGGTTTTGGGCCTTTTTTGAGTTCAATTACACTTATTTCTGGCCAAATTCCCACTCTTCCGGGAAAAGCCAAATAACCAAATCCGCGATTTACATTAATATAACGACCAAATTCCTCATATATTCCAGCCCAGTTTTGGTATCGATACTGCACAGGACTCCACTTGAACCAGCCTGGAATCTCAATTCCAAACTGCATGCCGTGGGTATGCCCGCTAAGCGTTAAATGATAATTATTTTTATCCTTTTTAATCTTTTCCTGCCAGTAAGAAGGATCGTGACTCAATAAAACTTTAAAATCTTTTTCACTCAATCCTGCTCCTGCTTTATCGAGATCACCTTCTTTTTTGAATCCGCCGGCACCCCAGTTTTCGACACCTACTAGAGCAATCTTTTCTCCGTTTCGCTCAATAAGTTTATGCTCATTTAGCAAAAGTTTCCATCCCATTTTAGCGTGAGTATCTTTTAAGGTGTCTAAGTTTTGCTTTTTTGCTTCGGGAGAGCTCCAGCTTTTATAATCTCCGTAATCGTGATTTCCAAGAATAGAATAAACACCGTCTTTAGCCTTTATTTGCCCAAACAATTCTTTCCATGGTTCCATTTCTGAAGCTTCGTTATTTACCAAATCCCCGGTAAAAACCACCATATCGGTTTCCTGTTCATTAAGAAGATCTACCCCGTATTTTATCTTTTTTTTATTATCAAAACTTCCACTATGAATGTCGCTAATTTGCGCTAGCCGGTACCCATCAAAAGCTTCTGGCAGATCATCAAAATAAAGGGTGTAATTAAGCACCCTAAAATTATACCTGCCCTGGTACATTCCATATAAAACCGAAGCTAGTGGAATGGCAGCGATCCCCATGGCCAACTGACTCAAAAATTTTCTCCTGGATGGCATTGAAAATTCTCCTTTTACAGAAAATAATTTCTCAAATCCACCGGCACCCAATCTAAAAATATCTTCCCCGAACATTATTAAAGTCAGGATAAGTTTAAAAAGCAATACCGAAAGTAAAAACCCGAAAGCATAGCCTCGTGCCCCCGTGAGTACGCTCCCTTCTACCGGTGTTAACCATTGATAAAGAAAGTTAGCAAATACCGCAAGGGTAACCACAAAATACAGGATTACCACCCAGTAATTTCGGGTTATGGTTTTTAATGCCTGGTAGGCATAAATCTCGATTAATAAGAAAAAAACTATAAAAATTATCCAACGCATGAGCAATCCTAAATTTTTGCGAATATACTTTTAATCATCACTTTATAAATTTGGTTTAGGTTTAATTTAACGCCTGTCACAAGCCAAAACCCTAAATTGATTTGAACCTAAATAGTGCCAGAAATGTTGTTTAGCTATAAAATTTGACTATACCCTCAATAAGAAGTATTTTTCAGGGCTTTTCAATTATAATCAAACTAGTGATGAAACGAAGAAATTTTATAAAAGCTGCTGGGATTTCTGGCGCCAGCCTTAGCCTCTTTCCGGTTACCCATAATTTAAATGCTGCCACCTTTAAAAAACAGGAAAAACCCACTCCTATTTGCATTGCTACCTGGAATTTTCACGAAGCCAGCAAAACTGCCGGCGAGCTTCTTTACAAAGGAGCTTCAGCCTTAGATGCGGCCGAACAAGGGGTAAGAGTTGAGGAGGCCAATCTTAAAAATACTACCGTAGGAAATGGCGGCGCACCAGACAGGGATGGCAACGTTACTTTAGATGCCTGCATAATGTCGCCCTCGGGAGACTGTGGCAGCGTGGTTTATTTAAAAAAAATTGAGCATCCGGTTTCGGTAGCCAGGAAGGTTATGGAAGAAACTCCGCATGTTATGCTAGCGGGAGAAGGTGCTTTACAGTTTGCTATTCAGCAGGGATTTCAGCGGAAAAATTTACTGACAAAAGAATCTGAAGAAAACTGGAAAAAATGGCTGGAGAAAAAAGAATATAAACCAATTATCAATATTGAGAATCACGATACCATAGGAATGCTTTGCCTTGACGAAAAAGGCGATATTGCCGGTGCGTGTACTACATCTGGCCTGGCATATAAAATGAATGGCCGGGTTGGGGATTCTCCTATTATTGGTGCCGGCCTTTATCTTGACAATGAGATTGGAGGCGCCGTAGCTACCGGAATGGGGGAAGCAATTATGAAAAGTGTAGGCAGTTTCCTTATCGTAGAATTAATGCGCCAGGGTAAAAGCGCTCAGGAAGCCTGTGAAATTGCCGTGGAGCGAATTGTTAAACAGAACTCCAATTATAAAGATTTCCAGGTAGCTTTCTTAGCTTTGGCAAAAAATGGAGAAATAGGTTCTTTTTGCCTCCACAAAGGTTTTACCTTTGTAAAATATCAGGACAACCAAAACACCAATACTCCTAGCCAATCTTATCTATAAATGGAACAAAAAAAATCTTACCGTACCGCGTTTATATTTGTAACTATACTTTTTTTTCTTTGGGGATTTATCACCGTTCTTGTAGACTCGCTAATCCCGAGACTTAGAGAAGTTTTTACACTTTCTTATTTTCAGGCCGGAATGGTACAATTCGCGTTTTTTGGCGCTTATTTTTTACTTTCCATTCCAGCAGGATACATTTTATCAAAAATTGGATATAAAAGAGGAATTATCCTGGGCCTTAGCACAATGGCAATAGGCTGTTTATTATTTTATCCCGCTGCTTCTTATCGTGTCTTCGGTATTTTTATGTTGGGTTATTTCACACTTGCTGCCGGAATTACTATTCTTCAGGTTGCCGCTAACCCTTATGTTACTATCCTGGGCCCCGAAAGAACCGCTTCCAGTAGACTGAATCTATCCCAGGCTTTCAACTCACTGGGAACTGCCATCGCCCCTGCTCTTGGAGCACTTTTTATTCTTCAGGATAAAGTAAAAACTACGGCTGAAATAGAAGCACTGGATGCTGCCGCTCAAAAAAGTTATTTGGTTGCTGAGGCTGCCGCAGTACAAACTCCATTTTTAGGAATTGCAGCTTTTATTGGGGTAATTGCCCTTGTGTTCTTCTTCGTAAAACTTCCAAAAGTTGGCGATAAAGAAGCCTCCAACGATTACCGCAAAGTCTTAAAGAACAGAAACCTTATACTGGGTTCCATTGCCCTATTTTGCTATGTAGGTGCCGAAGTTTCCCTGGGGAGCTATATGGTAAATTACTTTTTAAGCCTGGACCTTGCCGCCACGGTAAGAGAAACTTCTTTTATGCGCACAATTGCTGAATGGATCTTAAGCACCGGTGTTTCGTCTTCCAGTGATATGGCGGTAGTGGGAGTTTTTGTGACTTTCTATTGGACGGGAGCCATGATTGGAAGATTTATTGGTTCTTACCTTACTTCTATATTTAATCCTGCAAAAATCTTAAGCATTTTCGCTCTGGGAGCAATTGGAATGATTCTTATTTCCAATTTCTCGGTTGGTCTAGCCGCCATGTGGACTATAATAGGAGTTGGATTATTTAATTCAATAATGTTTCCTACAATTTTCAGCCTTGCTTTAGACGGGCTTGGTGACGATAAAGCTCAGGGATCTGGAGTATTATGTACCATGATTGTGGGTGGCGCTATAATTCCACCGGCTTACGGTTACTTAACCGACTCTTTCAATTTCAACATAGCCCTAATTTTAGTAATGGCTTGTTACGCTTACATTTTTTATTACGCATTTAGCAATAAGAGAAGAAAAGTTGTGGTTGCATAATTAAATATTTCTCCGGTTTTAATCCGTAAGTTTTTAGTGCGGCCTAAAGCCTGTATGATAATATCTTTGTAGTTTTGGGATATTCAGAAAAAATAATATTCCAAAATATATGTCTGCTCAAAAACGCCTGTTTCTTGTTGATGCTTATGCCCTGATTTTTAGAGGTTATTATGCCTTTATTAAAAACCCGAGGATTAATTCTAAAGGTTTTGATACTTCAGCGATAATGGGTTTTATGAATTCTCTTTTCGATGTAATTAGGCGGGAAAAACCAGATCATCTTGCCGTTTGCTTTGATAAAGAAGGCAGCCAGGTTAGAACCGAAATGTTCGCAGAGTACAAAGCTAACCGCGATGCTACACCAGAGCCTATAAAGGACGCGATTCCTATTATCCAGGATATTTTAAAAGCCATGCATATTCCTGTAGTGGAATTAGCCGGAATGGAAGCCGATGATATTATTGGAACTCTTGCCCAACAAGCCGAGAAAGAAAATTACCAGGTTTTTATGGTAACGCCAGATAAGGATTTTGCCCAACTGGTAACCGAAAATATTTTTATGTACCGCCCGGCGAGAATGGGTAACGGAATCGAAATTTGGGGTATCCCCGAAGTTCAAAAGAAATTTGAAGTTGAACGTCCCGAGCAGGTAATAGATTTCCTTGGAATGATGGGCGATGCGGTAGATAATATCCCTGGACTTCCCGGGGTAGGCGAGAAAACCGCCAAAAAATTCCTGAAGCAATTTGGAAGTATGGAAGAGCTGCTAGCCAATACCGACCAGCTGAAAGGAAAGATGAAAGAAAAAGTTGAAAGTCACGCCGAACAGGGAATTCTTTCTAAAAAACTGGCAGCTATTCTTACCGATTGCGATGTGAAATTTCACGCTGAAGATTATGAACTTTCTCAACCCGATTCAGATAAAGTTCAGGAGATCTTTGATGAGCTTGAATTCAGAAGACTTAAAGATCAATTTATAAAATTATTTAGCGGAGAAGAAGATCAACAACAAACCCAGGTTAGCAATTCTCCTTCAGCCAAAAAAGTTTCAAAAACTGCCGGAGAAGGACAGTTTTCATTGTTTTCAGGAGACGATTCAGATAAAATTGAAGCCAGTTCTGGCGGAAGAAAATCTTTAAAAGATACTGCTCACGTATACCAAAGCCTGAATACTAAAATGGCCAGGCAAATGTTTCTTCAGAATTTAATGAAACAAAACAGCGTTTGCCTGGATACTGAAACCACAAGTTTAAATGCGCTGGAAGCAGAGCTGGTGGGCATTGCTTTTTCCTGGGAACCAGGCAAAGGTTTTTACCTGCCTTTCCCCGAAGAACGCGAAAAAGCACAGGAACTTATTGAGGAGTTGCGACCGTTTTTTGAAGACGAAAAAATTGAAAAAATTGGGCAAAACCTTAAATATGATATCAAGGTTTTAGCTAAATATAATATTGAAATAAGAGGAAAGCTTTTCGATACCATGATCGCGCATTACCTGATCAATCCAGATATGCGTCATAATATGGACGTGCTTGCCGAAACTTACCTCAATTATACGCCGCAACCTATTTCAGAATTAATAGGAAAAAAAGGAAAGAATCAAAAGTCGATGCGAGATGTTCCTGTTGAAGCACAGACCGAATATGGTGTAGAAGATGCCGACATCACCCTACAGCTTAAAAAATTCTTTGAACAGGAATTAAAAGAAGCAGAAACCCGAAAGCTTTTTGATAAAATTGAAATTCCGCTAGTTAGAGTGCTAGCCGCAATGGAACTGGAAGGCATAAAATTAGATGAGAATTTCCTTAAATCCCTTTCTGATGCTTTAGATAGTGATATTAAAGAACTGGAACAAAATATTTATAAAGAAGCCGGGGAAGAATTTAAAATTAGCTCTCCAAAACAATTAGGAATTATCCTTTTTGAAAAAATGGAGTTGGTTAAGAAACCAAAAAAGACCAAAACAGGCCAATATTCAACCAGCGAAGATGTACTCTCGGTTTTAGTCAAAGAGCATAAAATCGTAGAAGATGTATTAATGTATCGTGCTTTGGTAAAACTCCAAAATACTTATGTAGATTCTTTACCAAATCAGGTGCAGAAAGCTACCGGCAGAATTCATACCGATTATGTGCAAACTATTGCAGCTACAGGAAGATTGAGTTCCAACAATCCTAACCTTCAAAATATACCGATAAGAACCGAGCGTGGTCGCCAGGTTAGAAAAGCTTTTGTTCCACGAGATGAAAATCATATTCTACTCGCTGCCGATTATTCTCAAATTGAATTGCGAATTATCGCCGCACTTAGCGAAGAAGATAATATGATTAAAGCCTTTAAAGAAGGCAAAGATATTCACGCTTCTACCGCCGCCCAGGTTTTTAATGTAAATATAGATGAAGTAACCCGCGAGCAAAGAAGCAACGCTAAAACTGTAAATTTTGGAATTATTTATGGTGTTTCGGCTTTCGGATTAAGCAATCAAACCAATTTATCTCGTGCCGAAGCAAAAGAACTTATTGATACCTATTATAAAACCTATCCTAAATTGACCGGATATATTGCAGACCAGGTAGCTTTTGCCAGGGAGAACGGTTATGTACAAACCATTTTAGGCAGAAGGCGGTATTTAAAAGATATCAATTCACAAAATGCTGTAGTGCGTGGCGCTGCAGAAAGGAACGCGGTTAATGCACCAATACAGGGTAGCGCTGCAGATATTATAAAACTGGCAATGATAAATATTTACCGAAAACTTACGGAAGGAAAATTCAAAACCAAAATGTTACTTCAGGTGCATGATGAATTGGTTTTTGATGCCCACAAAGACGAAGTTGAAGAAGTAAAGAAAATGATTCAGTTTGAAATGGAAAACGCTTACAAACTGGAAGTTCCTTTAGATGTAGAATTAGGAGAAGGCAATAACTGGCTAGAAGCGCATTAGAATAAGAATTTAAAAGCTTTTCACCCAATAATCAATTCGTAATGCTCTAACTAAGATAGATTAATTACGCCATCCTGAACTTGTTTCAGGATCTAACTCCTAAAGGGTTGGAAAAACAAAAAACCTCGCAACCAAAGTTGCGAGGTTTTTCTATCTAACACTAAAAAGATTGGTTAGGCTAGTTCACCCTTGTATATTCTAAAGATAAAACGGTAACCTCTTCGGCATCCGTCCCGTCTGGATTTCCATAGTATTGCTCAGATTCAAATTTGCTTATTTCAAAAGCAAAGGTATTGGCAGTTCTATCTAAAATTCGGCTGTGGGTACGAGTAGTGCCATCAATAGTCATCGTAATTACCAGACGCTCATCACCGTTTACATTTTCTACATCCCAGCTCCCGGTATCTGTTCTTCCTGAAAGGCATTTAAAATCATCATTACTTTCACCGGCCTTAAAATCGAGTTTAGAATTGGTAGTAGTCATACTTCCATCTGGATTAAAAATCACGCCCACATTTTTAAAACAATCGGTTTCAAGTAAAATGTTCTTGTTATGGATGGTATCATTATTAAGATTCACCGCAAAATCGGTATTCATAGCTGAAAGTTCCCATTCTCCTTCAAGATCTTCTGGAGTAATGTTTGCAGTAGCATTTAAATTATTTACCTCAGTTTCGGCCACATGGTCCTGGTTAGGTTCACAAGATGCTATACTAAAGATAATTCCTAATATAAAGAGACTTTTTAATCTAAGTAGGTTTTTCATAGCTAAATCAATTTGAGAGAACAAAGCTAAGGAGTATTTAAAGATTTTTATGACTTTATTAACATAAAAATTACCGTTTAACATTCATTATGTGCCTTTTATCGATTTTAGGTAGTAAGAGGTAGTGGGAAATAAGCCGCAAGTGAAAACCTATAATCTAAAATTGAACAGGTTTTGTTCATTTATGGAATTAAGTTCCGCAGCTATATCCCTCAAAATAAATTAATTAATTTCGGATTTGCTATATGAATTTATAATTGTACATTTGCACCCCGATTTCCCGACATGATTTATGCTGGGAATGGGAATGGAATGTTTAATAATAAGTAAATTTAATTAGTGTGGACACATTAAGCTACAAAACAGTATCAGCCAACAAGGCTACCGTGACCAAGGATTGGGTACACGTAGATGCTGAAGGACAGACGTTGGGCCGACTAGCTTCTAAAGTAGCCAAGCTACTAAGAGGTAAGCACAAACCTAACTTCACCCCGCACGTTGATTGTGGTGATAACGTAATCGTTACCAATGCAGAAAAGATCAACTTAACCGGTAAGAAATGGGATTCGAAAGAATACATTCGTCATACTGGCTACCCGGGTGGACAAAAAAGTCTAACAGCAGCTGAATTATTCGAAAAGAATCCAGAGAGATTAATCGAAAAATCAGTAAAAGGAATGCTACCAAAGAACAAACTTGGAGCAGACCTATTTAGAAATTTAAAGGTTTACGCAGGATCAGAACACGATCACACTGCACAAAAGCCTAAAACTATTAACTTAAACGATCTTAAGTAATGGAGGTTATTCACAAAATTGGCCGTAGAAAAACGGCGGTTGCGCGTGTTTATGTTTCTGAAGGAAGCGGAAAATTTAGCGTAAACAAAAAAGACCTTAAAGACTACTTTACCACAGGTCCTTTACTTTACAAAGTAAACCAGGCCCTTAACCTTACCGGTAATGACGATAACTTTGACGTAAGAGCAAATGTTTACGGTGGTGGTATTACAGGACAGGCAGAAGCTATTCGTCTTGCACTTGCAAGAGCAATGGTAGAACTGGATGCAGAGAACAGAGCGGTGTTAAAGCCAGAAGGTTTAATGACCAGAGACCCAAGAATGGTAGAGCGTAAGAAGTTTGGACAGAAGAAAGCTCGTAAGAAATTTCAGTTCTCTAAACGTTAATTTTTATTGGAATTTATATTCCAAAGTTCATTTAATATTAAAAAGATTTTTGTTGTTATTCCGCTGCCAGCGGAAGTTAGTTTAGCATCTAAACAGGTAAGGCCGTGTTTTTAAAACAGCCACTTACTTGTTGCTATCTTCAACAGAACGTAAACTATTACAAAAATGGCAAACAAAGTAGAAGTAAAAGAATTACTTGATGCAGGTGTACATTTTGGACATCTTACAAGAAGATGGAACCCAAATATGGCCCCATACATCTATATGGAGCGTAATGGGATTCACATCATCAACTTATATAAGAGTGCTGCTAAAATGCAGGAGGCAGGTGATGCCCTTGCAAAAATTGCAGCCAGCGGAAGAAAAATACTTTTCGTAGCTACCAAGAAACAAGCTAAAGAAATAGTAGCCGAACAAGCTGAAAAAGCAAATATGCCATACATTACCGAGCGTTGGCCCGGTGGTATGCTTACCAACTTTGTAACTATTCGTAGAGCTGTTAAGAAAATGGCCTCTATTGATAGAATGAAGAAAGATGGTACTTTTAATACACTTTCTAAAAAAGAACGTCTTCAGGTAGATCGTTTAAGAGCTAAATTAGAAAAGAACCTTGGTTCTATTTCTGATATGAGCAGACTTCCAGGAGCGCTTTTTGTTGTTGATATTACTCGTGAACACATTGCTATTAAAGAAGCTCAAAAATTAAACATTCCAATTTTCGCTATGGTAGATACAAACTCAGATCCTCGTGAGGTTGAGTACGTAATTCCATCTAATGACGATGCTTCAAAGTCTATCAACAAAGTGGTTTCTTATGTTGCAGATTCTATTGTAGACGGCCTTTCTGAAAGAAAAGCTTCTAAAGAATCTAAAAAAGAGAAAGCTGACAAAGAAGAAAAAGAGCCAAAAGCACCAAAGGCTGCTGTAAAGCAACCAGAGGCTGAAGCTCCTTCTAAAGATGCCGAAGACAAAAAGGCAATGAAAGAAGCTAAGAAAGATGTAAAACTTGAGTCTAAGAAAGAAACTTTAGACAAAGCTTCATCTAACGAAGAAGAATAAAATAACATTTTATAACATTCAAAAAGTCGTTTAGTTTCTTTCCTAACAGTTGGTCTCTAAGCGACTTTTTTAAATAAAAAACAATACTATGGCTAAGATAACCGCCGCAGAAGTAAACAAATTAAGAAAAGCTACCGGTGCCGGTATGATGGATTGTAAAAAGGCACTTGTAGAGGCAGATGGTGATTTTGACAAGGCTATTGAAGTACTTCGTAAAAAAGGTCAGAAAGTTGCTGCTAAGAGAGCCGATAGAGATTCAGCCGAAGGTGCTGCAATTGCTAAGGTAAACGACGATAACACCAAAGGTATTATCATCTCTCTTAACTGTGAAACCGACTTTGTTGCTAAAAACGATGATTTCGTAAAAATGGCAAACAATTTCGCAGATATCGCACTTACTGTTTCTTCAAAAGAAGAATTGCTTAAAGCAGATTACAATGGCATTTCAGTTGAAGATAAATTAACTGAGCAAACTGGTGTAATCGGTGAGAAAATAGAAATTGGTGCTTTTAAAACTTTAGAAGCTCCGTTTGTAGGTTCTTATATTCACGCAGGAAACAAAATTGCTGTAATCACCGGTCTTTCTAAAAATGTTGAAGGTGCAGATGAAGCTGCAAAAAACGTTTCTATGCAAGCTGCCGCTATGAACCCTATCGCACTTAACGAAGAAGGTGTAGACCAGGAAACCATAGATAAAGAAGTAGAGATTGCTAAAGATACACTTCGTCAGGAAGGTAAACCTGAAGAAATGCTAGACAAAATAGCAAAAGGAAAAATTCAGCGTTACTTTAAAGACAACACTTTAGTTAACCAGGCGTTTATCAAAGACGGTAAGCAAAGCGTTGCAGACTACGTAAAATCTGTAGATTCAGATCTTACTGTTGTAGGTTTCGAAAGAGTTGCTTTAGGAGAGTAATTAAAATTTGTCATTTCCGCGCAGGCGGAAATCCTAATAAATCTAAAACCGCTTCACTTATCTGGAGCGGTTTTTTTAATTTTATCAAATGTCAGAAAAAGCATTTCAGTTTAAAGAATTTAAGATAGAACAAGATCGCTGCGCCATGAAAATTGGCACCGACGGTGTTTTACTAGGCGCCTGGGCTTCCCTGGAGCAGAAACCAGACAGTATACTTGATATTGGAACAGGAACAGGCCTAATTGCGTTAATGCTAGCACAACGCTCCCCTGCCCTTCTTATTGATGCTTTAGAAATTGATGAAGATGCTTACGAACAAGCTGTAGATAATTTTGAACAAAGCCCCTGGGGCGACAGGCTATTTTGCTATCATGCCGCTTTTGATGAATTTGTAGAAGAAATGCAGGATGAAGACAAGTACGAGCTAATTATCTCAAATCCGCCATTTTATGCTGAAGATTATACTTCAGAAAGCGCTAGTAGAAATAAAGCCCGTTTTGCTGAAGCTCTGCCTTTTTCAGAATTACTTGAAGGTGTTTCAAAACTACTTCATCCAAATGGGGAATTCAATGCGATTATTCCGCATAAGGAAGAAAGTAATTTTATAAGCCTCGCCCGTGTATTTGGGCTTTTTCCAAAGAAAATTATCCGGGTTCGCGGCAATGAAAAATCAGAAATAAAGAGAAGTTTGCTAAGCTTTAATTTTAAAAAGGAGCAGGCTGAAGAAAATGAACTTATCATTGAAATTTCACGACATAATTATACAGATGCTTATAAAAAGCTTGTAAAAGACTTCTATCTTAAATTATAATCTTAAAATTGTTTGCTTTAAAAAGCTTAGTTACATTTGTGTAAAACACCACACAGATGAGAACAGATAACTTCCAGGCTCCAGATTATTATAATATCGATGAGCTGCTTACCGATGAACATAAGATAGTTCGCGATGCCGCCAGAGAATGGGTGAAACGCGAAGTTTCTCCAATAATTGAAGATGCTGCTCAAAAAGCAGAATTCCCTAAATCTATAATTAGCGGTTTAGCCGAAATTGGAGCTTTTGGTCCTTATATCCCGGAAGAATATGGCGGTGCTGGCCTGGATCAAATCTCATACGGACTTATCATGCAGGAAATTGAACGTGGTGACAGTGGGGTTCGCTCTACCGCATCTGTTCAAAGCTCACTGGTAATGTATCCTATTTTTAAATACGGTACAGAAGAACAACGCAAAAAATACTTACCAAAATTAGCATCGGGAGAATTTATGGGCTGTTTTGGGCTTACCGAGCCAGATCACGGTTCTAATCCAGGCGGGATGACCACTAATTTTAAAGATAAAGGCGATCATTATTTATTAAATGGGGCTAAAATGTGGATCTCTAATGCACCTTTTGCAGATATTGCAGTGGTATGGGCGAAAGATGAAAACGGACGTATTCATGGTCTTATCGTAGAAAGAGGAATTGAAGGCTTTTCTACTCCTGAAACTCATAATAAATGGTCACTTCGCGCTAGCGCAACCGGAGAACTTATTTTTGATAATGTAAAAGTGCCAAAGGAAAATCTAATGCCGAATAAAAGCGGACTTGGTGCTCCATTAGGTTGTCTTGATTCTGCCCGCTACGGAATTGCATGGGGAGCTATTGGCGCTGCAATGGATTGCTATGACACCGCTTTGCGTTATGCAAAAGAGCGCGTGCAATTTGACAAACCAATTGCCGGGACACAACTTCAGCAGAAAAAATTAGCAGAAATGATCACCGAGATCACCAAGGCTCAGCTTATGGCCTGGAGATTGGGTGTTCTTAGAAATGAGGGAAAGGCGACTTCGGCTCAAATATCTATGGCCAAAAGAAATAATGTAGAAATGGCGATAAAAATAGCCCGGGAAGCAAGACAAATTCTAGGCGGTATGGGGATTACCGGCGAATACAGCATTATGCGCCATATGATGAACCTGGAAAGTGTAATCACTTACGAAGGTACGCACGATATACATTTACTAATAACTGGAATGGATATTACAGGGATTCCCGCTTTTCAATAAAAGTAAAAAGGCCCGGGATATTTAATAACCGGGCCTTTTTATAAATTCTTTTATTATTCAGTGGAAAGGAGGTTCCCATCAGCATCATAATATTCTGTCTTATACTTTTGATTATTAGTATCTCTGTATTCAATATAGTAAGATCCGTCTTCTATATTGTAAACTGTATTTGTAGAAGAACCGTCTTCTAACCTTTCAAAAAGCTCAAACAAAACGTCAGCCGTATATTTTTCTATTCTATTAATCTGCCCGTTTTCATCTTTAAATTCAATTGTCTTGAGATCTGGCAATGAATCTCTGTAATCTATTCTTACTTCTTTCTCGGGAGTATAATCTTCCCGATAATGTCTATTCGTTAATTGAGTTAGCCTGCTCCCATCATACATTTTCTTGATTGCTAAAGAGCCGAATTCGGTAAAAACAAGTTCTTCTATCGTTTTTGGTTCACTCGTCCCATTAACATATATGAGAATCTTATTAGAATTATTAAGATCATCAAACTCATAAAGAGTGCTTCCAGTAGAAGTACCCTGCTCAAAAATCGAGACCTCGGTTACTCTTCTTTCTTCATCAATTGCATCTATTTTCCAAACATATAGATCTGAATCACTCATCGACGAAGGACTATATGAAAAAGACTCGATTTTAGAATTTTCTTCATAGGAAAAATAATAATTCAAGGTAAATCCGCTGGAACCATCTGCACGGAGATGGTCTCCGGTAAAAAATTCTGGAAATCCGTTAGTATTGTAATCACTATAACTATAAGAAAGGAGTGGCCTCCAGGGATATTTCTCAAACGCCTTAGACTTTGAAATTTTCCCTTCGGAATCAAATTCATGAATCCAATGCACATTCCGGGTTCTGGTTTCCCATGATTCTACAATATGAAAGAAAGCACCCCCTTCTAATCCCGACATTTCGTAATCTAATTCGAGACTTTGAGCAAGATGG
This sequence comes from Salegentibacter mishustinae, assembly GCF_002900095.1. Lineage (NCBI taxonomy): Bacteria > Pseudomonadati > Bacteroidota > Flavobacteriia > Flavobacteriales > Flavobacteriaceae > Salegentibacter > Salegentibacter mishustinae. Next base: position 902,123 of record NZ_LLKN01000002.1, on the reverse strand, counting down.
TTCGTAGCTTCTTCAGGAAAAACAACTTCCAGATCTGCTAGAGTATTCATATTAATTTCCATCACTAATTCACCCAATAATTGGATAATAGGATTTCTAAAATCAATTTCAGTTAGCGACATAGCTTCTACCGCTTCATCTGAAATTTGAATACCATTTTCAGGTTCTTTGTCGGCATCAAAAGTCTGTAAGAAAGCAGCAATATTTTTCACTTCAGAAGAGTTAATATTAGCGTTTGGAGTAACAGCTATATCAATGGGCGTAATTGTATTTTCACCTTTAGCTTCTCCAATTTTGACTGACCCTACAAAAAAACTGACTGTCTCACCTTCTTCAAACTGAAACTCTCCAGCGGAATTGGTTATGCCTTCCTGGGTATTTGTTTTATAAATTAAACCCTCCACAGGAGAATCTAAAAAAACACCTGTTAAAAGAGCAGGTTCAGATGGTGCTGGATTCACTTCTGGTTCTTCTTCTGTTGAACAGCTGAATAGGCTAAAACAGGCTAAAACTAAGGCAATAGATAAACGTTTCATTTGACTGATGATTTTTGATTGTCAGCTAAAATAAACATTTATTAACATTTTTTAACAAAAATTATGTTTTTAAAGCAGATCAAAACAAGGGCAGCGTTTACAGCGTTTGCCCTTTTTATATTTTTCGCAGCATTCTTTTTTAAGCGGCTTGGGATTTTTAGCCACAACCCCGTCTATTTGCAAATAATCTTTTGATTTATTTGAATAAAAAACAATGACATTATATGAATTTAAAAACTGTTTCGCCATATTTTGAATATACTTTAAAAAGCTGAAATTGAGCGTTAATTCAGTTTTAAATGAATGTTTAAATTTTATAAATCCTAAAGAGAATCTTATTTTTGCAAAATGGGAGAGAAAAATAGAATAAATGAGGTAAATAAGGCACTACAGCCTAAAATAAACGAACTTTTAGAGCATTCTTTATATCAAAAAATAAAGACTCCAAAGCATCTACAAATCTTTATGGAGCATCACGTTTTTGCTGTGTGGGATTTTATGTCTTTGCTTACTGCCTTACAGGAGAAACTTACCAAAACTACCAATCCCTGGGTGCCTGTAGGCAATCCTGAAACTCGTTATTTAATCAATGAAATAGTACTTGCTGAAGAAACCGATGTGAATTACTTCGGTGATCATCAAAGCCATTTTGAAATGTATCTGGGTGCAATGGAAAAAAGTGGCGCCGATACCGGGAGGATTAAAGACTTTTTACTCCAGGTTCATCACGGCACCGATATCTTTTTACTTATTGCAGCTACCAAACTTCCGCTAAATATTAAAGTATTTCTAAAAAATACCTTTGAAGTAATTTCAGAAGAAAAACCTCATAAAATTGCTTCAGCATTTACTTTTGGGCGCGAAGGACTTATTCCTGGGATGTTCACTTCTATTATAGAAAATGTGCAGCAGAATTTCCCAAAAGAAGATCTTAGTTTATTTAAATATTATTTTGATCGCCACATAGAACTGGATGGCGATGAGCACGGACCAATGGCCTTTAGAATGGTAGAAGAACTCTGTGGGAATGATGAGAAGAAATGGGAAGAAGTAAAACGTACCGCAGAAGAAGCGCTTGATGCCCGTTTGAAACTATGGGAAGGTATTGAAGAAGAGATTTCAGAAAATATAGAATCTAAAAACTTACAAACGACTTAAAAAAAATAAACCTCACAGATCATAAAATGTGTGAGGTTTTTATATTACACTATCAGTGATCCCTAAGTTAAGCTCAATATTAGAAGCTTAAACCAGTTCAGTTCGACGAATAAAAATAGGTTTAAGGAGCTTCAGGCGCAAGCTTTACTTCCAAACCATCTAATTCTTCAGTAATTGGAATTTGGCAGCTTAGACGGCTATTATCCTGTACAAAAAAGGCCTGATCCAGCATATCTTCCTCCTCAATACTTTGCTCGGGCAACATATGCTCAAAATTAAGAATATAGCATTGGCACGATGCACACATCGCCATCCCGCCACAAATACCGACAGTACCTTCAGGAGCAAGTTCAAAAGAACGAACAACTTCCATAAGATTCATATTCATATCTGTTGGGGCATCTACCACGTGGGCTTCCCCTTCCCGGTCTATAATTGTAATTTTAATATCAGACATATCTCCTAATAAAAGAATATTCAAGATGGTACGTCATTCTGAACTTGATTCAGAATCTAAGCTCTTAGAGCCTGAAACAAGTTCAGGTTAACGACACTACAACTGAATTTTTCTGTTTTAATTTATACTTTTTACTACTTCTTTCTTAGCTTCCTTTTTGCTACCGTCAAATCCGCTCACTCCACTAACGGTAGTGTACTTCATCACATATTTCTTATCTGGGAAAATACGCTGGTAAGCACTTTGGCACATAATGGCCGCTTCGTGAAAACCGCAAAGAATCAACTTTAATTTTCCCGGGTAGGTGTTTACATCACCAATGGCGTAAACCCCCGGAATATTAGTTTGATAATCGTAAGCATTATCAACCTTAATAGCGTTTTTCTCTATTTCCAGACCCCAATCTGCGATAGGTCCTAATTTAGGCGAAAGTCCGAATAAAGGAATAAAATAATCGGTTTCCTTTATTTCTTTTTCTGAAGCCGAAGCTTTGTGAGTAATCACTACATTTTCCAGCTCATTCTCTCCCTGAAGATCGGTTACCTCAGCATCGGTAATGAGGTTGATCTTTCCAATTTTTGAAAGTTCTTCTACCTTTTCTACGGAATCTAAAGCACCACGGAAATCTTTTCTTCGGTGAATCAGGGAAACTTCTTTAGCAATATCGGCCAGATAAATTGCCCAGTCTAATGCTGAATCACCTCCACCCGCAATTACTACTTTTTTATCGCGGTAAACCTCCGGCTCCCGAATAATATAAGCTACACCTTTATCTTCAAACTGTGCAATGTTTGCAATAGGGGGTTTTCTGGGTTCAAAACTTCCAAGACCACCGGCAATCACTACCACCGGTGCGTGATGTTTTGTTCCCTTATTGGTGGTTACAATAAAACTACCATCCTCTTGTTTGTCTATGGTTTGCGCTCTTTCGCCAAGCGTAAATCCAGGCTCAAAAGGCTTTATTTGCTCCATTAAATTGGTTACAAGATCTCCAGCCAAAACCTCGGGAAACCCGGGGATATCGTAAATTGGTTTTTTAGGATAGATCTCTGAACACTGCCCTCCCGGTTGTGGAAGCGCATCTATTAAATGGCATTTTAATTTTAATAATCCGGCTTCAAAAACCGCAAAAAGGCCTGTTGGCCCTGCGCCAATTATAAGTATATCGGTTTTAATCATGCTATTTGCAAATTTTGAGGTAAGCTCGTTGCTTACTTTTGAATATTTACCACGCTTTCTATTTGAGGTACATATTTTTTAATCGTCATTTCTACTCCAGATTTAAGCGTCATTTGATTTACTGTGCAATCTACACAGGCGCCTTCCAGACGAACTTTAACCAGCCGATCGTTCTCTATAGAGATCAAAGAAATATTACCCCCGTCACTTTCCAGAAAAGGACGAATTTCATCAAGGGCTTTTTCTACATTTAATTTTACTTCTTCGCTCGTCATTTATTTCTTTTTAACTGCACTGCATCCGGCCATTGTAGTGATCTTTATCGCTTCAGTTGGAGGCAGACTTTTGTTTCTATTTACTGTTTCCTGAACCATATTACGGGTAATATCCTCAAAAGCTGTTTCTAAGGGTGTTGCCGTTTGCAAAGCTGCAGGGCGACCTATATCTCCAGATTCCCTTAAACTTTGCACTAATGGAATTTCTCCCAGGAATGGAGTATCTATATCTTCAGCAAGATTTTTAGCTCCTTGTTTTCCGAAGATATAATATTTATTCTCAGGAAGTTCTTCTGGAGTAAAATATGCCATATTCTCAACTATCCCTAAAACAGGCACGTTTATACTTTCCTGGCGGAACATTGCCACTCCCTTTTTAGCATCGGCCAGAGCAACATTTTGCGGCGTACTAACTACAACCGAACCGGTAATAGGAAGCGATTGCATTATAGATAAATGGATGTCTCCTGTTCCAGGCGGAAGATCTATTAAAAGAAAATCTAACTCGCCCCAGGCAGCATCAAAAATCATTTGGTTTAACGCCTTAGCGGCCATTGGCCCACGCCAAACCACAGCCTGATTAGGCTTGGTGAAAAAACCAATTGAAAGTACTTTTACTCCGTAGTTTTCAATAGGTTTCATTTTAGACTTTCCATCTACAGTTACCGAGAGTGGTTTTTCGGTCTCAACATCAAACATCATTGGGATAGAAGGTCCATAAATATCGGCATCTAAAATCCCGACTTTAAAGCCCATTTTAGATAAAGTTACCGCTAGGTTAGCAGTTACTGTAGATTTACCCACGCCTCCTTTTCCAGAAGCAACGGCGATAATATTAGAAATTCCAGGAATAGATTTTCCTTTAATTTCCGGCTTCTTATCTGCCGATTCTACTTTAATATTAACTTTAACCTTGGCCTTTTGATTTACGTGTTCGTGAATAGCTTTCATAACATCCACTTCCGCACGTTTTTTTATATGCAAAGCAGGATTTTGTAAAACAAGGTCTACAACTACCTCATCACCAAAGGTCATCACGTTTTGAATAGCACCGCTTTCTACCATATTTTTGCCTTCTCCGGCTACAGAAATAGTTTCCAGCGATTTTAATATTTCTTTCCTGTCTAACTTCATTTAAAACATTTTATATTCCTGAGAATATCAGGATATTTTTAGCTGCATTAACGAGGTTTTTCGCAAAAAACCAGGCAGCTTATATAGATTCATTCTAAACGCAAATATAAGTGTAAAAGCTAAGAAAACGAAGTATTTACCCATAATTGATTTATAGAAGAATAAAGCCAAGTTATGGAGTAATTTACACCTAAAATTTTATTTCAGTTCTTTCACCGGATCCCAAAAATGTTTTTCAAAATCCTGAATTTTATTGTCTTCTACTTTAATGCCTTCAGCAGCTAACATTTGCTCCATAGCGCTGTGATCTCCAAAATGACTTTTCCCGGTAAGGAGTCCGTTTCTATTTACCACGCGGTGCGCCGGAACATCATCCAGTTCTTTAGCCGAATTCATTGCATAACCAACCATTCTGGCGCTTTTTGCTGCTCCTATGCTTTTTGCAATTGCACCATAGGAAGTTACTTTTCCCTTTGGAATTTGTCTCACTACTTCATAAACCCTTTCAAAAAAGTTCTTTTCTTCCAAACCTAGGAGTAATAAATTCTTAAAAGGGTTACAATTACCAGAATAAGCATAAGGGCCGTCATAAAGTAGTTGGAATATTTAGAAAATGCTTCGGCTTGTTTTTCAATTCTAATAAAGGACAGTACGTAAACATATAATGTAGTAAAACTACCTATAAATGCTGCTAAAATAAATGCTATTATTCGGGACCAATCGTAAGAGGCACCTACACCGATATTCAGGGCTCCCGCAATAGCTACAAAATAAGGAACGGGAAAAATATTTAACGCCGCCACAAGCATTCCTTTAAAAATACTGTTGGAATTTGCTTTGCGGGATTTATGCTCTATTCCGCCGCGTTTTTTTGCCTGAATAAAAAAGTAAACAGCCAGGAGAATAAATATTACCAGCCCGGCACGCAATAAAATATTCTGAACAAATTCATTTCTGAATATATATTTAGCCAGCAAAACAGCCACGGTAGCCTGAATAATCACTACAATAGTAGCTCCCAAGGCAACGTAGAGTCCGTTTTTCTTCCCTTTTTCAACGCAGGTTTTAGCCACGGTCATATTCACCAAACCGGGTGGCACCACCCCAAGCAAGGCTGCGAAATAGGTAATTAGAAAAAGCTTTGTTTCCTCCAAAAGGGACTTATTTTATTCTAAATTGAATATAAGTTATAGGTTTTCCCTGGTCAAGATACTGTTTTTCATAGAAAGTTTGAATTTCCCTTACTGCTTTTGGCGAATATTCATTTTTATAAATATCGTGATGCGAATATAAAATCTCATGACCTTCACCGTGAAGCAGACCAAGTGTATAACCGTGCATAAATTCACTATCGGTTTTAAGATTCACCAGCCCTTCAGCTTTTAAAATATGTTTATATTTCTGAAGGAATTCGGCATTGGTCAATCGGTGCTTGGTGCGCTTATATTTAATTTGCGGATCGGGAAAAGTGATCCAAATCTCATCTACTTCATTTTCAGCAAAAACGCGATCTATTAATTCAATTTGAGTTCTTAAAAAAGCTACGTTTTCCAGATCTTCTTCAATAGCCGTTTTTGCACCTCTCCAAAACCTGGCGCCTTTAATATCTATTCCTATAAAATTCTTTGCTGAATCTTGCTTAGAAAGACCAATAGTATACTCGCCCTTTCCGCAGCCTAACTCCAGCACTATAGGATTATCGTTTTTAAAAAAATCTTTATTCCAGTTTCCTTTTAAACTGAATTGATCTTTCTCCAGCTCTTCCCGGGAGGGTTGTATCACATTTTCAAATGTTTCGTTCTCCCTGAATCGTCTTAATTTATTCTTACTTCCCACGCCTTAATTTAATATTTTGGTAAAACTAAAGAAAATAGCGCACAGGCCCTTAATAATATATTTGATATATGCATAAGAAACGAATTTTAGTAGCGGTTTTAAATTGGGGGCTTGGCCACGCTACGAGGTGCATACCTGTTATTAAGGAATTACAGCAGCATAATTTTGAGGTTTTTATCGCTTCAGATGGTGCTGCCCTGGAATTACTAAAAAAGGAATTCTCATCAATTAAAGCTTTTGAACTCCCCTCCTATAATATTTCCTATAGCAAATCTGCAAATTCTTTTAAATGGAAACTATTTACTGAAACTCCGGGCATATTAAAGGCGATAAGGCTGGAAAGAAAGAAAATTAAAGACCTGGTTGCAACCCACCATCTTAACGGAATAATTTCTGACAACCGCTTTGGATGCCGGCATGAAAATATCACCTCTGTTTTTATAACTCACCAGTTAAGTGTGCTAAGCGGAAACACCACCTATTTAAGCAGCAAAATACACCAAAACTACATTTCAAAATTCCATGAATGCTGGATTCCCGACACGCCCGGAAACCATAACCTAAGCGGAGTTATGGGTCATTTAAAGGATACACCTAAAAACGTCAAATACATTGGGCCACTTAGCCGCTTTAATAAAATACCTCAGCAAAAAAAGTATGATTACGCAGCGATTCTATCTGGCCCCGAACCACAACGGACTATGCTGGAAGAAAAATTGCTCAGTTCTTTTCAGAGTTCAGATAGAAAAATAATCCTGGTAAGAGGAGTTATGACTGAAAACACTATTTCTTCTAAAAACAGAAATCTTAAGATCAAAAATTACTTAACCTCTAAAGCCTTGCAAGAAGTAATTCTAAGTAGCGAGGTAATAATTTGTCGTTCTGGTTATTCCAGCATTATGGATTTGGCCAAACTTGAGAAAAAAGCCTTTCTGATACCAACTCCCGGCCAGTATGAACAGGAATATTTAGCCAGACGTTTTAAGAAACTGGGAATAGCTCCTTTTTGCAAACAAGAGGATTTTGACATTTCAAAACTTGAGGACCTGAAAGATTTTTCGGGCTTCAGCAGCCTAGATTTCAGTGTCAGTTTCAGGGACATTTTTACTCTTTTCAAGGGTAAATGAAAATTCGCTACCCACTCCAAAAACACTTTCCACGTAGATTTTCTCATCGTGGGCTTCTATAATATGTTTTACGATAGAAAGTCCTAAACCGGAGCCTCCTTCTTTCCTGGAGCCACTTTTATCTACTCGGTAAAAACGTTCAAAAACACGTGGCAGATTTTCTTTTTCTATACCTTCTCCATTATCGGTTACCCGCACGATCACCTTATTTTTTATAAGGTTTTCTATGCTGATTTCAGTAGTTCCGTCTTCCTTTCCATATTTAATAGAATTTACAATCAAATTGGTTAAAACCTGCTGAATTCTATCCCTGTCTCCATACACCCAAATAGGTTCGTCATAATCAATATCGAAAGTAAGGGTGATATTTTTCTTTGAAGCTTTCATTTCTAAAAGATCAAATGAACTCTGAATTAGCTCCACAATATTAAAGTCCTCCTTTTCCAAATGAAGGTCACCGGTTTCCAGTTTGGTGATCATATCCAGATCTCGCACTATATATATAAGTCGCTCCACTCCTTTACTGGCGCGCTGCAAATACTTTTTTCGCACCGCTTTGTCTTTCATGGCACCATCGAGCAATGTGAGAATATATCCCTGAACGGTAAAAAGTGGAGTTTTAAGCTCGTGCGAAACATTTCCCATAAACTCCTTTCTATAGGCTTCACGAACTTTAAGCGTGTCTATCTCCAGCTTTTTATCTTTGGTGAATTTTTCAACTTCACGGGTAAGCGTAGCCATATCTGTAGTAACCTGGCTGGGACTTAAGGTAGTGGAATCTAATAGCGAAACATTATCGTAGATCTTTTTAATTCGCTTGTAAATAAAGTGCTCTACCCTGTATTGAATAATAAAGAAAGAAACAAAATAGGTAATAAGAACAAACGCGAAAAAAGGTTTTAGCATAAGCCCGGTAGTAAAGTGAGCAAAACCGGCCAATACCACGCTTAAGAAGACGGTGATATAGAGCGCAGTCTTTATTGCAAACTTATATGAACGTTTAAATTTTTTCGCCATTAAACAACAAACTTGTAGCCTACACCTTTTACAGTTTTAAAACATTCGTCGCCAATTTTTTCCCGAAGTTTTCTAATATGTACATCTATGGTACGGCCACCCACTACAACCTCGGCGCCCCAAACGTTATCTAGAATATCTTCTCTTTTAAAAACTTTCCCTGGTTTTGAAGCCAGTAATGAGAGTAATTCAAATTCCTTTCTGGGTAAAATTATTTCTTCTCCGTTTTTAATCACCTTATACTCATCGCGATTAATAATAAGGTCTTTAATTTTTACCACATTAGAAGTTGCCGTATCATCTTTAAATCTTCTTAGCAAAGCTTTTACTTTACTTACCAAAACTTTCGGTTTAATAGGTTTGGTAATATAATCATCTGCACCCGCATCAAAACCGGCCATTTGAGAATAATCTTCACCACGGGCGGTAAGGAAAGCGATAATAGTTTCCTCTAATTCCGGCAGCTTTCTAATTTGTGCACAGGCTTCAATCCCATCCATTTCGGGCATCATTACATCCAGGATAATAAGCTGTGGCTTTTTCTTTTTAGCAAGTTTTACAGCATCTGCACCATTATCTGCAGTAATCACCTGGTATCCCTCTGCAGATAGGTTATATCCAACAATTTCCAGGATATCTGGCTCATCGTCTACCAGTAAGATTTTAAGGTCCTTTTTTTTCATTTTAGTTTACTTGAATTGGTAAATATTAGGTAAAAGTAACCATTAATTTGAACTTTTATAATTGCATCATACTTGGTAACCTTAAGCTAACATTATAATCATAAACACATAATTTCAGCTTAACAGAGGCTTTACACTTCCACCGTTAATTTGCACCAGAGAACTAAACACAGTGATGAAGAATTATTTATTTATCTTAAGTCTGCTTATTTTAAGCATAACAACACAAGCCCAGGACGAGACTACCGGAACAATTGCCGGGAAATTATCTGACAATGAAGTGGAGGGCGAACCTCTTCCTTTCGCCAATGTAATTATTAAGGAAACAAACAAAGGAACTACTTCAGATTTTGACGGGCTGTATTCCTTAAAAAATGTTGAGCCCGGAACTTATACTGTAGAATTTAGCTTTATAGGTTACGAAACCTTAACAATACCCAATGTTGAAGTTGTTGCGGGAAAAGTAACTGAAGTGAACACCGGCCTTGGAGCTAGCGCTGCAGCTTTAGACGAAGTTGTAATTTCTACCGTTTCAAGACAGGATTCTGAAGTGGCTTTACTTTTGGAACAAAAAAGTGCGATACAAATAAAGGAAAGTATTGGCGCCCAGGAACTGGCTAAAATAGGCGTTTCTGATGCGGGTACCGCTACCACCAAAATTTCGGGAGTTACCAGCAGTGAAGCTTCCGGAGATATATTTGTGAGAGGGTTAGGAGATCGTTACCTATACTCGACTCTAAACGGTTTACCAATTCCATCTGATGATGTAGAACGCAAGAATATAGATTTAGGTCTATTCCCTACACGGGTTATTAAAAGTGTGGGAATAAGCAAAACTTATTCACCTTCCTATTCTGCAGACCAGGCTTCGGGAAATATCGATATTGAATCCAGAGAATTGGTAGGCAGCGAAGAACTTGACCTTGGAATTAGAGTTGGCGTAAATACCAATGCAGTTGGAGAATTTTCAAACTTTAAAGTAAGCCCTAATCAAGACAATGCCTATTTCGGCTTTCACCAGCAAAATACCCCAATTGAATATACGCTTTACAACCAAAGCTGGGATACACAAACTGCAGATGCTCCAATTAACAGGAGATATGCTTTAACAGCCGGAAAAAAATTCGGCCAAAACTTAAAAGTACTTTTAACAGCTTCACAATCAAGGAAATTTGAGTATCGTGAAGGTGAATTTACCGAATACCGAAACAATAACCGCTACGATTATTTCACCGATGTAGAGAATTTTACTCAAACCGATAATACTACCGGGATGTTAGATGTGCTCTACGAGTTTAATGATGATCACGAAATAAAAGCAACCAGCCTTTTTATCAATAAACTTACCGATGAAGTTTATGAAGCCGGTAGAAATGGTGAAGGTGTTGTTTTTGAAGAAACAGGACCTGCCGAAGGCCTTAACCAATTTGTACGTGACCAGAATATTAAACAAACTCGTTTATGGATAAACCAATTACACGGTACGCACAATATATCAGATAAAAATGAATTGAATTGGGGCTTGGGTTATAACCTTGTTAATGCCGATGAGCCTAACCGTATAAGAAATGAAGTGAACTACGATGGCGAAGATTTTATTCAATTAGGAAGAATGGGTGGCTACCAGCAAAGAAAGTCTTCTCAAAAAATTGAGGATAACGAGATCAATGCTTATGTTGAAGACAAGATCACTTTCGCTAATTCTGAAGAAAATGAAGACGACACCAGGAACATCTTCGTAGACTTTGGTGGAAGTTACCGAAACAAACAAAGAGACTTTGTTTCCCGTTTCTTTGGAGTTATAGAGCGCCCTACAAACACTTATAATCCAACTTCTTTAGACAATCTATCCAGTGTTTTCACCATAGAGAATTTTAGAAGTGGAAACTTGCAAATTAACGAGCTTACACCCGATTTTTATAATGCAGAATTGCAATCTTACGGTGGTTTTGTAAACTTTAACTACGGGAAAGATAATTGGAATGTTAACCTTGGAGCACGTTTCCAGGAAGACGAACTTAATGTAGATTTTGACGTAAACAACTACCCTACAAACCTGCCACAGTTTTCCAATCAATCCTACAACAATATTTACCCGAGTGTAAATGTAAAATTCTCTCCAAACGAGAATTCAAACATCAGGTTCTCGGCTAGTAAAACAATTACCCTACCTGAATTTAAAGAAATTGCTCCTTTTGAATATGTTTCTCAAACAGGACAGGTAACCAGGGGTAATCCAGATCTTGACGCTTCAAACAACCTGAATTTCGATTTAAAATATGAACTATTTCCATCTTCGGGACAATTAATTTCCCTAACCGGATTCTATAAAAATATTGAAGATCCAATCAATAAAGTTCAGGATAGAGGTGCAGCAGGTGTTTTCTCTTATTTCAACGCCGGGGAAGAAGCAAATATCTACGGATTAGAACTTGAAACTAGACTTGAGGTAATCGATAATGAAACTCCAGAAGGTTTAGACCTGGAAGTGGCATTTAACGCTTCAAGAATGTGGCACAAACAAGACCTAAAAGATGTATTTGATGGGGAAACCTTTATTAGAACTTTTAGATATAATAATAAAAGTGAGATCGGCTTACAGGGAGCTTCAGATTGGATCTTTAACGGTTCGATAAATGTTTCTACAGAGTCTGAAAATCCATTTAGAGCTTCTTTAGTAGGAAATTACGCTTCAGATAAAATATATGCGCTTGGTGCTCCTGAAGCCCAGAACGAGGGTGATGTATTTTACAACGACGAAATTGTAGAAAAGGGTTTTGTAACGCTTGATCTTGTTGTAAGTAAAAGTTTAGGCGATCATTGGGATTTCCAGTTCCGCGGTCAAAACCTTTTAAATCCTGAAATAGAAAGAGTACAGGATATTAGACCAAGTTCTACCGGTATAGAAGCCACGCAAACGGTAAGATCTTATACTAGAGGCGCAGTCTTAAGCCTTGGAGTAAACTATTCATTTTAATAACCATTCAAATATAAATATTAACCATTCAATTTTATTAAAACCTAAATTATGAAAATGTTTAAAACCAAATTTTTACCAACTTTAGCCCTGGCACTAGGTGTGTCAATCACGAGCTGCAGCTCTGATGATGAATTTGAAAGGCTGGACGACGACAATCCAACCCCAACCCCTGAAGGAACTGTTCTTAACGGTAGTGTTGAGGAAGATCGCACCTTAGATGGAAGCGAAACCTACAATCTTACAGGTGTTTATTCGGTAGAACCGGGAGTTACCTTAACCATCCCTGCAGGAACCGAGATTATTGCAGATACCGACGAAGATGCTACAGGTGTTTACATCGTAGTTCAAAAAGGGGGAATGATAGACATCCAGGGAACATCTTCTGCCCCGGTAATCATGAGATCTTCTAATAGTCAGCGCGGAAGCTGGGGTGGACTTGTAATTGCAGGTGACGCTGAAACTACAGCCGGTGTTGATGCAACCGCAGAAGTTGGTGGAATTATCTATGGTGGAAGCAATCCTGAAGATAATTCTGGTTCTATAGAGTACCTTGTACTTTCTGATGCCGGCGCACAAATCAACTCAGAATCACAGTACAACGGGCTTTCCCTTTATGCAGTTGGATCTGAAACAACTATTGAAAACATTGCGATCTTAAACGGTTCTGATGATGGAGTTGAATTCTTTGGAGGTTCTGTTTCAGCTACCAATCTTTATTTAGAAAATAACGAAGATGATGCTGTAGACTGGACAGAAGGTTGGAATGGTACAGTTACCAATACCTATGTACTGCACAGTATCGAAAATTTCTCTACTGCAATTGAAGCTGATGGTGTGGATGGAAATCCAACTATCGAGAACTTTACTGCAGTTTCTTCTACCGGTGGAGTTGCTTTACAATTTAAAGCGCAATCTGGCGCAACTATTAATGGCCTTTCCCTTTCAGGATATGATACCGCTTTGGATATCGCTGAAGAAAGCAGAACAGACCTTTCTGGAATTCAATTAAACGGTGCTACCGCAGAGTTGGATATGGATTATTCTGAAGCTCAAACCGTAGATCCTTCTATGTTTGACTGGGTTGATAATCGTGGAAATGTTTCTGTACTTCCAGGTACTATTGATACAGATCTTGCTTTAGACGCAAATTCAGAATATATAATTAACGGTGTGGTTTCTGTAGAAGAAGGTGCAACTTTAACAATTCCTGCAGGAACTAAAATTACTGCAAGAAGTGATAATAACACAGAAGGAACCAGCATTTATATTGTTGTTCAAAAAGGAGCAATGATTAATGTTGAAGGAACAGAAGATAACCCAGTGGTAATGTCTTCTACCTCTGGTGTTGCAGGAAGCTGGGGCGGACTTGTAATTGCAGGTAATGCCGAAACTACTGCCGGAATTGATGCTACTGCAGAAGTAGGTGGAATTATCTACGGAGGAGATAATCCTGAAGACAACTCAGGGTCAATTGAATACCTTATACTATCTGATGCTGGAGCTCAAATTAATTCAGAATCACAATACAACGGTCTTTCGCTTTATGCAGTTGGATCTGAAACAAACATTCAAAATATTGCGATCTTAAACGGTTCTGATGATGGCGTTGAATTTTTTGGAGGTTCTGTATCAGCGACCAATCTTTATTTAGAAAATAATGAAGATGATGCTGTAGACTGGACAGAAGGCTGGAATGGTTCGGTAACCAACACTTATGTTTACCATACTATTCCAAATTTTTCAACCGCGATTGAAGCTGATGGGGTAAATGGAAATCCTACTGTTGAGAATTTTACTGCAGTTTCAGAAACCGGAGGAATTGCGTTGCAATTTAAAGCACAATCTGGAGCTACAATAACAGGTCTTTCTCTTTCAGGTTACGACACTGCAATTGATATTGCCGAGGAAGGAAGAACAGATCTTTCTGGAATCCAGATTGAAGGTGAAGACGCAAGCTTAGAAGTTGCTTACGAAACGGAAGCCACTGTAGATGCTGAAATGTTTAGCTGGGTACAGTAATTTGTAGTATTATTTAATAATGATTTAGCTCAAAAAGGCTGCCCTCACAGGCAGCCTTTTTTTAGTAAAAAATTAATACTTAATGCACAATAAATCTGGCAAGATTTTTGAATTTTTATCGTAAGTTTGTAAAAACCTCTAGAAAAAAGAATGAAGCAATACTACTTCTATAGTTTCATAATAGCTGTTTTCCTCACATTTTCTGCGCCAAACGCAGTTTATGCCCAGGAGACTACTAGCTCGGGGAATAAAACCGAAATTCCCATAGAGGGCCTATCTATTTATCCAAACCCGGTAACCAACGGGAAAGTTTATATCAGCACTTCCAACAATAAAGAAAAGGATATCCAGATTTATAATGTTTTAGGAAAACCTGTTCAACGCACTAAGTTAAGGGGAAGAGAGCTCGATGTTTCTAACCTAAGCGCAGGGATCTACATTTTAAAAATTAAAGAAGAAAAAGCTACCGCTACAAGAAAGTTGGTGGTAAGATAAACTTATACCCATAAGGCATATCTTAGATTTCTTAACTTCGCTTTTCTAAATTTCCATAAGAATGTTAGCTGAAAGAATTTTTAATATTTCTACTCAGAAAGATTTTAATGAAATTACTCTTGAAGTTTTTTCCTATCAGTTTCAACACAATCCTGTTTACCGCGAATTTTGCCAATTATTAAAACGAAACCCGAAAAACGTTTCCAGGGTCGAAGAGATTCCATTTCTACCTATAGAATTCTTTAAAAAGAAGAAAATTATTTCTTCCGAAAAAACTCCTGAGATAATTTTTACCAGCAGCGGCACTACCGGTTCTGCTACCAGCAAACATTACGTAACCGACCTAAATGTATATGAAAAAAGCTTTTTAAAGGCTTTTGAAATTTTCTACGGAAATCCTGAGGAAATAGTTATTCTGGCCTTGCTACCTTCTTATTTAGAACGCCGGGGCTCTTCGCTAATCTATATGGCCGATAGTTTAATAAAGCGCAGCAAACATCCCGAAAGCGGCTTTTATTTAGATGACCTTGAAGCTTTACAACATAAACTTAAAGAATTAGACAAAACCGGGAAGAAGATTCTTCTCCTGGGTGTTTCATTCGCCTTACTGAATTTAGTAGAAACTTACAATTTCGACTTAAAAAACACCACAATTATGGAAACCGGCGGAATGAAGGGCCGTCGAAAAGAAATGATTAGGGAAGAATTGCATCAAATTCTTACCGAAGGATTTGGAGTAAACAAAATCCATAGTGAATATGGAATGACCGAATTACTTTCGCAATCTTATTCTAAAGGCAACGGAGTTTTTGAAACTCCGCCGTGGATGAAAATTCTTATACGTGATCCCGAAGATGCCCTTGTTTATCTCCCAAAACACAAGACTGGTGGCATAAACGTGATAGACCTGGCCAATTTTAACTCTTGTTCATTTATCGCAACTCAAGATTTAGCTAGACAAATAAATGATGACAGCACAGAAATTCTTGGAAGATTTGATAATAGCGATATTCGGGGATGCAACCTTTTAATCCTATAACAATTACTCTCTAAACATTAGCTAATAAAAAACTAAATATCAGCACGTTATAGTTAAAATATGCTAAAGCCTGTAAATTTTCAGGAGTTCTATCGACTTAGTATATGTAAGAAGAATGTTGAATAAATTGAATTGATTCTTACGGCTAAGTGAAATTTTTTCATATTAGATTGGTTAGTTAGTTGCAAGCCCCGCAAACGTCCTGTTTACGGGGCTTTGTATTTTTAACTAAACCGTTCTAATAATATAAGTATTCTTCTTTCCCTTATTAATAATTACGTATTTACCATTAATAAGATCATTAGCGGTAATAGTATAATCCTCTTTTACCTTTTCTTTATTTACAGAAACAGAATTTTCCTTAAGCGCCCTTCTAGCTTCACCGTTGGATTGTAAGAAATTGGTTTTAGCCGATAAAGCTCCAATCATATCCAAACCATTTTCTATTTCAGCTTTGGCAATTTCAGCTTGAGGTACACCTTCAAAAACGTCTAAAAAAGTAGCCTCGTCTAAAGATTTTAAATCATCAGCGGTACTTTTACCAAAGAGTACTTCAGAAGCTTTTACAGCATTTTCATAATCCTCTTGTGAATGCACCATCACGGTAATTTCTTCAGCCAAAGTTTTTTGAAGCGCACGTAAATGAGGTGCTTCTTTATGCTCCTCAACAATTTTTTCTATTTCAGCTTTACTTAATAAGGTAAAGATCTTAATATATTTTTCAGCATCAACATCACTGGTGTTTAACCAGTACTGGTAGAATTTATAAGGCGAGGTACGCTTAGGATCCAACCAAACATTTCCGCCTTCGGTTTTCCCAAATTTAGTACCATCGGCTTTTGTAATTAAGGGGCAGGTTAAAGCATAACCTTTTCCATTGGCCACACGCCTAATCATTTCGGTTCCCGTAGTAATATTCCCCCACTGGTCGCTTCCGCCCATTTGCAGGGTACAATCATTTTCCCTGAACAAATGCAGAAAATCGTAACCTTGTACTAACTGGTAGGTAAATTCGGTAAACGACATTCCCTCGGCAGCATCAGAAGACAAACGCTTTTTAACCGAATCTTTCGCCATCATATAATTTACGGTAATGTGCTTCCCTACATCGCGAATAAATTCCAGGAAACTGAAATTTTTCATCCAGTCGTAATTATTAACCATTACCGCAGCATTTTCCTCTTCCTTCCCAAACTCCAAAAATTTAGAAAGTTGATTTTTTATAGACTGCTGGTTATGACGTAAAGTTTTTTCATCAAGCAAATTTCGTTCTGCAGATTTTCCTGAAGGATCACCAATCATTCCCGTAGCACCACCAATTAATGCAAAAGGTTTATGCCCACAAAGCTGAAAATGCCTAAGCATCATTACACTCACTAAGTGGCCAATATGTAGCGAATCGGCTGTTGGATCTATCCCCACATAAGCGCCGCGCATTCCTTCTTTTAAATGTTCTTCGGTGCCCGGCATCACATCGTGCAACATGCCTCTCCAGGTTAATTCTTCTACAAAGTTCTTATTCATAATTCAAGTAATTTTAAGCAAAAATAATAGTAAAATACCTCGAAGCAAGTCCGCGAGGCTCTATTACTAAATAATATTTTGATTTGTTGGAAAATTTCGGAGATTTAAATCTCCACTATCGAGTAAAGATACCATAAACTCTTATTTTTCCTAAGTGGTTTTGGTATATTTACCACATGATTTTAGTTACAGGCGGCACCGGACTTGTAGGTTCACATTTATTGCTGAATTTATTAAAAGCCGGCAAAAAAGTTAGAGCCCTTCATCGAAAAAACAGCGACCTCGCGGCGGTTGAGCACGTTTTCAACTATTATACTTCTACTGAAGAAGCCAAAAGCCTATTCCAACAAATTGAATGGTTTGAAGCCGATATTACCAACATACCTCAACTCAACGTAGCATTTAAAAACATACAATATGTTTATCATTGTGCAGCCCTGGTTTCTTTTGATCCTGCAGATGATAAAAAACTTAGAAAAATTAATATTGAAGGTACCGCAAAA
Organism: Salegentibacter mishustinae; assembly: GCF_002900095.1. Classification (NCBI taxonomy): domain Bacteria; kingdom Pseudomonadati; phylum Bacteroidota; class Flavobacteriia; order Flavobacteriales; family Flavobacteriaceae; genus Salegentibacter; species Salegentibacter mishustinae. Next base: position 884,161 of record NZ_LLKN01000002.1, on the reverse strand, counting down.
ATCGTAAACCTATGTATTGCCTTTAAAGTTGAGAAATTGTGTTATGTAAGTAGTGTTGCTGCGCTTGGAAAAAGCTTAAACAACAAAGAAATTAACGAACGTAGCACGTGGAATCCTGAAGACGACCATAGCGACTATGCAATTTCTAAATATGGTGCCGAAATTGAAACCTGGCGAGGTACGCAGGAAGGAGTTCCAACCGTAATTGTAAAACCGGGAGTAATTATTGGTCCCGGGTTTTGGGAAGAAGGTACCGGCAAAATCTTCTCAAAAATTGACAAGGGAATGAATTACCACTTCCCTAAAATTGCCGGGTTCGTGGGCGTGAAAGATGTAGTAGACGTGATGCAGAAAATTATGCAGGCTGAGATTGCAAATGAAGATTATATTTTAGTTTCAGAAAATCTTAGTTTTAAAACTGTTTTTGAGCTAACAGCAACCGAATTGGGCAAACCAAAACCCCAAAAATCCTTAAAAAAATGGATGCTCTGGTTTGGCTGGTTCTTTCAGAAAATTGGTGGATTTTTTGGCGCAAAAAGGAATATCACGAAAAATACGGTAAATACCCTATTTCAACATGCCGTGTATAATAATGAAAAAATAAAAGGAAGTATTGGTTTTGAATTTACGCCCATGCAAAAAGTAATTGCTGAAACGGCTAAATGCTATAAAAAAGATAAGGCTTAATTCCTGGACATTGGATTAGGAAGGCTATCTTTCACCAAATTATTTAGCGAATCTTTTTCGTTTATAATAGAATCTGAAATTCTCTCAATTTCCCGCTGCTCTTTAGGATTTAAAGAATCTTTCACTTTCCTTAAAGAGTCCCGTTTAGCTTCAGCAATAGAATCTTTAAGCCGCTGTTCCTTCTTTTGAAGAGTATCCAGCTTAACTTTCATTCTTTCAAAGCCCTGTTTTACACTGTCATAAATACGCTGATAAATTTCATAATTATCAGCGTAATAATCGTTGCTGCGTTTAAATTGAAGACTATCTATATTATATTTCTCAAAAACATATTCCTGGCCTTCAATCCCGGTGTTTTCAAAAATACGCTTATTAAAATTTCTAGCTGACTGGAGCAGGGAAATCTCAGTAATTACATCTACCATTTTATCTTCAGAAATAAGATCTTCCGGCTTTTCAGATTTTTCAATATCCTGACACGCGACAAAGACCACGGTGAGACTAAAAAGTAAAATGATTTTTTTAAACATATTATCTATCAAACTGCAAACGCTCTGCCACTTTTGCAAATGGTTGATGCTTGAAGTTCCTGTATACTAAATTTCCATTCACGAATGTGTGCGTTACTCGAGATTTAAAGGTCACGCCTTCAAAAGGAGACCAGCCACATTTATACTGAATATTATCTGGTTGCACCGACCAGGGCGCGTTTAGATCTACCAGTACCAAATCGGCTTTATAACCTTCTCTAATAAATCCGCGATCTTTTATCTGGAATAAAATAGCTGGATTATGACACATTTTTTCTACAATCTTCTCTAAAGAAATTTTTTCCTGATGATAGAATTGTAGCATTGCAGCAAGGGAATGCTGTACCAGCGGGCCTCCACTTGGAGCTTTAGTATAAACATTCTTCTTTTCTTCCTTAGTATGTGGGGCGTGATCTGTAGCCACAACATCAAGCAAATCGTTATTTAAAGCTTTCATTAAAGCTTCCTGATCTTTCTCGGTTTTCACCGCAGGATTCCATTTAATCAAAGTTCCTTTTTTCTTATAATCGGAATCATTGAACCAAAGATGGTGAATACAAACCTCTGCAGTGATCTTTTTATCTTTAAGCTTTTTCTTGTTGCTGAATAAACTCAGTTCCTTTTCTGTAGAAACGTGAAAAACGTGCAATCTTGCCCCGGTCTTTTTAGCTAAAGCCACTGCACGGGAAGAAGATTTATAGCAAGCTTCTTCGCTTCTTATATTTGGATGCTCTTCAATTGGAATATCATCACCATAACGCTCTGTGTATTCCTGAAGATTTTTTTGTATCGTTTCTTCGTCTTCACAATGCACCGCGATAAGCAATGGAGATTTAGAGAAGATCTGCTCCAAAACCTTTTCGTCATCTACCAGCATATTTCCGGTGGAAGAACCTAAAAACAGTTTTAAAGCTGCGGTAGTTTTTGGATCTACCTTTAGAATTTCTTCCAGGTTATCATTAGTACCACCAAACATAAAAGAGTAGTTGGCATAAGATTTCGCTTCAGCCAACTTAAATTTTTCTTCCAGTTTTTCTATGGTAGTAGTTTGTGGAATGGTATTAGGCATTTCTATAAAAGAAGTGATTCCTCCGGCAACTGCCGCGCGAGAACCCATTTCTATATTTTCCTTATGGGTTAGCCCGGGTTCTCTAAAATGCACCTGATCGTCTATCACGCCGGGCAGCAAGTGTGTGCCTTCAGCATCAAAGATTTGTACATCTGGAGATTTAGCGCTAATGCTTTCGGCAATTTCTACAATTATGCCACCTTCAATAAAAACATCGGCTTCAGTAATTTTACCCTCATTTACAATCTTCGCGTTCTTGATTAAGACCTTCTTCATTTCAATTTAATCTGCTTAAAAAGACTTTTAATCTTCATTATTATTACCCCAAAAATAGCTTCAGAAATTATGGAGCCACTCATTTTTGAAGTTCCCCGGGTTCTATCTGTAAATATCACGGGAACTTCTTCTAATCTATATTTCAGCAAATATGCCTTAAACTTCATTTCTATCTGGAAAGCATAACCTACAAACTGAATACTATCCAAATCTATTGTCTCTAGCACTTTTCGTTTATAACAAACAAAACCGGCCGTGGTATCATGGATATCCATTCCGGTAATAAATCTTACATATTTAGATGCCAGCCAGGATAACAAAACCCTACTCATAGGCCAGTTAATCACATTAACACCCGTAACATAGCGAGAACCTATAGCCACATCGGCATCGTTCCTTTTGCAGGTATTGAACAATCTAACAAGATCGTTGGGATTATGAGAAAAATCGGCATCCATCTCAAAAACATACTCGTAATCCCTTTGCAGCGCCCATTTAAAACCGTGAATATAAGCTGTTCCCAAACCAAGCTTTCCCATTCTTTCTTCCAGGAAAAGATTATCGTGAAACTCAGCTTGCAATGTTCTTACACGGGTTGCGGTACCATCTGGAGAGTTATCATCTACCACCAAAATATGAAATTCTTTTTGTTGAGAAAACACATTTCTAACCAGTCTCTCAATGTTTTCAATTTCATTAAAGGTGGGTACAATGACTATCCCCTTTACCATCTTACCAATTTTTGCACAAATGTAGGCATTTTAAATCTTCGTTTCCCGGCTTAATCTTCAAGTTTTAACCTCAAAATAATTATACATTTGCATAAAAAATTTAATCCTGGAAGCTGTAGAAAGACATATTAATTCACTAGACTGGATCACCCTTACTTTAATGGGTGCATTCTTGCTATTAGCCATTGTGAAAACCGCATATCCACAGCGTTTCGAAGATTTTCTTTCACTGCTTACTTCAAACAAATTTATGATGTTTAGGGGAAAGAAGAACAAAGCTTTTCATCCTTTTAACATTTTGCTTTTCTTTGTTCATCTCATCTCTTTTTCCCTGCTTTTTTATCTGTTTTTTAATTACTTCTGGGAAGAATCTTCTTTAGAACCGGTCTTCCTCTTTATAAGAATCGCCACTGCTTATGCTAGTTTTGTCTTACTTAAATTTGGCCTGGAAAAAATAGTTGGGAACGTTTTTGATTTAGATGCACAGATAGATTCTTACCTATACCAAAAAATAAGTTACCGCAATTTTATAGGACTTATTTTGTTAATTCCCAGTTTAATATTCATCTATACCTTTACTCCTACTGCCTTTACCCTATACAGTCTATTGGGTATTTTAGTCCTAACCAATATATTTAGCCTGTTATTGATTTACAGAAAAAATCAAAGTCTTATTACAGGTAATTGGTTTTATTTTATTTTGTACCTTTGCGCTCTCGAAATTGCCCCTTATATTATTTTGTACAAGCTAATTACAATTTAAAAAAAGGATCAAATAAAAGTATTGATATATGAAAGTGAAAACAATTTTGGTTTCCCAGCCCGAGCCTAAAGTAGAGAATTCTCCTTATTTTGAGCTTGAGGAAAAACAAAAAGTAAAAATTGATTTCATCCCTTTTATCCACGTAGAAGGTGTTTCTTCTAAAGAAGTACGCCAGCAAAAAGTAGATCTTACTAAGTATTCAGCTATTATCCTTACCAGCCGTAATGCCGTAGATCATTTTTTTAGAATTGCCGAGGAATTGAGGTTTAAGGTGCCAGATACCCTTAAATATTTTTGTTTGAGTGAAGCTGTAGCCTATTATTTACAGAAATATGTAGTTTACCGCAAGCGGAAAATCTATGTTGGCAAAAGAACTTTTGCCGATCTTTCTCCACTTATTAAGAAATATAAGAACGAGAAGTTTTTATTACCATCTTCTGATATGCTGAAGCCAGATGTTCCTAAAACCCTGGATAAATTAGGCGTTGAATGGAAGCAGGCTACATTTTACAAAACTGTAGTAAGCGATCTTTCTAACCTGCGTGACGTAACTTATGATATTTTGGTTTTCTTTAGCCCAAGCGGTATTAAATCACTATTCGAAAATTTTCCAGATTTTGAACAGAATGAAACTAAAATAGCGGTGTTTGGAAACACTACTATAAAGGCAGCTAAGGAACACGGACTAACCGTAAACATCAAGGCGCCAACACCAGATACTCCATCTATGACGATGGCATTGCAAAAATATATTGCTGAAGCAAATAAGAAATAACCTATAGAAGCATTTTAAACTTCACCCAGTGATTTAAGATTACCTTCCATTTATATATTTCCATTAAAAAATCCGGTACGAATATGTACCGGATTTTTTTGATTCAATTAACTAATTAAAAACAATGCTATGAGGAAGTTGGCCCGCCGGCCATAATTTCATCATTGGCATATTCTTCAAACTTTTCAAAGTTCTTTTTAAAGGAGCTTGAAAGTTCTCCCGCCTTTTTATCATAAGCCGCTTTATCTTCCCAGGTTTTTTTAGGATTTAAAACCTCAGCAGGAACATCTGGACAATTTACAGGCATTTTTAAGCCAAACACTTCATGAGTGGTATATTCAACGTCTTTCAGCTCTCCATTGAGCGCAGCGCTAATCATAGCACGAGTGTACTTAAGCTTCATTCGGTTTCCGGTACCATAAGCTCCCCCGGTCCACCCGGTATTAACCAACCATACGTTCACGCCGGCTTCTTTCATTTTTGCACTTAACATCTCGGCATATTTCGTAGGATGTAAAGGCATAAAAGGAGCACCAAAACAAGCTGAAAAGCTTGGTAAAGGCTCGTTAATTCCAGCTTCTGTACCCGCCACTTTAGCCGTATATCCACTTATAAAATGATATGCAGCCTGGCCTGGTGTAAGTTTGCTTATTGGAGGCAAAACTCCAAAAGCATCAGCCGTAAGGAAAAATATATTTTTTGGATTTACACCTACCGAAGGCACCTTTATGTTATCTATATGATCTATTGGATAACTCACCCTTGTATTTTGAGTAATGCTGGTATCAGCAAAATCTACATTGCCTTCGTCATCCAGAACAACATTTTCTAGAATGGCTCCGGGTTTAATAGCCCTGTAAATATCGGGTTCGTTTTCTTCGGTTAGGTTAATCACTTTCGCGTAGCAACCTCCTTCAAAATTAAAGATTTTATTTTCTTTGGTCCAACCATGCTCATCGTCTCCAATTAGTTTTCTATTTGGGTCTGCAGAGAGCGTAGTTTTACCCGTACCGGAAAGGCCGAAAAATATCGCGGTATCTCCATCTTCCCCAACATTTGCCGAGCAATGCATTGGTAGGGTATCTCTATCTACCGGAAGTATAAAATTTAAAGCTGAAAAAATTCCTTTTTTGATCTCGCCGGTATATCCGGTGCCACCAATTAAAGCAATTTTTTTGCTGAAATTAAGAATGGCAAAATTCTCTTGCCTGGTACCGTCTACTTTAGGATCTGCTTTAAAACCAGGCGCATTCAGGATTAACCAATCTTCCTGGAAGTTCTTCAACTCTTTTTCTTCGGGTCTCAAAAACATATTATAAGCAAACATGTTAGACCAGGGATATTCGTTTACCACCCTAATATTTAAGCGGTATTTATCTTCCGCACAAGCATAAGCATCTCGTGCATAGATTTCTTTCCCAGAAAGATATGTTGCAACTTTAGCATACAGCTTGTCAAATTTATCTGGATCAAAAGGGATGTTGATCTCTCCCCACCAAACTTTCTCGCGAGTTACCTCATCTTTTACTATAAAGCGATCTTTTGGGGATCTCCCGGTAAACTCTCCAGTATTAATTGCCAAAGCGCCAGAATTTGTTTCAGTTCCAAGGCCATGTTCGATGGTATCATAATGAAGTTCTTCAGGAGATAACTGGTAATGTACCCTTGCGTTTTTGATTCCGTAATTTTCTAGCGAAATCGTTTTCGTAGTTTGGGTATGTACGTCCATAAAATTAAAGTGTGTGGTTTGTTTATGGGTACAAAATTATAAATCTTATAGAGATAAACTGCTAAACTTTCTTAAATTATTTCCGCTTTATTTTTATGAATTCGAGCAGTAGAAAAGTCCACCCCGCTATTAATAGCGTACCTCCCAGCGGGGTAACCAATGCAATTCCACTAAAATCTATAGGTGTTAAATTATTAGTAGCTAGCAAATATATTGAGCCAGAAAAGCAAATCACTCCAAATAATAGTAAGAAAAAAATAGGTTTTTGAAAGCGAAATGGCTCCAGTCTAAAACCTCCTATTAAAAGAAACAACAAGGCATGATACATTTGGTATTTCGCCCCGGTTTCAAAAGAATCGCTGGCTGCTTCATCTAATAATGGTTTTAAGCCATGTGCACCAAAAGCCCCAATTATTACCGCTAAAAGTCCTAAAATCGCTCCGGTTATTAAAAATTTCCTATTCATTTAGGTTATTTTTTATGAGTTAAAGATTTAATACATTCGTTAACCACTACACAAAACTAATTTATTTTATGAAAGAAATCTTAATAATAGGGGCGGGAAAATCTACCTCCGTCCTAATTGACCACCTTTTGTCTAAAGCCGAGGCAGAAGATCTATTTTTAAAAATTGGAGATATTGATCTGGAAAATGCTAAAAAAGCCTGCGGAAATAAAAGTCGCTGTGAAGCATTTCACCTTGATATTTTTAATGCAGAAAGCAGGGAGAACGCGGTTAAAAACGCCGATATCGTAATTTCTATGCTTCCGGCGAGGTTTCATATTGAAGTGGCCCAGGCCTGCGTGAAATTCAAAAAAAATATGGTAACCGCTTCTTACATAAGCAAAGAAATGAAAACTTTAGACGAAGAAGTAAAGGAAAACGGACTCATATTTATGAATGAAATTGGGGTAGACCCCGGCATTGACCATATGAGTGCCATGCAGGTAATAGACCGAATTCGCGATAAAGGTGGAAAAATGCTCTTATTCGAATCCTTTACCGGCGGCCTCGTTGCCCCAGAAAGTGATACCAACCTCTGGAACTATAAATTCACCTGGAACCCAAGAAATGTTGTCGTTGCAGGCCAGGGTGGTGTTGCCAAATTTATCCAGGAAGGTAAATACAAATACATTCCATATCATAGACTGTTTAGAAGAACAGAACTTTTACAAGTAGAAGGTTATGGAAAATTTGAAGGTTACGCCAATAGAAACTCATTAGATTATATGAGTATTTACGGCCTGGAAGATGTACTTACACTTTATCGTGGGACAATTAGAAGAGTTGGTTTCAGCCGGGCTTGGAATATGTTTGTGCAACTGGGAATGACAGATGATAGCTTTACAATTAAAGATTCAGAAGATATGAGCTATCGTGATTTTGTAAATTCGTTTCTTCCTTACTCTCCTACAGATACCGTTGAGCTTAAACTTCGGCATAATTTAAAGATAGATCAGGACGATCTTATGTGGGAGAAGCTTTTGGAGCTAGATATCTTCAACAAAAACAAAAAGATTGGCATTAAAGAAGCCACTCCAGCCCAGGCTCTTCAAAAAATATTAATGGATAAATGGAGCCTTGCGGCAGATGATAAAGATATGATCGTGATGTATCATAAATTCGGTTATGAACTAAATGGCGAGAAAAAACAAATAGATGCCACCATGGTACATATTGGGAAAGATCAAAAAGAAACTGCTATGGCTAAAACCGTAGGACTTCCGGTTGCGATAGCCACTTTAAAAATTTTAAAAGGTGAAATAACCACACCGGGCGTTCAGCTTCCTATAAAGAAAGAAGTTTATGGACCTATCTTGAAAGAATTAGAAAAACACGATATTATTTTCAAAGAAACCGAAACTGAATATTTAGGGTACAATCCGTTTGGCGAAGTAGGAAATTAAATTTTTGAATTCAATTTCCTACTTTAGCTTTTTAATTAAACAAACCACCCCCAATGAAAGTTGTAAACGAAAATGTAGTTATAGATGGTATAGATAAGACCATTTTAAATTTCTTAATGGAAGATGCTAAGAAATCTATCCTTGAAATTGCCCGGAATATTGGAATTACCGGCGCGGCAGTTCATCAACGTTTACGAAAATTGGAAAAAGCCGGTTTAATTGAAGGCTCAAAACTTATGATTAACCCCCGCTTGCTTGGCTATAAAACCATGGCCTTTGTGGGGGTTTATTTAGATAAAGCGGTTAGCAACCCGCAAGCTGTAAAGCAACTTAGCCAAATCCCAGAAGTTATAGAATGCCATTACACTACTGGAAACTGGTCTATTTTTATAAAGATCTTATGTAAAGACAACGAGCACTTAATGAATGTCTTAAATAAAAATATTCAGGCTATAGAGGGCGTTTCGCGAACAGAAACTTTTATTTCGTTAAATCAACAAATAAAAAGGCAAATCAAAATTTAATTCTTTGGATTTATTCTAAATAAGAATTAATTTTGCCGCAAGATGAAAGTATTACACCAGTCTCAATTCTTTATTTCTTATCAGTGCGATAAGCAAAGATGCTTTTTCATTGAGTTTCCGCATAAATCCATTAAGCTTGGTTTTTGCCAGTTGCTGGCTTTTAGGCAACAGGTTAAGGAAATTGACCTGGAATCACATTTTAACGGGCAAAACATTCACGGGATGGAAATGCTTATGCTTTGCAACCGTCAGCATTTTTTCCTGTTTAATACTCTAGAATGCATAGATCTAAAAGAATTCATTACAGGAACTTTTGCTATGCTTGAACTCAATTCACTGCTCGCTACTTCAGTTTAATTTCTTCACTTTAGATTACTTCTAAATTCAATTCGCAATTAGGTTCTTACTTGCTATTTGGCTAATTTTATAAAAAATGACCAATGAAAGATTTAGTAAGACAAAAATTAAGCATCCATGTAGATGTCATGGATCTTTTAAATAAACAAATTGAAAAAGAAGCACACTCCTCATCAGCCTATTTAGCAATGGCATCCTGGTGTGACCATAACGCCCTTTCTTATAGCGCAGATTTTTTCTACGAACAGGCTGCCGAAGAAAGAGAGCATATGATGAAGATCTTTAGATATATTAACGATAACGGCGGTACTGCTTTTTCTCCTGAAGTTAGTGGTGTAAACCACGATTTTAAATCTTTGGAAGAAATCTTTGAAACCGCTTTAGACCAGGAAATAGCTATCACCAAATCAATACATAACCTGGTAGGAAAATGCCGAAAGGTAAACGATTATACTACAGAATATTTTCTACACTGGTTTATCCAGGAACAAATGGAAGAAGAACAAACCATGCGCCGTGCGCTTGAGTTATTCGACCTTATGGGAACCGATGGTCTTGGACTTAAATTGCTAGACGAGCGTATCCCACAAATTAGAGATAAACGCCCGGAATAGATTTTTAGCAAAAATATTTCTGGAATTAAGCTTCCTTTTACATCGTCATTCTGAATTTATTTCAGGATCTAAGTTTTTGATTATCAAAACATATTAGAAGCCGAAACTAGTTCTGTTTGACGAATAAAGGCTTTTCTAATTATACGAAATAAAAAACCCGCTTCAGCTGAAGCGGGTTTTCTTTTTATAATTTTCCGAAGAAACAATTTCAGTATTAATCTCTTCCCATATAAATACTAAGAAAGTAAAGTAAAGTAGCTAAAGAACCAACTGCGGCAACCACATAAGTTCTTGCGGCCCATTTTAAGGAGTCTTCGGCGGCTTCGTGTTCCTGGCCCGAAACCATATTTTCGGTTTCTAACCAGGCTAAAGCGCGCTTACTCGCATCATATTCTACGGGTAAAGTTATAAAACTAAACAAAGTTCCCATCCCGAACATAATAATTCCAATAAGTAAAACGGTGCTTCCTATAGCCGTAGTGGCCATTAAGATTAATCCTCCAAAAATTACCCATTGTGAAAATCTTGAAGCCACGCTTACCACCGGCACCAACTGGCTTCTCATGGTTAACCAGCTATAAGCATTAGCATGCTGAATAGCGTGACCGGTTTCGTGCGTTGCCACAGCTGCTGCAGCCGCGTTTCTTTGACTATAAACACCTTCAGAAAGGTTAATAGTCTTTTTTTGAGGATTGTAATGATCGGTAAGCATCCCAGGTGTAGAAATAACTTTTACATCATTAATATTGTTATCACGCAACATTTTTTCGGCAAGTTCCTTTCCACTCATTCCGTTTTGCAAATGCACTTTAGAGTATTTTTTAAACTTACTCTTCAGTTTATTGCTCACATACATACTCACTATAAAAATGAGCCCGGCAATTATATAATATCCTAACATAGTTTATCGATTTTTATTAATTCAAATGTAGCAAAAACCTCGCCATTTCAATTCATAAACCCTGGCTGACATTCTGAAAAAATCCTCCCATAATTTTAACTGAATTCCAACTTTCTCTTTATTAAATTATCAGGTGATAAATCCATTAGTCAGAAAATGATTTTTTTGATTTCGAAGCAAGGCCCCGAATATTTAAATCTTGATTATCGAATAAAAAAATTAGTAATTAGCGGAAGATTGATTGTGAATATGTTATTTTTCAGTTTAAGATATTACCTATATTTGCACCAATCACTACAAAAAGACTATGCAGTACAAAAGAATACTTTTAAAATTATCGGGAGAAGCATTAATGGGACAGCGCCAATATGGCATAGATCCCGATCGTTTGGCAGAATATGCCGAAGAGATTAAACAAGTAACCGATAAAGGAATAGAAGTAGCCATAGTTATTGGTGGCGGAAACATCTTTAGAGGTGTTGCCGGGGCCAGCAAAGGAATGGATCGCGTGCAGGGCGACCACATGGGAATGCTTGCCACTGTTATTAACGGGCTTGCTTTACAAAGCGCCCTGGAAGATGCCGATGTACAAACCAGGTTACAATCTGCCGTAAAAATAAATGAAGTAGCCGAACCTTTTATTAGAAGAAAAGCTATTCGCCATTTAGAAAAAGGCCGTGTGGTGATCTTTGGAGGAGGAACTGGAAATCCTTATTTCACAACAGATTCTGCTGCAGTTTTAAGAGCTATTGAAATTCACGCCGATGTTATCTTAAAAGGAACCCGCGTAGATGGAATTTACAATGCCGATCCTGAAAAAGACAAGCAAGCGACGAAGTTCGATTTTATTTCTTTTGATGATGTGATTAGAAAAGGTCTAAAAGTAATGGACACCACTGCTTTTACCCTAAGCCAGGAAAACGAGCTGCCAATTATTGTTTTCGATATGAATACTCCCGGAAACCTTCTAAAAGTAGTTACCGGCGAAAGAATAGGAACAAAAGTTAATTTATAAAGTTTTATTACGCTCAACTAATATTTTAAAAATGGAAGACGAAATTGAATTTATTATAGACACCGCCAAAGAAAATATGGAAAAGGCGATTGATCACTTAAAGAAACAATTGCAAAACATTCGGGCGGGTAAAGCCAACCCGGCAATGCTTGGTAGTGTAATGGTAGAATATTATGGAGCTCAAACACCGCTTCAACAGGTTGCCAATGTGAATACACCAGATGCCAGAACTATTTCTATTCAGCCCTTTGAGAAAAGTCTTATTAAAGATATTGAAAAAGGAATTATGATGGCAAACCTCGGTTTTAATCCAATGAACAACGGGGAGAGTGTAATTATAAACGTACCACCTTTAACTGAAGAGCGCCGTAAACAACTTACAAAACAAGCAAAAGCCGAAGCGGAAGATGCTAAAATTGGAGTAAGAAACGACCGAAAATCGGCTAACAACGAATTAAAGAAACTTGATATTTCTGAAGATTTACTTAGAGATGCTGAAAATGAGGTTCAGGAATTAACCGATGCTCATATTACACGTATTGACTCTATCCTTGAAAACAAGGAAAAAGAAATTATGACTATATAATAGAAAGTCATTTTCTCTTGTTATTTTAGAGGCTGTTTGAAGAATTTTAAAATCGTCATCCTGAACTGGTTTCAGGATCTAAACTAGAAGCTATAAATACTCCCGAAGTGTCGGGAAAGCTTGACGAAAACAAGTTTCTCAAACAGCCTCCTTTATTTTAGGCTTCATCAAAATTGTTTAAAATCCAGAAAAACCTATGCGTTATTCGTTCTTGCTTATTTTTCTGCTTTTTTCAGGCATTAGCTTTGCCCAGCAAGAACTTCAAGGTAGGATTGTAAATGAGCAAACCGGTGAGCCCCTTGCCTACGCAAAAATGGAATACGAGAATAAAGAAAATCTAAGTAAAATAGATGGTAGTTTTTCTCTCAACCTAACAAAAGACAAAACCGAACTTACTTTTTCCTATATAGGCTTTGAACCTCAAAAATTTACAGTTTCAAAAGAGGTAGAATACATTAGGGTTAAATTAACGCCAAAGATCGAAGCGCTTAAGCCTGTAACTATTTCTTCTGAAAAAAATAAACCTGAAGCCATTATTAAAAATGCTATTGCGCTTAAACCGCAAAACGATCCTGAAAAAAGATTAAAAAGTTTCAACTTTAAAAACTATAACAAGTTTATAATAGATAATGAAGCCAATAAACTTGAAATGCAGAGCGACAGTACTAATTTTGAATTAAGCACTGTTATAAATTCGGGAGCCAGCTATTTTTCTGAAAAAATATCCAGATTTTATTTTTCCCAAAAACAAGGTTTAAAAGAAGAGGTTTTAGCTTTAAAAAATGCGGGATTTGAAAAACCCGTTTATGAGATCCTTTCCCTTTCTGTAAATCCGTTTTCGCTTTACCATAAAGATTTTAATATTTTTGAGACCGATTACGCAGGGCCGCTTGAGAAATCGTCATTTAAAAATTACGATTTTAAAATTCTTGATACCACTTCTTCTGCCCGGCCGGCTTATGTTATCTATTTTAAACCAAAAAGGCAACGCGCGGTCGCAGGCTTAGAAGGAATACTTTATTTAGACACCCAATCTTACGCAATTCAGCAGGCAAAAGCACAACTTTTAGGAGCGGTAAAACTGGAAATAGACCAGGAATATCAATATTTTCCTGAAAAAAAATTATGGTTTCCAAAAACGCAAAAAACAACAATTCGTCCGGGAAATGGCGGCAAATCTATTTCAATCTTCGGCGGCATGATCTCTTCCGGAACGCTGCAGAAGAAAGAATCAATTCTTAATAATATTCTCGCCCCGGGAAAGACAGATCCTAATTTATACCTAACCACCACGAGCACCAATTTTGATATTCAGTTGAATTCTGAAGAGAGCTTGAATACTTCAGCAGAAATTGTGGTAATACCCGAAGCTAAGTCCCGCTTGGAGGATTTTTGGCAGAAAAATAGAACTGAAGCCTTAAGCAATCAAAATAAAATTACCCAGGAAAGAGCCGAACGGCTTATAAAAGAAAAAGAAATTGAAGAGCAGATTAGCTTTAAAAATTCGATCTCTTCTGGATATTATCCCGTTGGTTTTTGGGATTTTTCACTGGGAAAATTCTTTAAATTCAATAATTACGAAGGAATCAGATTAGGCTTTGGCGGAAAAACCAATAAGCAGATTTCAGATGATTTCAGTTTAAACGGCTATTTGGTTTATGGTACAAAAGATGAAGTTTTTAAATATAATTTAGGGACTTCAATTTATCTTAATAAAGCAACCGAAACCGATCTCAAATTCAATTATACCCGGGATATTGTAGAAACCGGAAGCTTCCATTATTTACAGGGAAAAAATGAATTTTCTATTGTAGAACCACGTTTTGTAAATATTAATTTCTTTTACGAGCATCGTACCATAAGTAGTGGCTTAACACATAGATTTGGTTCAGATTTCAAAACAGAATTTCGGCTTTCTAAAAGTGATATTAGTCAAACCCGGGATTATAGTTTTCTTTTAAACGGCCAGGAATTTTCTGAATACATCCTTTCAGAAGCTACATTTTCTTTCTTATGGCGACCATTTGCTAAATTTTTAAAGACACCAAATGCTACTAAATTAATAGAAAAAGGCTATCCTAAATTTACAGGACAGATCACGAAAGGGTTTTCCGGAGTTTTTGGTGGAGATTTCGATTATACCAAATTTGGACTTTTGGTAGAACACGAAATAAAAAGACTTAACCAATCAAGAACCGAAATCATCCTTGAAGGTAATTATGCCACAGGCGAAGTTCCGCTTACACATTTATTTCATTCTCTACCCAACAGTCCCAGTCGGAATGGTATTCTCAGCAGGTTTTCAGTAGCAGGAAGACGCAGTTTTGAAACCATGTATTACAATGAATTTTTTAGTGATAAGCAAGCGATGTTACATATTAAGCATCAATTAAGACCTATAAATATTCACCGGTTAGTTCAGCCGGAACTGGTTTTTATCTCGCGTCACGTCATTGGAGATATTAGTAATCCCGAAAGGCATAGTATTCCTTTTAAAAGTTTAAAAGAAGGTTATCACGAATTTGGTATAGAATTACAAAAGATAATTTTAGGATTTGGCCTGGGAGCTGCCTATCGCTACGGACCTTACAGTTTGCCTACCTTTGATGAAAATTTCGCCTTTAAATTTACTTTTCATTTAGATATTTAAGTCGGCGCTACTTTAATCTCTTAAAGCCTGATAAATAGGCTTCCTTTTTATACCTTTGCGCTCGCTTAAACCCTTCTCATGGCCAAGATTTTTAGTTTCGGATTCTGGAACTCGATTGCGCGATTAATTTTGCGTAATAGGATAATTATACTTCTACTTATTGTTGCCACTACAGTGTTTTTTTCTACCCAGTGGAAAAATATGCGCTTTTCTTATACAGAAGCTAACCTGTTACCAGACGATCACGAAGATAATATTGCCTATAACGAGTTTTTAGACAAATTTGGAGAAGAGGGAAATGTTGTGCTTCTGGGAGTTAAAGACTCCACGCTTTTTCAACCTGAAAACTTCCAGGCCTGGAAAGAACTTACCAAAAAACTAGAGGCATATCCTGCAGTAGAATATGCGATTTCTGTTAGTAACCTTCAACAGCTAAAAAAGTTTGAAGATCCCAGCCGGTTTGAAATGGTTCCTTTTATTTCTGAAGAAAACCCTACTAAAGAAGAACTTCAGCAATATCAAGACGAGCTTTATAACCAATTACCTTTTTACGAAAACCTGGTTTATAGTTCTCATTCTAATACGGTACAGTCGGCGATCTATATGAATAGGGAAATTGTAAACTCTAAAGAGCGCAAAACCTTTGTTTTAGAAGAGTTACAGCCACTTATCATCAATTTTGAAGAAAAAACAGGCATAGATGTAAAAGTTTCCGGGATGCCTTATATAAGAACATTAAATGCCCAAAATATTATTGACGAAATTGGGCTTTTTATTCTTGCAGCACTGGCGGTTACCTCACTCATTTTCTTTTTCTTTTTTAGATCTATTCGAGCAACTATTATTTCAATGATCACGGTTTGCATTGGCGTTATGTGGGCCTTTGGAGTAATTGGTTTACTGCATTACGAAATTACCGTGCTTACGGCCCTTATTCCGCCGCTTATTATTGTAATAGGAATTCCTAATTGCATCTTCCTGATAAATAAATACCAACAGGAAATAAAGAAACACGGTAACCAGGCAAAATCATTACAACGTGTAATTACTAAAGTGGGAAATGCCACCTTAATGACCAATATTACCACGGCTTCGGGCTTCGCAACATTTATACTTACCGATAGTACTTTATTGAAGGAATTTGGTATTGTGGCCTCCATTAATATCGTTGCCATATTTATTCTAAGCTTATTGATAATTCCTGTTATCTACAGTTATATGAATATGCCGAAACGCAAACACCTAAAACACCTTAATAAGCGCTGGATTAGTGGTTTTGTGAACTGGATGGAGCAAATGGTAAGGCATCATCGCATTAGCATCTATATAATTTCAATTATGCTCCTGGTAGCGAGTATAATTGGAATTTATACCATAAAAATATCAGGAAGTCTACTGGAAGATATGCCAAAAAATGCAGAGTTTTTTCAGGATATTAAATTCTTTGAAGCGGAATTTGACGGCGTGATGCCTTTAGAAATTTTGGTAGATACAAAACGGAAAAACGGCGTGCTAAAATCGGCTACGCTCAAGCGGATGGAAGAACTGCAAAATCATCTTGCCGAAATTCCAGAGTTCTCCCAACCTATTTCGGTAACACGACTTGTAAAATATTCTAAACAGGCTTTCTATAACGGCGAGGCTAAATATTATCAATTACCGAGTTCCCAGGAACAAAATTTCATTATGCCTTACGCTAAAGGCTTTTCTTCAAACGATAACTTATTGAGCTCTTATGTAGATAGTACCGGCAGATACGCCAGGATCACCACTTATATGAAGGATGTGGGTACCGACAAAATGGAGGATTTGGAAGAAGATCTTTGGCCAAAGATCAATAAGATCTTTCCTGAAGAACGCTACGAAGTTTCTATGACTGGGAAGGCTCTTATTTTCCAGAAAGGAACTAACTATTTGGTAAAAAATCTTGTGATCTCCCTTTCCCTGGCCATCTTATTAATTGCCCTGCTTATGGCGTGGATGTTTAGATCATTTAGGATGATAATTGTCTCCCTGGTTCCTAACTTGTTGCCACTGTTAGTAACAGCGGGAATGATGGGCTTTTTAGGGGTTCCAATAAAACCTTCTACGATCCTTGTTTTTAGTATCGCTTTCGGGATTTCGGTAGATGATACGATTCACTTTTTAGCGAAATACAGGCAGGAACTAAAAGCCAATAATTGGAAAATTAAACGTTCGGTTTATGCGGCCTTACGAGAAACCGGCGTGAGTATGTTCTATACTTCAATCGTGCTGTTTTTCGGGTTTTCAGTATTTATGATCAGTAGTTTTGGTGGAACTGTAGCTCTTGGCGGACTCGTTTCGGCAACCTTACTTTTCGCAATGCTTGCTAATTTATTATTGTTACCTTCTTTGTTGCTTTCCCTTGAAAAGAATATTGCTAATAAGGAAACTTTAAAGGAGCCGGCAATGAAAATTATAGATACCGATGAGGATGAAGCTGAAATTGAAAAAGAAGAATCTAAAAATTAATAAAAACCGGCTTGCTTTGCAGGCTGAAGCGGAAAAATTATATTTGTTTTTTTAAAATCTTACATAAATGATACAAGCAAAAATTGCTGAAATATTAGACAGCAATCAATTCCTACAGGAATTTGAGGTGAACGGCTGGGTACGTTCTTTTAGGAGCAATCGCTTTATTGCCTTAAACGATGGTTCAACCATCAACAACCTGCAATGTGTAATAGATTTTGAAAATTTTGACCAGGACGAACTAAAACGAATCACCGTTAGCTCGGCGATTTCGGTAAAAGGTACGCTGGTTGAAAGCCAGGGGAATCAACAACGAGTTGAAATTGAAGTAAAAGAATTTAAAATTCTTGGAGATGCGAATCCAGAAGAGGTAAAACTTACCATTCTTTCGCCAAAACGCCATAGTCTTGAAAAACTGAGAGAACAGGCTCATTTAAGAGTACGCACCAATACTTTTGGCGCCATTATGCGTGTACGTTCTAAACTGTCTTTTGCTGTGCACAGTTATTTTCAGCAAAATAACTTCCACTATGTAAACACACCAATTATTACCGGAAGTGATGCCGAAGGAGCCGGCGAAATGTTTAGGGTGAGTGCTTTAGACATGGAAAACCCACCAAAGAAAGAAGACGGCAGTATTGATTTTAGTGAAGATTTCTTCGGAAAAGAAACCAATTTAACCGTTTCGGGACAATTAGAAGGAGAAGCTTACGCAATGGGACTTGGGCAGATTTATACCTTCGGACCTACTTTTAGAGCCGAAAATTCCAATACTTCGCGTCATTTAGCTGAATTCTGGATGATAGAGCCAGAAGTTGCTTTCTGCGACCTTGATGGCAACATGGATTTAGCCGAAGATTTTATAAAATATGTATTGAAATATATTCTAGAAAACTGCAAGGACGATCTTGAATTTCTAGACAAGCGTTTCAAAACTGAAGAGGAAGCCAAGCCAAAAGCAGACCGTAGTGGAATGGGCTTAATGGAAAAACTTCACTTTGTAATAGATAACAATTTTAAAAGAGTAAGTTATACCGAGGCTATCGAAATTCTTAAAAATTGCAAACCTAACAAGAAAAAGAAATTCAACTATATCATTGAAGAATGGGGTGCCGATCTGCAAAGTGAACATGAACGCTTTTTAGTGGAAAAACACTTTAAATGCCCGGTAATTTTATTCGATTATCCCGCAAACATCAAAGCTTTCTATATGCGTCTTAACGAAGATGGCAATACTGTAAGAGCTATGGATATTCTTTTCCCGGGAATTGGGGAAATTGTGGGTGGCTCCCAAAGAGAAGAGCGTTTAGACGTACTTAAAAGCAAAATGAAGGAGTTAGATATAGACGAAAAAGAATTGTGGTGGTACCTGGATACTCGTAAGTTTGGAACCTGTGTACACAGTGGTTTCGGACTTGGGTTTGAAAGACTGGTTCAATTCGTAACCGGAATGGGGAATATACGGGATGTAATTCCTTTCCCCAGAACTCCGCAAAACGCCGAGTTTTAGGATATTTCAAAACCTCACAGGCTTTCAAAACTTGTGAGGTTTTTTTATTCCTCTGCACGGCATCCTGAATTTATTTCAGAGCTTGCTCCGAAATTTATTCGGAGATCTAATTTGATTAAAAATTTAAATCACGTTAGAAGCTAAAACAAGTTCAGCTTGACGAAACGAAACCTAGAATCTTAGAAAGCTTAGTTAAAAAAAGCCCACAGCCATTGAAAATCAAAGAAACCCATATTGTTCCTGCAATAACTGAAAAGATCAGGTTACAGGAATACGCGGTTTCCATATTTGCTTCCCTTCCCACTAAAAGTTCGCTTAAAAAAGTTTTAAAAAAAGAACTTATCTTTTTAGACGGACAACCAGCAAAAACTTCAGACTGGATTAAAGAAGGCCAAAAAATAGAACTTCTTGAACCTGAAAAACCGAATAAGAAAGTTTTCACCTTAAAACTAGAAGTTATTTTTGAGGATGAATATCTCGCGCTTATTCATAAACCAGCAGGGATTCCTACCAGCGGAAATTATTTCAAAACTATTACCAATGCCCTACCTTTTAATTTAAAACCATCAAATCAAAAAGATGCTTTGCCGGCTCCTTTGCCAGTACATAGGTTAGACAATCCAACTTCAGGAATATTATTAATTGCAAAAAGTAAAGCTGCTCAGGTGGTATTAAATAGGCTTTTTGAAGAAAAGAAAATCATAAAAAGTTATCACGCTTTAGTTTTCGGAAATATCTCAGACACTCTTCTCCTGAAAAATCCTATTGAAGAAAAAAATGCTGAAACCCAGATAGAAGTCATAGACAATTTTCAATTTAAAAATGAGAAATTAAGCCTGGTAAAAGCATTTCCCAAAACAGGAAGAACGCATCAAATTAGAATTCATTTAGCCGAAAATGGTAATCCAATTGTAGGTGATAAATTATACGGCAAAACTTCAGAAAACATAAAAAAAGGCGGCCTGTTTTTAGCAGCTACGGGTTTAGAATTCATTCATCCTGAGACTAAAGAAATAATGAATTTTGAACTGGAACTTCCTAAGAAATTTAGAGAAATTAAGAATTCAGCTAAGGATACTTAACAAAATTTTACCACAATCATTTACTGTGCCAAAGGCTGCATAGCTTTGTTTTGCCTATTTTTGTAGTAAACTATCCTGATAATTTTCGGGAGTACTGTGTGAGACAACAAAGCTTTCAACCCGGCGTTGAATAAAGTAAATCTCACTTAGTAAGTAAAGCAAAATAAGTTTTATGCTTAAACAGCAACTAAATCTCAAATTATCCCAGAAGCTTTCTCCGCAGCAAATACAGCTGATGAAGCTTATACAACTTCCTACGCAAGCTTTTGAGCAGCGTATAAAACAGGAGCTGGAAGAAAATCCTGCGCTGGAAGATGGTAAGCTGGAGACCAAGGATGAATATGAGGAATATGAAGATGATTATAATGAAAGAGATCGGGAAGACGAAGGAACCGAATCTATTGAAGCGGAAATTGATGTTGATGAATATCTAAGTGACGACGAGGTACCTAATTACAGGCTACAAGCGAATAATTATAGCCCCGACGATGATGAAAAAAGTGTTCCTTATGCTTCAGGAACTTCATTTACTCAATATTTAACCACACAATTAAGTACTCTTAGGTTTGATGAAACCGAAGAGAAAATAGCTGCTTTCCTTGTGGGAAGTGTAGATGAGAGCGGCTACCTGAGAAGGGAATTGCAGGATGTTGTAGATGATCTTGCTTTCACCCAAAATATTTATACCGATGAAGACTCGGTAGAGAAAGTATTAAAAAAGGTTCAGGAACTGGATCCGGCGGGCGTAGGAGCAAGATCTCTTCAGGAATGCCTACTTATTCAATTAAGGCGAAAAGAGCCCACTAAGGCTGTAGAATTAGCCGAGGATATCCTTGATCGCTCTTTTGACCAATTCAGCAAAAAGCATTACACCAAAATAATTTCCAGGCACGATATTTCTGAAGATGAACTTCGGGAAGCCATAGATGTTATTGAACATCTAAACCCAAAACCGGGCGGTTCTTATTCCGGAAATACAAGAATGGTAGAACACGTAATTCCAGATTTTACTATAAAAATTGTTGATGGAGATCTAGAATTAAGCCTTAACGGAAGAAACGCTCCGCAAATGCACGTTTCCCGTGATTATAGCGATATGCTAAAAGGCTATAAGGAATCTAAGGAAAAAACTAAAGCCCAGAAAGATGCGGTAATGTTTATAAAACAGAAACTCGATGCCGCAAAATGGTTCATTGAAGCTATACAACAAAGGCAGCAAACCTTAATGGTAACAATGAGTGCTATTATGAACTACCAGAAGGAATATTTTCTCACCGGGGACGAGCGTAACCTTAGACCAATGATCTTAAAGGACATTGCAGATGAAATAGAAATGGATGTTTCTACGGTTTCCCGGGTAGCCAACAGTAAATATGTTGACACTCCTTACGGAACCAAACTCATTAAAGAATTCTTCTCTGAATCTATGAAAAACGATCAGGGCGAAGATGTTTCTACACGCGAGATAAAAAAGATCCTGGAAATGTCTATAGAAGAAGAAGACAAGCGCAAACCCCTTACCGACGAAAAACTTGCAAAAGTTTTAAAAGATAAAGGTTACCCTATAGCGCGCCGAACAGTGGCAAAATATAGAGAGCAATTAGATATTTCGGTTGCCAGGCTTCGAAAAGAGATTTAATGAGATTCCTTTTAAAAAGTGCTTCTTTTATTTTTCATCCGCTATGGCTACCGCTAGCGGGTAGTTTCTTGTATTTTATCTTTACACCAAGATTCTTTCCCGAAGGTGTGGTGCAGGCCAAATTACTGGCTATCGCCATACTTACTATTTTTATTCCTATAGTTTTCTATTTTTTACTGAAAAACCTCGGAAAAGCACAATCGGTTTTTTTAGTAGACGTAAAAGAGCGAAAATGGCCACTGATCTTTTATACTATTTTGATCACCATGGTTTTAAACCAAATTTTAAACGCCTATAATTATGCCGCCCTCTATTACTACTTTACCGGGATTCTTTTCGCTACAATAGTGGCCTTTGTGCTGGTGGTATTTAAACTCAAAGCGAGTTTACATATGATGGGTCTGGGTGGTCTTTTAGTATTTCTAATAGGGATAAGTCTCAATTTTAAAATTGATCTAACTTATACAATTAGCTTCCTGATACTTGCACTTGGTTTAACCGCTTCTTCAAGGATCTATTATAAAGCACATACCATTAACGAACTCGTATTGGGTCTTGCCTGTGGAATGATAACTCAAGTTATGGTATTAAACCTGTGGCTATAAAATATAGAACATAAGCCCAGCCCTAAATACAGAAATATCTATGGTCTCGCCATTTAACTGAGCATCTGGAAATAGAGAATTTAAACTATAATAAAGATGGAAGTTAAAAGTATTAAAGCCAAACGTAAAGGTTGCCCCCATCCGGAAACGATCTAATTCGGGAACCTCAGTTTGAATAACCTGGTTATCGGGCTGTACAAAATCACTTTTAAAATGATAGATATAACCAAATCTTAAACCGGTATAAATTCTCCAGAACTTATAAGTTTCGGCGGTAGAAGTACGCCAGCGAAATTCTAACGGCGCTTCAACGAGTTGTGTAGAAAACCTGTTGGTACTATAATCTATATCATTAGTTAATTCCCTAAAAATGCTTTCTCCGGCTTCATCTTCGCCAATAAAAAGATTTTGGCTATAGCTATTTAAAGACCAGCCTAAGCCAACTGCTATGGCAATATTTCTACGTTTATTAAGCGGGAAATCCCTGGTAAATCCTGCATGGATTCCTCCGGAAAAGCCTGATTGTGAAATAGCATCAGGTTTATTGCTTATAAGGTTAAAAGTTAAACCCACATAAAACTGATCTTCGCGATACAAACTATCAATTACCGAAGGCACAGAGTCAGGAATACTTTGAAGCCTATCCTCTTCTTCAGTTTGGGCCGCAAGAGGAAGACTAGATACTACAAATAAGCAAAAAAAGATTTTAAGTAATTTATTCATTTTTAAACCACAGGTATATTGAGTTTAAATATAAAAAAACATCCTGCCAAATATTTAAATTCAGACAGGATGTTTATACAGTTTTGAAAAAATGACCTATTGGTCTTTATTGCATATTTTGTAATGCTTCACCTTCTTTGGTTGTATAGTTAATTTTAAGAGCTTCAGCTTTTCTCAATTCTTGTTTGATATCTGAAACTAATCCCATATTTGTTTCCTCATCCACCTTAAGGGCAGTTGTAAGATATGGAATCAACTCTTCTCGCTTAGTTTCTCTTTCAGAAAAGATAAACTGCTGTACTTCACCAACACTGGCAAATTTATCGTTCAACTGAATCCTTGCTTCCTTACCAAAAGTTTGTTGGTATCTTGGGCTAGGTTTTCCAGCATAGATATACATAACGAGATCTTTCTTATCCAGTTTTTCAACCTGATCGGCGAATGGCAGTTTATTTTGTACCATTAACGTATTCTGGCGCATAACGGTAACAACCATAAAGAAGAACAGTAACATAAATACAATATCTGGTAAAGATGCTGTACTAATGGCTGGTTGCCCTTCGCTTTTTTTCTTTTTGAATTTAGACATAATTGAGTCTTAAATTTAAGTTTTAAATTAGGTTATTAACTCGTTGGTTCGGCTTCAGAAAGCTTCTGAGGAATCATATCTTTAATCAATTCAATTCTCTCTTTAAGCGTTTCTTTAGCACCCTCGCTTGTACGTGAGTCGTTATATTTAGCTTCCATCGCTGTAAAGCTTGTACCGAACAAACGTTGCGCTTCTCTATCTCTAAGTTGGTTATATGCCGCCACAAGTTCGTTTTGCACTGCGATATAAGTTCCATACTCGGTTCCCCGGTTATTTACCAAAGAGATAATAGCTTTTTGTGGGTTTACAGAAGAACTAGCATCTCCTGGACCCTGGCAGAAATCACAAGCTTCATCACCTGTTCCCCCACCATTATCGATAAATTCTACTGCGGCTTGTCGCAATTCCTCTATCTCCATCTCCTCATCTTCTACAAGTAACTGGTTATTACTGTTAACCAATACCTGGAAGATGTTTCTTTCTTTAATTACCGGTGGCTCCTGCTCTTCTGGCTGCCATGGGGGTAGTTTCCTACTAATCCCACTATCTGTCTCAATGGTTGTGGTTACCAAAAAGAAGATTAGTAGCAAGAAAGCAATATCGGCCATCGAACCGGCATTAACTTCTGGTGCTTCTCTTCTTGCCATAATTTTACTTCGTTAATTTTTTAACTCCGGAAATAACCATTGCTAAAATTGCAATTCCTGCAAGGATGTAGAAAGTTACCAAACCTGCACTAATCCAATGCGCTGCGCTAGCCGAAAGTATGTCTCCGTCCTTAAGCGTCATTTGAGATCCGTCAGTTACAAGGTAAGCTATTAAAATAACCGCCAGGAATGCTCCAACGGCAATTAGCGTGTTTTTTATATTTCCTTTAAACAGGCCTTTTATCACAAAGATTGCAACCAATACAAGAACAACCAGTAACACTAAATAAGACAAATACATTATTGGTGTAAGCAGACTATTCTGTAAATCGGCCGAGGCCTCTATAGCATCCGCGTCTTCGGCTAGGATCCTTCCTAAAAGGATAAGACCTACAACGCCTAAAACGATAGATACATATTTTAATATTTTATGTAAAGTCATAATTTAATCTGGTCTTAGATTCTTTTTTTGTTTTTGTAAGCTACCAACATATCGATAAGAGTGATAGATGCATCTTCCATATCGTTTACAATACTATCTATCTTAGCGATAATGTAGTTGTAAAAAATCTGAAGGATAATAGCTACGATCAAACCAAATACGGTTGTAAGAAGTGCCACTTTAATACCTCCTGCAACAAGAGATGGTTGCATGTCACCAGCTGCTTCAATTCTATCGAAGGCAGTAATCATACCAATTACAGTACCCATGAAACCAAGCATAGGAGCAATAGCGATAAATAAAGATAACCAGGAAACGTTTTTCTCTAATTGTCCCATTTGTACACCACCGTAAGCTACAACAGCTTTTTCTGCAGCGTCAATACTTTCGTCTGCACGATCCAGACCCTGGTAATAGATAGAAGCAACAGGTCCTTTTGTATTTCTACAAACTTCCTTAGCAGATTCTACACCACCACTATTTAACGCATCTTCTACGTTTCTAGCTAATTTCTTAGTATTTGTAGTAGAAAGGTTTAAAAAGATAATTCTCTCAATGGCAACAGCCAAACCAAGAATTAAACATAAAAGAACAATCCCCATAAATGAAGGACCACCTTCTATAAAACGTTTTTTAAGTTCCTGATGAAAACCAAGAGTTTCTTCCTCTGCCTCATCTGCGGCAGCTGCAGCCTCTTCATCCTGTACAAAGTTTACAATTGTTCCAGGTAATGTGTTAACATCATTGGCCGCATTTAGGTTTCCGGCTCCTAGCACCATCACCGCGGCGATTACCAAAATAGAAAATAATCTTTTCATTACTGTTTGTCTTAATTTAATTAGTTAAAGGGTTAAAGATATAAAAATAAATTTTTAATAAAAATATAATAATTTTTGCAGAGAGGAAGGGATTCGAACCCTCGATACGCTTGTGGCGTATACACACTTTCCAGGCGTGCGCCTTCGACCACTCGGCCACCTCTCTTTATTAACGTTCTTTAAACGGTGCGCCAAATAACGAAAAAAAATATAGTCCGTCAAGCATCTGCCGTTAATTTTATGACATTTCCCCTCTCAGGGAGGTTTCAAAGATAGTTTTAAAAACTTTTGGCGACAATTCTTTACCCAAAAGGTACATTAATTTTGCAACCGCAGCTTCAGTACTTATGTCTTTTCCTGAAACCACACCTATTTTTTTAAGTTGCACGCTGGTTTCATATTGTCCCATTACCACGCTGCCACCTATACATTGCGTTATATTCACTACAAATAATCCTTCTGAAATCTTTCTTTTAAGAATATCCAGGAACCAATCGTCACTAGGTGCATTACCGCTTCCGTAAGTCTCCAGCACTACTCCTTTTAAACCGGGTTTGGAAAGCATATACTCAACAGTTGCTGCATTTATCCCCGGAAACATCTTTAAAATCAATACTTCGTTATTAAAACCCGTATGTAATTTGGTTTTCTGTCTTCGGTTGGGACGCCAAAGTGCACTATGATTTACCGATAGATATACTCCAGATTCGGCTAAAGGCGGATAATTTAACGAAGCAAAAGCCTGAAAATGTTCTGCATTAATCTTTGTAGTCCTGTTAGCTCGATATAATTTATACTCAAAATAAAGTCCTACTTCAGAAATTACCGGTTTTCCATTTTTTTGTAAACCTGCGATTTGGATACTGGTAATAAGGTTTTCTTTAGCATCTGTTCTAAGATCTCCAATTGGCAATTGCGATCCTGTAAAAATAACCGGCTTGGTTAAATTCTCAAACATAAAACTTAGGGCAGAAGCGGTATAAGACATGGTATCACTACCGTGCAGTACAACGAAACCATCGTAAGTTTCAAAGTTTTCATTTATAGTATTTGCAACCTTTACCCAACATTCCACATTCATGTTAGAGGAATCTATAGGATCGTCAAAACTTAGCGTATCAATTTCGTGTTCCAGGATCTTTAACTCCGGAATATTTTGCAGTAATTCATCAAAATTAAAAGCTTTTAGGGCACCTGTATCGTAATCTTTGATCATCCCAATAGTCCCGCCGGTATAAATAAGCAGGATCTTAGCTCTTTTCTTCATAAAGTGCTTCTTTATTAATTACCGGGTTTGCATACATTAATAAATAACTATTTAGCTCCAGGGGATTTTTAACATCTACCCTTCGGCTAAGGCGACGTTCAAACTGCCTTTTTTCCTTATCGGAATATTTACCGGCATAAGTTTCTGAATTCTTCAGCAAATCGAATGCGATATAATTGGCGGGCCATAATTTGTAATTCTTATAAATATGCTCGTCAATTTTTGAAGCCACCGCTTTTAACTGCGCATTTAAAGAAGAATGATCTTTCTCAATTTCATCAAAAACTTCTTTCCCTAATACTTCTCCTGCATTAATATGAATACGCCCTTTATTCCCCATTGCACCTTGCATAATAGAGTTGAAATCTTCGTTAGCAGATTTTACATATTCCTCTTTCATTCTTTTAGCAAGAATTTCAGGCATTTTTAGAATATCGGTAGGATCAAATTCATAGGAAATCGCCACCGGAACAATTTTAAGTTCAGCAAAATATTCGGCCAGGCTTTTTTTGCCTTTGGCCATTCCCAGCATTTTTAATACACCTTGTTGTGTGTAATCGCTTCCATCTTTAGTTCTACCTTCTCTTTGCGCCATCCAAACCGAACGACCATCTTCCAGAAGCAATTTTTTAATATATTCTGAAAGCACCATAGAACTCTTCAACATTTCCCGAGGGCTAATTCCACGCTTTACCAGGAAATTCCGGTTTAAACGGGACAAAGCCATCAAAAAAGGTTTCTGCACCAAATTATCACCAATAGCTGAAGCCGTCATGATAAGGTCCTGCTCATACAGCGTAGTATTTAACAGGCAAGTATCGAGAATAATATCCCGATGATTGGAAATATAAAAATAAGGCTTATCGCTATCTAATTTATCAAAACCATCGTAAGTAAGTCCTTCGGTACTTTTTTCAATAACTTTTAATACCGAATTATAGATTACTTTGGTTTGAAAATCTCTAATAGAATGGCATTCCTCTAATATGGCAGCAATTTCTTCTGAATCCTTATCGGGAAAAGTGAATTGCAAAAGGGTTTTCACCATAGGGTGCCTCATAAACTCTGCCAGGGCAGGTTGCACCTCATCATCTTTATAAAACCTTATATCTTCGAATTCTTTCACGCAAAATTATGTTAGCTAGGCAAATGAACAAATTTTAATTTTAACCTCCTTTATATCCCAAATATATCTTTTGAATTTTGGGTGGTTACCTCGGCAATTTCAGCCAGTGGTTTTTGATAAATTTCAGCAATTTTTTCAGCTACCTTTAATAGGTATTCCGGTTGATTTCTTTTTCCGCGGAAAGGCGACGGGGATAAATAAGGCCCATCGGTCTCCAGAACAATTTCTTTTAAAGGAATTTCATTCAGAAATTTATCTATTTTTCCGTTTTTGAATGTTACAACTCCGCCAATCCCAAGTTTCAGATTATAAGAAAGTGCTCTTTTGGCTTGTTCGAGATTTCCGGTAAAACAGTGGAAAATCCCAAAAAGATCGTCACTTTTTTCTTCTTCCAAAATCTCAAAAATCTCATCAAAAGCTTTCCTGCAATGAATAACAATGGGAAGTTTATGCTTTTTTGCAAGTTTAATTTGTCTTCTAAAAGCTTCCTGCTGAATTTCTAAAGTGCTTTTATCCCAATGCAAATCTATCCCAATTTCTCCTACAGCATAAAACCTGCGTTGTCCAAATTGTTCTTCAACGTGCTTTAATTCATCTTCAAAATTCTCCTGAACGTGAGTTGGATGCAAGCCCATCATTAGAAAAACATTCTCGGGATAACGGGCTTCCAAATCATACATAGACTGGGTAGTTTCAGAATCTATGGCCGGAAGAAAAAATCTTTCAATATTCTGCTTAAAGGCATTTTCTATTAGCTCATCCCTGTCATCTTCATAATCTTCACTATAAAGATGTATATGTGTATCGGTTAAAATCATAAAAGCAAAAATAATTTATTTTGAAGACCTATCTTTGTGAAAAACACAAAGAATGTCATCTTTAAAGAAATTGCTTAAAGAAAAAGGATTTAAGCGCATAAAATTAAAATATACCAAAACCCAACATCTAGAACTGGTAGCCAAAATTAATAATATTGAAGGCAACTTTATCCTGGACACCGGTGCTTCCAGCACTTGCGTAGGTCTTGAAGCCGTAGAACACTTTAAGCTTCTTGCCGAAGACAGTGATATTAAAGCGGCCGGGGCAGGGGCAACAAACATGCTTACGCAAATTGCGCAAAAGAATCGAATAGAAATTAAAGGCTGGAAAAAGAAAAAAGTAGACCTTGTACTTTTTGATCTAAGACACGTAAACGAAGCCCTTATAAATCACGAAGCCGAAAAGGTGCACGGGATAATTGGCGCCGATCTTTTAAGGAAAGGAAAAGCTGTTATAGACTATAAAGCTCCTGCACTTTACTTAAAATAAGATTTTGGAAAGGGGAATTATCCCCTTGACCGGCCACTGCATTCTATCTAAGTTTGAGGTATTAATGTTAGTATAATGCCTGGTGTGTCAAAAAATAAAACTCAAAACAGCTTCCTTTATATCTTATTAGGGATCTTTGTGATATGCGTTTTATTCTTAAACATTTTGAATTTATTATTATTTTAATCCCTACAGAGAGTTCATTTCTGCGAGCCTTGCCTCGAAATTTCAAAAATTATTCCTCACTTCACACCTCTTGGGCTTACTCCGAGGTTCTTGATTTTGTTATTTGTGGTATCAAAAAAAAGCAGCCAATTGGCTGCCTTTTTTGTTTTTTGATGATCGATAATCTAAAGCTCAAGCGCTCTTTTCACATCGTTATCCATCAATAATTCTTCTGGGTTTTCTATAGCTTCTTTAATAGCCACAAGGAAACCTACAGATTCTTTTCCATCAATAATTCTATGGTCATAAGAAAGGGCTACATACATAATAGGACGAATCTCTACGTGACCATCTATAGCCACCGGACGCTCTACAATATTGTGCATCCCTAAAATTGCACTTTGTGGAGGATTAATAATTGGAGTAGAAAGCATAGAACCAAATACTCCACCATTGGTTATGGTAAAAGTACCTCCAGTCATTTCATCTACTGTAATTTTTCCGTCACGAGCTCTTAAAGCAAGGCGTTTCACCTCATCTTCAACACCTCTGAAACTAAGATTTTCAGCATTTCTGATTACCGGCACCATCAAACCTTTTGGCCCTGAAACTGCAATACTAACATCCTGATAATCAAATGTTACCTGGTGATCACCATCTATCATAGAGTTCACTCCGGGATACTGCTTTAGTGCTCGCACTACCGCCAAAGTAAAGAAAGACATAAAGCCTAAACTTACCCCGTGTTTCTCTTTAAATTCCTCTTTGTATTTTTTTCTAAGATTGAAGATAGGCTGCATATCTACTTCGTTAAAAGTAGTAAGCATCGCGGTATCATTCTTAACTGAAACCAAACGAGAAGCCACTTTTCTACGAAGCATAGACATTTTCTTCTTAGACTCGCCACGTTTTCCTTTACCCGGGCTACCCATAGAAGCTTTAGCCTGAACCGCATCTTCTTTAGTGATACGACCATCTTTTCCGCTTCCTTCTACATCTTTTTTATCAATTCCTTTCTCATCAAGAATCTTTTTCGCTGCAGGAGAAGGACTTCCTTTTGCATGAGAATCCTGTTTCTGAGAAGGAGTTGAAGATTTTGAAGGCTCTTCGGTTTTAGCTTCTGCTTTATCCTTATCTTCTTTCTCTTTTTTATTTGAAGACTCATCTTTAGAATCTTCTTTACTGTCTTTAGATTCTTTTTTATCATCACCTCCACCTGGCTTTTCAGCTTCAGTATCGATTAGACAAACCACTTCACCTACGGCCACAGCATCACCTTCTTCGGCTTTAAGCGTAATAATTCCGCTTGCTTCAGCTGGAAGTTCCAGGGTAGCTTTATCACTATCCACTTCGGCAATTGCCTGATCTTTTTCTACGTAGTCGCCATCTTCAACTAACCACTCGGCTATTTCAACTTCGGTTATAGATTCCCCCGGAGAAGGAACTTTCATTTCTAAGGCCATGATCTTTGTTTTTATTTAAAGTTTCCGCCAGGCGAAAACATTGGATTCGTTATTTATAATTTATTAATTCTCTACTGTTTTGTCAAAAACACTTGCAATCACTTTTTCGTGACGTTTCTTAAATCTTACAGAACTTCCGGCAGCCGGAGAGCCATAAAATTTTCTACTACAAACTCTAAAGTTTTTAGCTTCATCAAAATGCAATAACATATGCCCGTAAGCGCCCATATTTCTAGGTTCTTCCTGAGCCCAAACTACATCATCTGCATTTTTATATTTCTTGATCGCTTTTTTCATTTTTTCAACTGGAAGCGGGAATAATTGCTCCACACGTACCAGCGCCACATCATCACGATCATTTTCTTCTTTAAATTCCAATAGATCGTAGTAAAACTTCCCGGTACAGAATACCAGGCTTTTTACATCTTTAGCCTTCGCTTTTGGATCGTCTAGCAATGGCTGGAAACTTCCTTCAGCAAAGTCTTCTTTAGTTGAAATCACTTTAGAATGTCTCAATAAACTTTTTGGTGTAAAAATTACCAAAGGTTTTCTAAACCCGGCTTTCATCTGCCTGCGTAAGATATGAAACATATTGGCTGGTGTAGTAACATCTGCCACATACATATTATCTTTAGCACAAAGCTGAAGAAAACGCTCCATTCTTGCCGAAGAGTGCTCTGCTCCCTGACCTTCGTACCCGTGCGGTAAGAAAAGCACTAATCCGTTTTGTAATTTCCACTTATCTTCTGCCGCAGAAATATACTGATCTATCATTATTTGTGCTCCATTTACGAAATCCCCAAACTGGGCCTCCCAAATGGTAAGCGTTTGAGGGCTCGCCATTGCGTATCCATAATCAAACCCCATCACACCATATTCTGAAAGCGGGGAGTTATACACGAAGAAATCGCCTTCCCTGCCTTCTATATTATTATGTAGAATAATTTCTTCTTCACTATCTTCTACTTTTACAATAGCGTGACGGTGAGAAAAAGTTCCTCTCTCACTATCCTGACCGCTAATTCTAATATTAAAGCCTTCCTTCATTAAGGAACCATAAGCAAGATGTTCGGCCATAGCCCAATCCAGCTTATTATCTTCGAAGTAAAGTTTATTACGAAGGTCTATGATCTTTTTCACCTTTCGCATAAATTTTTTATCCTCCGGAAGTTTCGAAATGGCATCGGCTACCTTATCAAGATCTTCCATCTTGTAAGTAGTATCCAACTCTTTCATCATTTCATCTTCATACACATTCTCAAAACCTTCCCACTCATCTTGCATAAAAGGCGTGATCTTCGTGGTTTCTTCTTTTCGAGAATCCTCCAGTTTTTCTTCCAGAGCAGCTTTGTACTCTTCTTCTAATTTAGTGAGATAATCATCGTCTATGATATTAGAAGATTTAAGCTTTTTAGCATAAATATCCATCGCATTTTCGTGCTTGGAAATAGCTTTATATAACTTAGGCTGGGTAAATTTAGGCTCATCACCTTCATTATGCCCATATTTTCTGTAACCTAATAAATCTATAAATACGTCTCGCTTAAATTTCATTCTGAAATCTAGCGCAAATAAAATTGCGTGAACCACAGCTTCGGCATCATCAGCATTTACGTGCAATACAGGAGAAAGGGTTACTTTCCCTACATCTGTACAATACGTTGAAGAACGCCCATCAAGATAATTTGTGGTAAACCCTATCTGGTTATTTACTACAATATGAATGGTGCCACCGGTTTGATAACCTTCCAACTGGGCCATTTGCACCACTTCGTAAACTACTCCCTGTCCTGCAATGGCGGCATCGCCATGAACAAGAATAGGAAGCACTTTCATATTATCACCTCCGTAATGCCTATCTTGTTTGGCGCGAGTAATACCCTGCACCACCGGCCCTACCGCCTCAAGGTGAGACGGATTTGGGGCAATATTGATATTGATTTGTTTTCCATTATCGGTTTCACGGCAAGAGGTCCAGCCCAGGTGATATTTAACGTCACCGTCAAAAATATCCTGTTCGTAATCTTTTCCGTCAAACTCGCTAAAAATATCTTTAGCACTCTTACCAAAGATATTGGTAAGCGTATTTAGACGCCCCCGGTGAGCCATACCCATCACGAAGTCTTTTACTCCATAATCGGCTGCTTTTTCTATAAGGGCATCTAAGGCTGGGATTAAACTTTCTCCACCTTCCAGTGAAAAACGCTTTTGCCCAACATATTTTCTATGTAAAAATGATTCAAAAGAAACCGCCTGATTTAATTTCTTCAGGATTTTCTTTTTCTCATCATCACTAAAGTTGGGATGATTTTCATTCTTATTTAATTTATCCTGAATCCATTGAATTTCTTCCGGCTTACGAATAAACATATATTCGATCCCTATAGATTCACAATATACTTTTTCAAGATGGGTTACAATATCTTTTAGACTGCTTGGTCCAATACCTAGCATATCTCCCGCATTAAATTTGGTATCCAGATCGCTTTTCTCCAGTCCAAAATTCTCGATATCTAAGGTTGGCCGGTATTTACGACGCTCCCTAACCGGGTTCGTTTTTGTGAATAAGTGCCCGCGAGTTCGGTAACCGTCTATAAGGCGTATAACTTTGAATTCCTTAATTACGTGCTCGGGAATTTCTCCCTCCTGAAAGTCTACAGGAGCTTCTTCCATAGTTTCCGCAGAAACACCGTTCTGTTGCATTCCAAAGTCGAAACCTTGAAAAAAAGCCCTCCAACTGGGCTCTACACTATCGGGGTACTGGAGATATTGGTCGTATAATTCGGCGAAATATGCCGTATGCGCAGCATTTAGAAATGAAAATCTATCCATAAGTTGAAACTAATGTTTCTTTTGAGTATAAAACAAGGCAAAAATACAATTTTTAGAAAAAACAGCCTGCAGTAAACTATATATTTATCTTATGAATTATAAGAAGTTTAACATAGTAAAAACTTCAG
Organism: Salegentibacter mishustinae; assembly: GCF_002900095.1. Classification (NCBI taxonomy): domain Bacteria; kingdom Pseudomonadati; phylum Bacteroidota; class Flavobacteriia; order Flavobacteriales; family Flavobacteriaceae; genus Salegentibacter; species Salegentibacter mishustinae. Next base: position 850,209 of record NZ_LLKN01000002.1, on the reverse strand, counting down.
GAAGTGGTTAAAAATGTGTATTGATTGCAAATCTAACAGGTGTAAGCCTCTAAATATTAAGAATTTCTCAATCTGATTTTACTAAAATTTAGACCGTGCGATTCATGAGCATTTCACCAAATTGCCTTAAAGGACGCTTTTTCTCTTCAGAAATATCAATTTCATCCAATACTTTAAAAGCTTTTTCAGTGTATTTTTCTATTTCGCGTTGAGTTAAAGCTGCGGCCCCACTATTTTCAAAAAGGGTCTTTACAGCTTCAATTTTCCCGGAAGTTTCAGCAGGATTAATGGTATACAAATGCTCTAATTGTTGCGCCTCGCTTTTCCCCGAAGCCTCCAGAGATTTTAAATAAAGAAAAGTCTTTTTATTTTCAATAATATCCCCACCGGGTTGTTTCCCAAAAGTCTCAGGATCTCCAAAAGCATCCAGGTAATCATCCTGTAGCTGAAAAGCAATTCCTAATAAGCGCCCAAATTCATAGACTGCCTCTTTACATTGTGTAGAAGTATTTGCCACAATAGCTCCCATTTGTAACGAAGCTCCTACAAGAACTGCTGTCTTGTATTCTATCATTTTTAGATAATCTTCGATAGCTACATCGTCTCGGGTTTCAAAATCTATATCATATTGCTGACCTTCACAAACCTGCATCGCGGTTTTGGTAAATAATCTCGCCAATTCCTTAAAGGTATCACCATCATAATTCTCAAAAAGCTGGTAGGCATTTATCAACATGGCATCACCAGATAAAATTCCGGTATTGATATCCCAACGCTCGTGCACGGTTTCTTTACCACGGCGCAAAGGGGCATCATCCATAATATCATCATGAACCAAAGAAAAATTATGAAATATCTCTATAGCAAGCGCAGCATCTAAAGCTTTTTTATAGTCGGCTTCAAAGATTTCAGTAGACATCAACACTAAAACCGGTCTTAGACGTTTCCCACCCAGGCTAAGAATGTAGCGCATAGGTTCATAAAGATTTTCAGGCTCTTTCACCTGAACTTTAAGATCTAAATATTCCTGAAAAGCTTCTCTATATTGAGAAATAGACTTCATACCAAAAAAATTTTCCGGCTAAAATACATAATCGAACGTATTTCAAATTCTTTAAGCAAGTTAAATTATCTTAAACCTTGGAAACTTTTCTTGTTTTATAAGTTTCCCTGACTTAGTTTTGCATCCAATTTTAATGAAGATGAAGTGAAAGAAGCAATTCAAAATACAGCCACCAACCTTTTTTTAAGACTGGGCTTTAAAAGTGTAACCATGGATGATATCGCCGAAGAGATGGGGATATCAAAAAAAACCATATATGCACATTATAGCAATAAATCCCAGCTTATTGAAGGTAGTGTTTGGCAATTAATGGAAGAAATTAATACGGGAATAGAATCATTGCGCGCTCAAAACTTAAACCCTATTGTAGAAAATTTTGAGGTAAAAGTATATGTGCAACGCATGCTTAAAAATGAAAAGACCTCACCCCAATTTCAGCTTAAAAAATACTATCCAAAAATCTATAATACTATAAGCAACAAAAAATTTGAAGTTGCACAACGTAGCATAATAGATAACCTGGAACGCGGTATTAGAAGTGGTTACTATCGCTCTAATATTTCAATTTCTTTTGTAAGCAGGCTTCATTTTGCTGGTATGTTAGGCGTTAAAGACAAAAACCTGTTTCCTGAAGACGAATTCAGCAATAATAAGCTTATGGATTATTTATTAGAATACCATTTGCGAGCTATTTGCACCCCAAAAGGACTGGAAGTTTTAGAAGATTTATTAACCAAGAATAAAGTGAAAAATGAAATTTAGATACCTGTTAATTTTACTGATTTCCATAAGCAGTATAGCCCAGGAAACTCCTCAAGATTACAGTTTTTCTATGGAGGAAGCCATAAAATTTGGGCTGGAGAACAATTACTCCTCGGTAAATGCGCAAAAAGATATTGAAATTGCGCTCAAGCAAAAATGGGAGATTATTGCCCAGGGTTTACCACAGGTGAGCGCTACGGCAGATTATCAAAATTACCTTAAGCAACCGGTTACCTTACTTCCCGCAGAAATTACAGGCGGTGAGCCCGGCACCTTTACCCCTGTAACTTTTGGAACACAGCAAAATGTAAACGCCACAGCCACCTGGAACCAGCTAATTTTTGATGGTTCTTATATAGTAGGTATCCAATCGGCCAGAACTTTGCTTCAGATCTCTGAAAATGCAAAAACCAAAACCGACCTCGAAATAAAGAAAGCTGTAATTAATGCCTACGGAAATGTTTTACTGGCGGAAGAAAATGTAGCGATTCTTGAAAAAAACGTAGAAAACGTACAAAAGAATTACGACGAAACGAACGAGATCTATAAAAACGGGCTGGCAGAACAAGAAGATGTAGAGCAGCTTGAAATCACCTTGCTTAACTTAAAAAACAACTTAAGCCGAAGCAAACGTATGCGTGATATCGCTTACGAAATGTTCAATTTAACGCTTGGGATTCCTGTAGAAATACCGGTTAATCTAACCGAAGAACTGGATAACCTGGCAATGGAATATTTTGACCTGGAACTCTTACAAAAGGAAATTCCGGTAGAAGAAAATATAGATTACCGTATTGCTGCAAACACGGCAGAATCTCGTGAAATTGAAGTGAAACTGGAAAAATCTAAAGCACTTCCCTCTTTAACCGGGTTTTTAAATTATGGGGTACAGGGCTTCAGCCAGGAATTTACTTTTCTTAATGAAGACCAGGAATATTTTGGACAGTCTATTTTAGGCGTAAGCTTAAATATTCCAATTTTCAGCAGTGGTATGCGAAGCTCCAGGACGCAGCAAAAACAAATTGCCTATGAACAGGCGATGGTAGAACTGGAACAAACCGAAAATGAAGTAAAACGCCAAATTAATTCTGCTAAAAGCGATTATGAGTTTAGCCTGGAGAATTATCAAAATCAAAAGAAAAACCTTGAACTCGCAGAAAGGATAGAGAACAAGAATCAAATTAAGTTTTTTGAAGGAATTGCCAGCAGTTTTGAGCTTAGTGAAGCCCAGCGCCAACTTTACCAGGCACAACAAGACTTTTTACAATCTATGCTTGACGTAATAACTGCTAAAGTAGAATTAGAAAACCTGTTGGACACTAGAAAATATAACAATGAAGATTAAATACACCCATCAAATAACAACAATGAAAAAGTTAGCTGTTTTATTAAGTATTCCGCTGTTATTGCTTTCGTGTGGAAATAATGAAGAAGGAAAATCTATAGAAGAACTTATAGAGAGCGAAAACCTCTCGGAAATTAGAGCCAGAAAAACAGAATTAAGCAAGAAGCAAAGCGACCTTACTCAAAAGCTGGATAAACTGGATCAGGCTATAGATCGGTTAGACAAAACGAGACGTTTAGATTTGGTAATGATCCAGGAGATCAATGATACCCTTTTTAAACATTACGCCGAAGTACAGGGTGATGTAGCAACAGATGAAAACATTGTGGTTTACGCCGAATTTTCTGGAATCCTGCAAGACTTGCGCGTAAAAGAAGGAGAACAAGTAAATAAAGGACAGGTCCTTGCTAAAATAGATGACGGCGGACTTTCGAGCGAATTGGCCCAATTAGAAACTCAGGCTACCCTGGCAAAAACCACTTTTGAACGTCAAAAGCGTTTATGGGAACAAAATATTGGGTCTGAAATGCAATACTTAGAAGCCAAAACCAATTACGAGTCTATGCAAAATTCTGTAAACAGGTTAAAATCTCAATTAGACAAAACTATTGTGAGAGCACCTTTTAGCGGAATTATAGATGAAGTACTTACCGAAGAAGGAGAAGTAGTAAACCCGGGGCAAAGTCAGTTATTTCGCTTAGTGAGTTTAAAAAATATGTATGTAGAAGCTGACGTGCCAGAAGGTTATTTGAACAAAATAAACAAGGGCACCGAAGTACTTGTAGAAATTAGTTCTTTAGGCCGTGAGTTTGAAGGAGAGGTAAAAAGAGTTGGGAACACCATTAATCCTAACAACCGTTCCTTCAGCATTCAGGTTGCGGTACCTAATGAAAACGGGATGCTTAAACCTAACCAAATTGCTACCCTTAAGCTCAATGATTATACCGCAGAAAACGCTGTAATTATTCCAGAGAATGCTTTGCTTAAAAACGCACAGGGTGAAAGCGTTGTGTTTATCCTTCAGGAAAAAGAAGAAGGTGAAGACAATATAGGTATTGCGAAAAGACAAATAGTAAAAACAGGTTATACCTATAATAATAAGATAGAAATAACTAGCGGGCTGGAAACCGGAGAAACACTGATCGTAGAAGGTGCCAAAAACCTTAGAGATGGTCAGGAAGTTAAAATAAGAAACTAAGCTACAATGAATTTAGATAAAGAATTTAAGCTTTCGTCCTGGGCCATTAATAACAAAATGACGGTATATGTAATTATCGCCATTATTATGATTGGTGGACTCATGTCTTACTACAATATGCCAAGGGAAACTTTCCCGGAAGTTGTAGAGACAAAGATCTACGTAAGCTCTATTAACCCGGGAAACTCGGCCGAAGATGTTGAGAAATTCATCACCGAACCCCTGGAAGAAGAGTTTAACGATGTTGCCGGCGTAAAAGAAATTTCTTCTTCTACATTTCAGGATTACTCCCTGGTAATTGTAGAGTTTGAAGAAGATGTAGAAATTGAAAGTGCCAAAACAAAAGTAAAGGACAAGGTAGATATGGTGAAAGCCGAAACCACCTGGCCTACTTTAGATAATGGTGCCAAGGTAGAACCCAATGTATTCGACCTTAATATTTCAGAAGAGCAACCTATTCTAAATATCAACTTGACGGGAGATTACACGGTACAGCAATTAAAGGAATATGCCGAATACCTTCAGGAGCACATCGAGCTGCTTCCGCAGATAAAAGAAGCGAGTATTCGTGGTGCTGAAGAAATGGAAGTTGAGATCGCGGTAGATATTTATAAGATGACAGCTTCTAAAGTTAGTTTCTCAGATATCGTAAACGCGGTTAGTGCTGAAAATAGAACAATTTCTGGTGGAAATGTTATTACCAGCGGCGTTCAGAAAAACATAAGAATTGTTGGAGAAATTGAAGATCCAAAAGAACTTCAAAACGTTGTGGTGAAAACCGATGGCGGTAATATTTTCCTAAAAGATATTGCAGATATTAATTTTAGGGAAAAAGATGCTACCACTTTTGCCCGTGAATATGGTAAGCCTGTAGTAATGCTGGACGTAAAAAAACGTGCCGGTAAGAATATGATCGAGGCTGTAGACCAGATCAAAGAAATTGTAAAAAAAGAACAGGAAGAATATCTTCCTGAAAGCCTTGGAGTAAGCATCACTAACGATCTTTCCACCAATACCAAAAGTCAGGTAGATGACCTGGTAAACAACATTATTTTCGGAGTCATCCTGGTAGTTTTAGTCTTAATGTTCTTCCTCGGGTTTAGAAACGCATTGTTTGTTGGGATCGCGATCCCATTATCTATGTTTCTTTCTTACATCATCCTGTCCAGCATGGGATACACCCTAAATACTATGGTGCTTTTTGCTCTGGTAATGGGTCTTGGGATGCTTGTAGATAACGGAATTGTGGTGGTAGAAAACGTCTATACTTTAATGGACGAAGGGATGCCGAGAAAACAGGCTGCTAAGCAAGGTTTAGGTGAAATTGCATGGCCAATTATAGCTTCTACAGCCACTACTTTAGCTGCATTTTTCCCGCTGGGACTCTGGCCGGGAATTATAGGAAGTTTTATGGTAATTTTCCCTATCACACTTTCTATAGTATTAGGTTCCTCACTTTTCGTGGCCTTGATCATCAACTCGATGCTTACTTCTCAGTTTATGAGAACAGAGGAAGGCGAATTCACCAAGAAAAAACTTATTAGAATAAGTTCTATTCTGGCAGGTTTTGGAGCTTTATTGCTCATAGTAGGATTTGTAATTGATGCCGGCGCACTTAGAGCCTTTGGAAACATATTACTTCTAGCGGCTATCCTGCTTTGGGCCTACAAATATTTTATTTCAAAAGGTGTAGATTACTTCCAATATACTGCCCTTAAATGGATGGAGAATATTTATGAAAAAACCCTTAAATTCTCTCTACGCGGAAAGAAGGCCTATTTAGTTTTCTTCGGAACTTTGCTTTTGCTTTTCCTGTCTTTTGTATTAATTGCACTAGTACAACCGAAAGTCTTGTTCTTCCCTGAAAACGAACCTAACCAGGTAATCACCTATATTGAATACCCACAGGGAACCGATATTCATAAAACCAACGCGCTTACTAAAAAAGTAGAGCAACGCATCTTTGAAGCTATAGAGCAATATGAAGATGAAGATGGTTATAACTTTATGGTAGAGTCGGCAATTTCCCAGGTTGGTGAAGGTGCTGGAAATCCTCAAACCGATGGCGGTCAACAAAATGAAATGCCACATAAAGCCAAGGTAACACTCTCTATGCGCGAGTTCACCGAAAGGCGTGGCGTGAGCAGTAGCGAAGTTTTATCGGAAGTTCGGGAAGCCGTACAGGGATTCCCAGGCGCTTCTATTGTTGTTGAAAAAGATGCGGCCGGCCCACCCACAGGTTATCCAATAAACATGGAACTAAAAGGTGAGGACTACGAGCAAATGTTACAGGAAGCCGAAGACCTGCGATCTTACATCAATGATCTTAGCATCGCGGGGATTGAAGAGCTTAAAATAGATGTAAACAAGTCTAAACCCGAATTAAGTGTAGAAGTAGACCGAAGAAAAGCAGGACAACTTGGAGTTTCTACCTCACAGGTAGGTCAAACTTTGCGTAGAGCGATCTATGGGGAAGAAGTTTCTACTTATAAAGACGGCGACGATGATTACGAAATAAACGTGAGGTTTGCTGATGAATATCGCTATAATGAAAATGTACTATTCAATCAGCCGATTACGTTTAAAGACCAGAACACGGGCGAAATAATTCAGGTGCCAATTTCATCGTTGGTTACCACAGAATCCTCTTCTTCTTTCAGCTCTATTAAACGGAAAGATCTAAAAAGGGTAATTACCCTCTACTCCAACGTGCTTCAGGGTTACAATGGAAATGAGATTGTAGGCCAGTTAAAAACGGCACTTAGAAGTTACGATCTTCCAAAGGATATTACTTTAGAATTTACGGGAGAACAGGAAGAACAGGAAGAAAATATGGCTTTCTTATTAAAAGCTTTATTAATCGCTATGGGCGGTATCCTTCTTATTCTTGTTGCTCAATTTAACTCCCTGTCAAAACCAATTATCATTGTAATGGCAGTAGTATTGAGCCTTGTAGGGGTATTCCTCGGCTTGATCATTTTCCAGATGGATTTCATTATTATTATGACGATGATGGGAATTATCTCTCTGGCGGGAATCGTGGTAAACAATGCCATAGTACTTATTGATTATACCCAAATCCTTATAGACCGTAAAAAGCGGGAGCTTAACATGGATGATGATGAATTGCTTACTCGCGCCCAGTATTTCGATTGTATTGTTAGAGGTGGAAAATCGAGGTTAAGACCAGTATTGCTTACAGCGATTACTACTGTTCTTGGTTTAATTCCACTAGCGGTAGGATTGAATATAGATTTCTTTAGTTTATTTATAGACTACGATCCGAAAATATTTATTGGTGGTGACAACGTGATCTTCTGGGGTCCATTAGCCTGGACGGTGATCTTCGGGTTGGTGTTTGCCACCTTCCTTACGTTAGTTGTAGTTCCGGTAATGTTTTACCTGGTAAATAGAGCCAAGGTGAAAACAGCCGATAAACGCCAAGAGCGAAAACAAAGAAAGCTAGAGACAAAAGCTTAATTTATAAAAACCCCGAAGTAGAACTTCGGGGTTTTTATTTAACTCTCATTTTATAACCGATGGTTACAATATCGCTTTATTAAACAGCAATACTGAATCAATGTAATATAGAGATTTTTCTTGCCATCTATTTATCGCTCATGAAAAAGCTAAAAGTCCATGACTTAGAAACAAAAAAGGCCGTCTTTTTCAGACAGCCTTTTTTAAATTTTATATGTAGATAATAGCTCTTAGTTATCAGCTAAAGTACCATCACTCTTCCAGGTATTTACTCCTGCAATCTGGTTATTATCGTAATCTACTTCAGTAAGTTTATCTGAAGTCCAAAAAAACCATTTTCCAGTTTTTTCTCCTTCGGTATAGTTAGCCATACTTTGCTTTTTTCCTTCAGCATCATAAGCTATCCATTCCCCGTGCAGTTCTCCATTTTTATAAGTTCCCTGCTGCCGAATTGTACCATCTTCATAATAGAAAGTTCCTTTTATAAGGTCTCCTTCTTTTTCAAATTTTGGTTCTGGGCTTTCCTGGGCCATAGCAGCTGCTCCAACAGTGAAAACGGCGGCCATCAATATATTTTTTATCTTTTTCATAGTCTTTTTCTTTAATCTTTACTTTACAAATATAGCTAAATGTTTACTTTAAAGCAACAATCACATAACATTAAATTAACATTGAAACAATAAAAAACTGGTAAACAGACAACTAAACCCCATGTTTCAGCTTAACAAAAGCAATATTTCTCAGAAAATCTTATTCACGTTGGAAAAGAGCATATCGGGAATTTACCTGGGAAACTATGAGTATTTAAATCTTACTTAGCATATATTTTCTAAGCTTATCTTATCGCGAAACCCAATTGAACTTCTTACTTTTGCGCTACTTAAAATTTCAGGAATATTATGTATAGAAGTCATACCTGCGGGGAATTAAATGCAGCTTCAATTGGCCAGGAAGTAAAACTTTCTGGTTGGGTTCAAAAAATAAGAGACAAAGGATTTATGGTTTGGGTAGATTTACGTGATCGTTACGGTATCACCCAACTTATTTTTGATGAAGAGCGCTCTTCAACCGAACTTATGGAGAAAGCTCAAAAACTTGGACGCGAATTTGTTATTCAGGTTAGCGGAAAAGTAATTGAGCGGGAATCTAAAAATACAAATATTCCAACCGGTGAGATTGAGGTTTTGGTGACCGAAGTTACTATTCTAAATACCTCGCTTACGCCTCCTTTCACTATTGAAGATGAAACAGATGGTGGCGAAGATCTTAGAATGAAATATCGCTATCTTGATATTAGAAGAAATCCGGTAAAAAACAAGCTGAAATTTCGCCACAAGGTAGGAATGGAAGTAAGAAATTATCTTTCTAACCAGGATTTTATTGAAGTGGAAACCCCTTATTTAATAAAGTCTACTCCTGAAGGTGCACGCGATTTTGTGGTGCCCAGTAGAATGAACGAAGGTCAATTTTACGCCTTGCCGCAATCCCCACAAACCTTTAAGCAATTGCTTATGGTGGGCGGAATGGATAAATATTTCCAGATCGTAAAATGTTTTAGGGATGAAGACCTTAGAGCCGACAGGCAGCCGGAATTTACCCAAATTGACTGCGAAATGGCTTTTGTGGAGCAAGAGGATATTCTGAATATTTTTGAAGGTTTAACCCGTCATTTATTAAAGGAGATCAACGGTGTAGAAGTAGCAGACTTCCCAAGAATGACCTACGCTGAAGCGATGAAAAAATACGGAAACGACAAACCCGATATTCGTTTTGGGATGGAGTTTGCCGAATTAAACGATTTGGCCAAAAATAAAGGCTTCAATGTTTTCGATCAGCAGGAATTAGTTGTGGGGATAGCGGTTCCGGGAGCAGCTTCTTTCACTAGAAAAGAAATAGACAAATTAATATCCTGGGTTAAAAGACCACAAGTTGGCGCCAACGGACTAGTATGGGCAAAATATAATGAAGATGGAACTCTAAAATCTTCAGTAGATAAATTTTATTCCGAAGAAGATCTAAAAACCTGGGCTGAAGCTACCTCAGCGAAACCCGGAGATCTTATTTTAGTGATGGCTGGTGATGCTAACAAAACAAGAACTCAATTAAGCGCATTAAGAATGCATTTGGGTAATGAACTGGGACTAAGAAAAGCCGATGAATTCGCACCACTTTGGGTGGTAGATTTCCCATTATTAGAATGGGATGAAGACACTCAACGTTTTCACGCGATGCACCACCCGTTTACTTCACCTAAAAAGGAAGATTTTGCACTACTGGAGTCTAAGCCCGGAGAAGTTCGCGCCAACGCTTACGATCTGGTTTTAAACGGTAACGAAATTGGCGGTGGTTCTATAAGAATTCACGATAAAGAAACCCAGTCTAAAATGTTCGATTATCTTGGTTTCACTCCAGAAGAAGCTAAAGCACAATTCGGCTTTTTAATGGATGCCTTCCAATATGGTGCGCCACCACACGGCGGACTTGCATTTGGGTTTGACCGCCTCGTTGCCATTCTTGGCGGCCAGGAAAGCATTAGAGATTTTATTGCTTTTCCAAAAAACAATAATGGTAGGGATGTCATGATAGATGCACCTGCAAAACTTGATGAAGCCCAATTAAAAGAGCTTCATCTTCAAATAGACAACCAAAAAGAAGGCTCAAAAGACATTCATGAAAAATGATTCTATGAATTCAGGGCAAGAAGCCGGAGCATACAAATCTCGATTATCGAGCAAAATTATAATTGATAAAAAATCCCGGTTTCACATCGGGATTTTTTTATCTTCATTTAAAAATTTTTTGAGTGGGGAATAAAGGTACAAAACTGCTAATCCGTTTTTCTAAGTGGAGCAATAGGCACTTAAGTCATCAACAATTCTTGATGATATTAAGTGCTATAATAGGCTTTACCGCGGGTTTGGGTGCCGTAGTGATAAAGAACCTCACCCACTTTATACAACGTTTACTGGAAGGCAGCCTTATAATTAATTACCACCACGCATTTTATTTTATTTTCCCGCTAATTGGCTTGAGTCTCACCCTACTCATCATAAAATTAGTTTTTAAGAAAAAGATTGGGCACGGAATTCCTTCTACGCTTTATGCTATTTCACGCCGAAAAGGAATTATGCGTTCCTTCCAAATGTACGCCTCAATTATCACGGCACCTTTAACTGTAGGATTTGGAGGTTCGGTGGGATTGGAGGGCCCAACGGTAGCCACTGGTGCTTCCCTGGGTTCTAATATTTCCCGGTTTTTTAAGATGAACCAAAGCTCTCGCACTTTATTAATTGGATGTGCGGCTGCCGGAGCTATGTCTTCTATTTTCAAAGCACCTATAGCTGCGATCATATTTGCTATTGAAGTTTTTAGTTTAGACCTTACTTTAATCTCCATGGTGCCGTTGCTTATAGCTTCGGTTTCAGCGATTCTCACCTCCTACTTTTTCTTTGGCTCTGATATTATTTTACCTGTTCAACTTCAGGATAATTTCACGATTTCTGAAGTACCGTTTTACATTATCCTGGGAGTTCTTGCCGCAGGTTGCTCTATGTACTTCACCCATATTTATTTTAAAATTGGCGATGCTTTTAAAAAAATAGATTCGCTATTTTATAGACTTTTGATTGGAGGTTTGGGCCTTGGAATTCTTATTTACTTAATCCCGCCGCTTTACGGTGAAGGTTACAATGTAATAAACAACCTTCTGGCAGAAGATTATTTGCAAGCGCTGGGAACTAATTTCTTTAACGATTACCTCGATAATATCTGGATTGTAGTTATTCTGCTCACAGGCCTTGTGATTTTTAAGATTTTCGCTACTTCACTTACTTTTGGAGCGGGTGGTATAGGTGGTATTTTTGCCCCGGTTTTATTTATGGGAAGTGCCATGGGACACTGTTTTGCACTAGTAGTAAATAACCTGGGGATTTTAAGGAATCCTATTTCGGTAAGTAGTTTTACCATGGTGGGTATGGCTGGTTTGATGGCGGGAGTTTTACACGCGCCGCTTACTGCAATTTTCCTTATAGCAGAACTTACCGGTGGCTACGAACTTTTTGTCCCTTTAATGATTACCGCTGCAATTTCTTATATGATCACCAACCAGTTTCAGCCGCATTCAGTTTATACTATGGAACTGGCGCAACGTGGCGATTTGCTAACCCATAATAAAGACCAGGCCGTTTTAACCCTATTAAATATTCAGCAGATAATAGAGAAAAATTTTATCACTCTGAATATTGATATGAATCTTGGCGATGTTATCCACGTAGGCGTGATAAAATCTTCAAGGAATCTTTTTCCTGTTATAGATGAAAATCGTAACTTTTTAGGAATCATTCTTTTAGATGACATCCGCCCTATAATGTTCGACCAAAAAATGTATGATGATGTAAAAGTGAGTGATATAATGCAAAGAGCACCTGCAACCATAGATTTGCGAAAAGACAGACCAAAAGACACCATGAGAAAATTTCAGGAAACGAATGCCTGGAACCTACCGGTGGTAGAAGATGGAAAATATGTAGGTTTTATTTCAAAATCTAAACTACTCACCGCTTACCGTCAAAAACTAATAGAAGTAACTGTTTAATGCTATGAATACCATTTTAAAGATCTTAGGAATATTAATACTAATTGCCATTGGAGTCGGATTTTATTACCGCACTTTTGAAGATGTTTTACTGGGAGACCAGATAATTGGGCTTGCTGTTTTGGTCAGCGCATTTATTTTAATGCCTATTTTCCTCTACGTAAGATGGAAAGGAAAACGCCTTAAAGACTACACTCTCACTAAAGAAAACATGGATAAGATGCGAGACAAAGGCATTGATTAAGTCCCTGTTTTAGAATACTTTCAAAAGAAAATTAATATTCTTGCATTGTCTTCAATAATATTGTACTAACTTTGTCCTTTATTAATTATTTATTTTATTATTACAATGGAAGGTACAGTTAAATTTTTCAATGAATCAAAAGGATACGGATTCATTACCAACGACGAAACAGGAAGAGACATTTTCGTACACATTACTGGTTTAGATGGCGAGAGCTTGAACGAAGGTGATAAAGTTGAGTACGTTGAAGTAGAAGGAAGAAAAGGAGTTAACGCTGCTGAAGTACGCGTTATAGAATAATATATATTATCCTATTTCAAGAACTTTAAAGCCGCTATTTATAGCGGCTTTTTTATGACTAATATCTACTGGTTTAAACCTTGCTTTGGCGTATAGCCATAACATTTTTTAAAAGTATTTATAAAGTGCGGCACGCTTCTATAGCCTAAGATTTCAGCCATTTCACTCACCGTATGTTTTCCCAATAAACTTTTAGCTTTCTCCATTCGAAGTTCTATAATAAAACTTCTAATTGTTTTCCCATACATTTTTTTAAAATCTCTCTTCAGCTGAAGTTCATTTAAAAGCACTATCCTTGCTAACTCTTTAATGGTCGGTGGATTTTTAAAATGCTCTATTAAATAAGCGTGAGCTGTTTTAATCTTTTCCAGATTTTCATCATTTATCCCTTTAAACGTAGCTCTTTCCAATTCCTCCTGGCATAAATGCAAAGACAGGAATATTTCCTTAAGCCTAAGATCCAGATAGTATTTCTTAAAATCTCTTTTCCAATCCCCTCTGGTTACTTCATTAAAAATATGATATAAATTATAATCTATTGGATATTTGCAAGTTCCCCATTCTAAAAATTCTCCTTCCATTATATTCTTATAGAAAGAATTATTAGCAACCCAGGCTTCATCCTTTAATAGTTGTAAATAATATTCTTTTGAAAGAAAAAGTGCCTGGTAATGAGTGGGGCTATTGGCAGGCATTTTTATGGTAGTAATTGTATTACGATTATAACAGCAATTAACACATCCTATTCCTACGGGTTTACTTTCTTTAGCACACATAAGGTGTGAATCTCCTTTCCCCAAATAAGAAATTTGAATATACTCCCCGCTAATGCTAAAAATATCCGTTAGATCCCTGTCATTTTCAAAATAAGTATCTACAATGAATAATCCCTTTGTAAACTGAATTTTTGTCTTTGCCTTAAGCCATGAATAAGTTGGCCCTGCTATTTTTTCTTGCAAAATATTTGGGTCTCTTACTTCTGATGGATCTACAGAAAATAAGGCTTCATCAATCTCCTCTAATTTAGACTCAATATACATAATACGTTTTCCGTAATTTTTATTACCAAAACCGAAACAGGCTTAGAACTTCAAAATATAAATTTGTCGCAAGTTATTTAAAATTAGTTTAAATAAGAATAATAAATAATAATTGTGATTACGAAATTTAGGATAAGCTTTGTGTTACTGTTGCTATCGGCAATCGTGTCTACTTTAAGTGCACAGCAAAAGGAGACTAAAAGCTTCAATATTTCGGGAATAATTGAAAATCAAAATGGGGAAGCAATTAAGCACGCAATTATTACGGCCTCTAATCTAAATCAGAGTCAAAGCACACAGTCAGATTCCGAAGGAAATTACCAATTAAAGAAATTAGAACCAGGAGTTTTTCTACTCGAAATTCGTAATGGTGACTTCATAGCACACCATCAAATAGCGGTAAATAAAAAAAATCTAGAACATAATATTAGAATAAATACCTCAGGGAACGAATTAGATGAGGTACATTTAAGAACAGAATCTTTCAAAACCAAAATGGAGAAAAAAGGTTTTGCACTTAATGTTGTTGAAACAGAAGAAGCCAGTATTAGAAACATTCAGACCAATGAATTACTAAATACTACGGTTGGAGTAAAAATTCGGCAAAATGGTGGTTTAGGCTCTCGTGCAGAATACAGTCTGAATGGTTTATCGGGAAGTGCTGTACGTATTTTTATAGATGGAATTCCAATTTCCACATTTGGTTCCTCCTATAACTTAAACAGTATTCCGCCTTCAATGATCGAGCGAATTGAAGTCTATAAAGGAGTTGTTCCCGGTCATTTAGCCGACGATGCCCTGGGTGGTGCTATAAATATCGTACTTAATAAACAGTCGAGTGAAAATATTAATGCCTCTGTTTCGTATGGCTCATTCAATACTTTTCAGGCCAATGTTAATGGACTGTACAGATTTAATAATTCTGGTTTTACCGTAAAAGCCTCTGCATTTCATAACTATTCTGATAATAATTATGAAGTTTCAGGCCGAAGTATTGTAGTAACCGGTTTAGGTGGCCAACAAACTCCTATTACCGCAAAACGCTTTAACGACGCCTACAGATCTACCGGAGGTACGGTGCAATTAGGATATACCGATATAAAATGGGCCGACCAGTTTTTTGTAGGTTTTACAGGTTCTGATGACTACAAAGAAGTGCAACACGGCGCATTTATGACCATCATGCCATACGAAGGAAGATTCCTGGAATCTAATGCAACTCTTGCCAATTTAACTTATCAAAAAGAAGATTTATTTACCCCGGGATTAGATATTAATGTAATTGGATACTACGGAAAGCGAAATCGCCAGGTGAATGATACGGTGCCCTGGGCTTATAGCTGGAAAGGCGAAAGAGCGGTAGATTTTAGAGGAAACGAATACAAATATACCTGGGGCTCACAGCAAGAAGGCGAACCTACGCTTGCAAAAATTAAACGAAATGTAGCATCCATAAGAACAGGTGCAGCTTATGCTATTAATGATAACCATAAAATATTGGCAAACCATGTATATAGCGGAATTGATAGAGAAGATAGTGACGAACTACAATCTGTATTAGAAAACACCTTTGTAGGAACAAGAGATTTACACAAAAACATACTTTCGATAACCTATGAATTAAATGCTTTTAACGACAGGTTAAAAATCAATGTATTCGGGAAATATTATCAACAGAAAAGCATAAGTGTAGATCCTGAAATTCAGACAAATCAAGACGGAAGCAGGCAAATTGTAGATGATGTTATAAGCAGTAATAAAAAATATGAAGGCTATGGTTTTGCCGCTTCTTACGAGCTTAGCCCTAGCATCACCATATTGGCTTCGGCTGAAAAAGCTGTGCGATTGCCAAACGAAACCGAGATTTTTGGTAACGATGGTGACAATGTGGTAGCCAACGCCAGTATTAATCCCGAACAAAGTAACAATTATAATTTAGGAGTTAAACTAGGCACATTTAACTTTAAGAAGCATCAATTTAATGCTTCAACAAATCTTTTTACCAGAAATATTAAAGATAGAATTGGTTTACCTATAGAGACTTCCCTAAATGTTGATGAAGAATTAATCGTCTACGTAAACCAGGGTAGCGGTACTTCAAAAGGTATAGACGCACAGTTGGGTTATACCTATAATAATAATTTCGGACTTAATTTTAATATATCGCGATTCGATTTAAAAATTGAAAACCGGGGCGTAGAAATAGACGTTCCCAATACTCCATTTTTTACCATGAATGGAAACTTACGCTATTCAATTAAAAATTTAATTCAGAAAAACTCCCGGCTAAATCTATTTTACACCATGTACTTTACCGATGAATTTTCATATCTGGTTCCGCAGGGATCTAACACGGTAGGAGACAATTTCTTTAAAGTACCTCAGCAATTAGTGCAAGATCTTGGACTTAGTTACATCTTCCCCAATCAAAATTTTGTAATGAGTTTTGACGTAAAAAACATCCTTGACAAACCTGTTTACGACAATTTATCGGTGCAGAAACCGGGAAGGGCCTTTTACCTAAAATTAAATTATTCAATCAATAAATTTTAACCAATTATAAAAGATCATAATATGAAACGTAATTTTTTCAGCATTAAAACTTTGGCAAGTATTGCAATGGCAACAGGCTTACTGGCTTCTTGTAGTAGCGATGACTCTCCTATAGACCCGGGCCAGGAACCAGTTGAAAATGAAGACGGTAGATGGATTACAGTTGCCGCAGCCAGAATGGGAGAAAACCCTGGAGATGGTAATGGCGGCACACTAATCTACTCTATAAGTAGTGAAGATGCCAAAGATCCATCGGTTTATATAGAACCTTTTGATAACGGATTTATAGTACCTTCTAACAGAACGGCAAGGTTGCAATCTTCTGAAGACGGCAGCACTATATTTAATATTAGTTATGCCGGCGATACCGGTGGTAATTACACAAAGTACAACGTCAATGGCGGACAGGATTTTGAACAAACCGGAAGCGAAATTAGCATTGCACCTTATGTAGGTTCTGCACCAAGATGGATCAAGCTATTTGACGGAGACCAAACAGGAGCTGCTGTATATGTGGATACCGAAAACCAGTTTGATGATAATGACACCCCGGATGATACTTCAGACGATACTTATATTCGTACCGAAGCCACTATGGGTATTGTTACTTTAGATTTACAAAATTCAGCAATAAAAGAATTCCAGGAATCGAGTCTTTCGCTAAGCGAAGAACTGGAAGCTCAGGGATATTACATTGGCAGGATTGATATGCCAACCTTAAATGCTACCGGAGATAAATTATACATTGGCGCACGTATAAGTAAAGTAAACCCAGAAACCGGAGAAACAGATAGAAATGGAGAAGTCTTAAATTCTAAAACTATTGTCTTAGACTATCCTTCTTTAGAGAATCCAACAATTATTACTTCTGAAGTAGGAAAGGGAAATACCAACGGTTACCGAAGTATTAATGCATTTTTGGTAAACGGAAGTGTTTACCAGGCAAACCAGGGAGATCCAAACGGTTCCCATATCTTAAAAATAGGTGCTAATAACCAGTATGATGATTCATACGTATTTAATTTAGACGAAGCATTAGGAGTGGAAGATGCCTATATTCTTGCCTGGAGACCTACCGCAAGCGGAAAAGCCGTTGTAGCTTATCGTCACGCAGGTTCTGCTGAAGGTGTAGCTGGAGCCCAGGGATATTTCGCCCTGGTAGATTTAGAAGCAAAAACTGCACAAAAAATAAACGAAATTCCCTATAGCGAAGATTTCTACCTATTCCAATACCAGGGATTTGTGGTAGATGGAGATGAAGTTTATGTAACCGAAGCTCCCGTAGGAGAAAACGGAAATATTTATGTAATAGATACGCAAACCGGTGAGGTAACTAAAGGAGCAGAACTGGTAAATGTTGAAGGAAGCCACTTTATAGGAGCATTTTAAGCACCTAAAAAATATTTAAATTTGCCAAAAGGGCTGGCCGGAAATTCTATTTCCGGTCAGTCTTATTTTAAGTTTTATACAAGAAGCCATGTCAAAGAAGAAGCAAAAAAAGAAAAAATATACGTTTAGAAAATTACTTAACGATCTGCATTTATGGTTGGGCCTGGGCAGCGGAATTATCCTATTCTTAGTTTGCCTAAGCGGAACCATTCTCACCTTCCAAACCGAAATAAAATCACTTTTTACTGAAGAATTAAAAGTAAGCCCGAAACAAGGTGAACTAATTGCTATTGAAACTCTACAGCAAAACCTTGAAAAAGAAGGTGCGGTTACAGGTCTTACGTTACCTGAAGATCACAATAAAGCTTATGAATTCAAGGTGAAAATTTCTCCTGAAGATAGACGCGGCACCACTTTTTATATAAATCAATATACCGGCGATTACCAACAGCTAGGTGAAAATCCTGCAGATGAATTTTTCTTTACGATGTTTAGAATGCACCGTTGGTTGCTATTCGATTCTGCTATTGGGAGGCCTATTGTAGGTATTGCAACCATTATCTTTCTATTTTTATCTATAAGCGGAGTTGTACTTTGGTTTCCGAAGAAAAAAATAAGGTGGAAAACCTTAAAACCGGGCTTTAAAATTAAATGGTCTGCTAACTGGAAAAGGATTAATCACGATTTGCATAATACCCTTGGTTTCTATTCCTGCTTATTATTAATTGTAATGACGCTAACCGGGCTATTCTGGTCGTTTGATTGGTATAAAGACCTCGGCAGTCAGGTTCTGGGAACCCAGGTTTTTGGTGGCCGCGGCGGACCGAAAATTGCTTCAGAAACCAAGGCAGAATCTAAAACCCTGGAACTTGCAGAAATTATTAATATTTCTAATCAAAACCTAGATTATCCCGGGGAGACTTCAATTTCATTTCCGCAGGACGAAAATGGTATTTTTTCCATTAGAAAATATGAATCTGGCAACTGGTCACCCAATACTTACGATATGTTAGTGATAGATAGAGACGGGAAAATTCTTAAAAAAGAACTTTTTTCAGAAAAACCGGCAAACGTCCAGGTAGCTTCATTAATAAAGCCAATTCACACAGGCGAAATATTCGGTACTTTTTCAAAAATCCTATATTTTTTAGCCTGTATAATCGCAACCAGTTTACCAATTACCGGAACCATAATCTGGCTTAATAAAATGAAGAAAAAGAAGAAATAAACTGCCTGATAGCAAGTTAACGGAGCTATATCAAGACTCGATTATCGAGTTATTTCGCAGTTTTCAGTTGTTCAGAAACTCCGGCAAGCATTTCTTTAACCAGGCTTTGCATATCAAAATCGTGCTTCCATTGCCAGTCTTTTCTAGCTTCAGAATCATCTATACTCGATGGCCATGAATCGGCTATTTTTTGTCTAAAATCTGGTTCGTAGGAAATCTTGAATTCAGGAATTTCCTTCTGAATAGCTTCAGAAAGAACTTTTGGTGTAAAACTCAAAGCCGAAAGATTATAAGAAGACCGCACCTTTATTTTTTCTGAAGGAGCTTCCATAATATTTATAGTAGCTTTAATCGCATCGTCCATATACATCATTGGCAGACCGGTATTTTCAGCTAAAAATGAAGTGTAGGCTTTATTCTTAAGTGCTTCGTGAAAAATTTCAATCGCGTAATCTGTTGTTCCGCCACCGGGAAGAGTTTTATAACTTATAATGCCTGGATAACGTAAGCTTCTTACATCTACCCCGTATTTATCGTGAAAATATTCACACCACCTTTCCCCGGTTTGTTTACTAATTCCATAAACCGTTGAAGGTTCCATGATAGTAGTTTGTGGGGTATCGTTTTTAGGAGTGGTAGGACCAAAAACCGCAATGCTCGAAGGCCAGAAAACTTTTTTAATCTTTTTATCCTTAGTGAAATTCAAAATATGAAAAAGCGAATCCATATTAAGGTTCCAGGCTTTCATTGGGGCCTTCTCTGCTGTAGCGCTTAACATTGCGGCCATCAGGTAAACTTCGCTAATATTATATTGGTCTATTAAAGCTTCTATTCTAGCTTCATCAGTTGCATCAGCTGCTTCAAACGGGCCAGAACTCATAAGCTCTTCGCTTCCTTCTCTTATATCGCTTGCAACCACCTGATCATTTCCGTAGATATCGCGTAATTTCAACGTTAATTCGGTTCCAATTTGTCCGCAAGCTCCAATAATTAAAATTTTACCGGCCATAATATTGATTTTTCCGCAAATATATTTATTTACGCAGAAGTATTCGCAACGAAACGCCCGAAACCTTTCTCTTTGTTAGAAATCTTTTATCTCTTTAGCTTTCACAGCAGGAATTTTATGAAAACCGAAATATTTTAGACTAACTTTGTATTTCTATGAAAAAACTGGTTTTTATATCATTTATTTTTCTTTGGTCTTGTGGTGAAAAATCATCAAATAAAGACATTTCCAGTACTCAACTAGATTCAATAGCCCTTCAACAGCCTATAAAAACCACTAATCAGGAAGTGGTTTTACTTCCCGAAGCTAGAGAGCAAGTCATACAATGGTTGTCTTATATTGCTGCACAAAATGAAGTCGACCAATTAAAAAATTATAACCTGCGGCAAACCATAGAAAGTTCTAAGCCTATCTCGCAGGTAATGGAATCACTTGCCTCAAGTATTCCCGATTCTTTGAGTTCTAATGCGGTAAGGGCACGTGCCAATGTTCTGGCTACTAAAGCAAAGGTTTTAGACCAACTTTCTCACCGCCGGCAATTAGATGCCGATGCAATTACCGAGGTTGCAGGTGAAATTCCTGTAGAATTCAATAATTTTAAAATTCAGCTTAATGAGCTTTTCCTGAAAACCCTGGAAGATTTTGAAGAAGAACTGGATGAGTTTAAAGCAGAAAGAGACACTATTTCTACAACTTCCGATTCTATTTCTGCACAGTAAGTTTTCACTACCAGGTTTATGAAAATTTACTATCTTGAATTATATAAATATTCAGGATGAAAAAAATCGCAATCTTTATTTTTTTACTTTTCAGTATAACAATTTCTGCAGAGGATAAATCCAACATAGATCAAGTACTAACGCAATGGCATAAAGCTGCTTCAGAAGCCAATTTCGAGGAGTATTTTAGTTTAATGACCGAAGACGGAGTTTTTATAGGCACCGATCCTACCGAAAACTGGCAAAACAAAGATTTTAGAGCGTTTTCTAAACCGTATTTTGACCGCGGAAAAGCCTGGAATTTTAAGACTTTAGAGCGAAATATTTATACCGAAGAAAATAGTGATATTGCGTGGTTTGATGAATTGTTGGCAACCCAAATGGGAATTTGCCGTGGCTCTGGCGTGCTTAAAAAAACTGAAGAGGGCTGGAAAATTGCTCATTATGTACTTTCCATAACTATCCCGAACGAAAATGTAGAAGAAGCTACTGCGCTTAAAAAACCCTTTGACCAAAAGCTTATAGATTCCCTTGACTAATAGCTAACCTAATATTTCCCTATAGAATCAGCCATACCGGTGTATCTCAAAAATTCAATAAAAATTGAATAAGATTCGCTTTAAATAATTTTCAGCTAAATAATCATCTTTTTAGTACTTTAGCGGGAAATTTCATAATAATTTAAACCACACATGAAAAAAATAACCAAAGTAATGTTCCTATCGGTTTTGGGAGCTGCTACACTAAGCAGTTGTCAGGATAACGAAAAAGAACAAACTGAAAAAGAAGAAGTTCACGGTATTAACCTGGCTTATATGGATACTACCGTAGCGCCACAGGACGACTTTTTTAAGTATGTAAACGGAAAATGGGTAGATTCTACCGAAATCCCTTCAGATCAAACTACCTGGGGAAGTTTTATGGAGCTTCGCGAACGCACCGATGAAGACGCCATGGCTTTGTTGGAAAGCGCTTCTAAAAACGACAGTTTAGACCCTTCAAGCGATCAGGCTAAAGCGGTTTATCTTTATAACACGATTATGGATACCGTTGCCAGAAACGAAAAAGGTGTAGAACCGGTAAAACCATATTTAGAAAAAGTAGAAGCTATAAGCAACAAGGAAGATTTACAGGATTTCCTTACCGAAATGCAACAATACGGCGGCGCCGGATTTTTCTCTTTCGGCGTACGTTCAGATGCTAAAAACAGTAATATGAACGCGGCTTACCTTTACCCTTCAGGACTGGGTTTACCAGATCGTGATTATTACGTTGCAGATGATGCAGACTCTAAAGAAAAAAGAGAAAAATACAAGCAGCATATTACCAGAATGCTTCAATATATAGACTATTCTAAAGAAGAAGCAGCTGATGCGGCAGAACGAATTTTGGCTTTTGAAACTAGCCTTGCAGAACCTAGACTGGACAAAGTAGAACGCCGTGATGCCCGCAAAACTTACAATCCAAAAACAGTAGCACAGCTTCAAAATATGGTTCCGGCTTTTGATTGGAATACTTACTTCCAAGAAATTGGAGCTAAAAATTTAGACACGATTATAGTTTCTCAGCCTGATTATATGAAATCACTTCAGGATGTAATTGCTAAAAATTCTGTTGAAGACTGGAAAGACTATTTAAAGTGGAGCATCTTTAACGATGCAGCAGGAACACTTTCTACAGACATTGAAACTGCAAACTGGGAATTCTACAGCAAAACACTAAGAGGAGCCCAGGAGCAACGCCCTCGTGACGAACGCGCTTTACAAATGGTAAACGGAACTCTTGGAGAGGCTTTAGGTAAACTTTATGTAGACGAACATTTCCCTGCTGAAGCTAAAGAAAAAGCCCAGGAAATGATTTCTAACCTAATTAAAGCTTACGAAAACAGGATAGATAACCTAAGCTGGATGGGCGAAGAGACCAAGAAAAAAGCTAAAGAAAAGCTGGGAACCACAACTATTAAAGTTGGTTACCCAGATGAATGGAAAGATTATAGCGATCTTGAAATTGTAAATGTTGAAAACGGTGGTTCTTTTTTCCAAAATATGATGAACTCCAGCAAATGGAGAGTTGCCGATAACATGGCAGATCTTGGCCAACCGGTAGATAAGAGCGAATGGTTTATGCCACCACAAACCGTAAATGCTTATTACAACCCAAGCTATAACGAAATTGTATTTCCTGCAGCTATTCTTCAGCCACCATTTTACGATTATAAAGCTGATGCCGCTGTAAACTACGGTGGAATTGGAGCAGTAATTGGGCACGAGATCTCTCACGGATTTGATGATAGTGGTTCTCGCTTTGATGCTGAAGGAAACTTGAATAACTGGTGGACAGACGAAGATCTAAAACAATTTGAAACACTTGGAAAAGATCTTGCAGATCAATACAGTAACATTGAAGTATTGGATAGTGTTTATATAAACGGACAATTTACTTTAGGCGAAAATATTGGAGACCTTGGCGGGGTTAATGCCGCTTACGACGGTTTACAAATTCACCTGGAAGAACACGGAGATCCAGGAAAGATTGATGGTTACACTCCAGAGCAACGTTTCTTCCTTTCATGGGCAACCGTTTGGAGAACCAAAATGCGTGACGAAGCCTTGAAGAATAAGATCAAGACAGATCCTCACTCTCCTGGAATGTATCGTGCTTATGTTCCATTGCAAAATATAGATGCCTTTTATACTGCTTTTGATATTGAAGAAGGAGATAAAATGTATGTAGCACCAGAAGATCGAGTTAAGATCTGGTAAACTATAATTTAAAATTAAGGGAAAGGCCGGTCTATAGACCGGCCTTTTTTTATGAATTAGTTTTAGATTATGGAAACTCAATCTTAAAAATTCGAAATAACTATTAACTCAAGAGATTCATCTCGAGAGAGCATCAGAAGTTTATTGTAAATTTCTTTCCTAAGATTTCAGACTTTCCTGAAAATTATTAATTTTAACAAAAATTTTACAATCTAAGAGTAAACTCCCTAATTTACTTCTCCAAATTCAAGTTTTTATTGCCGTAATGAGAAATTTCACTATCCTCTTATTCCTTTTTTCAGGAATAACCACATTTTGTCAAAATGAATATGATTACCCCAAAGCCCCCAAAGAAGCTACAACAAACACCTATTTTGAAGAGGTGGTTGAAGATCCTTACCAATATATGGAAAACTCCAGTGATGCAAAATTGCAGAATTGGCTGGAAGAACAGGCTAGATTTACCAGGGCACAATCAAAGAAACAAACCAATTACTGGGATCTTAGAGCTCAAATTGCAACCATGTATAGAGTTCGAAGGGAAAAAACCGAAGATCATATAAAAAAGGATTCAAAATTTGAAGATAAGTTTGAAACTAAAGAAGACTGGAATCCTTATACAGGTTCTATGGATCTTTTATATAAATTGAAAGATCAACAAAACTGGAAAAAACTAATTAGTGGAAAAGATATTATAAGTAGTAAAGAGGAACGTGTTCTTTACGGAAATACGAGCATAAATGAAAGTGAAAACCTAATAGCTGTGGCTATTTCGGTAAACGGTAGCGACTGGGCCCAGGGACATATTTATGATCTCACCACGGGATCAAAATTTCCATACACGATTAAGAACATTAGAACAAGTACAAATTTGGAGTGGGACGGCCGTAAATTATATTATACCGCCTATAAAAAACCTAAAGAAGGTAGAGAATTATTAGATACCCCAACCCATAAGACATTATACCGTCTTTCCATAAATAACGCTGCAGCGAACCCGGAACCTATATACAAAAATCCGGATACTAGTGGCACCTATAATTTTTGGTATGATATTCACGAGAAAAACTTAAAATTATTCCATCATATCCATTCCCGGGGAACCTGGTATAATGCTATATCTATTGCAGATCTTAACAAAGAAAATTTTCAACCAAGAAGGTTTCTGGTTTATCCCGCAGAAGAAAACGTAGAACTAAGTATTAAACACATTAAAGGTGATTCTGTTTTCCTAAAGACTACTATAGGAGCTCCCAAAGGCAAAGTACTTCTTGCTAATTTAAACACGCCTAATAAATTGAGTGAGTTCATCCCTGAATATGATATTGACCTTCAATACGTACTTAAATTAGGTAAAGATAAACTTGCGTGTATCTATCGTAACGAGGGACAAAACATCGCTCTAATTTTTAATTTAAAAGGTGAGTTACTTCGGAAAATAGATTTCCCGAAGGGAAAGAAATTAAATCATTTCTACGAATTTAATGATGATGCCAGGACCACCAAGTTTAGTATAAGTTCTTTTTTTCACCCTACCACCTGGTACCAACTAGATCTTGATAATCTTGAATTTAAACCTTCTGAATCTATTTCGGTGCCCTATGACATTAATAGTCTGGAAACCCGATATGTTACTTATACTTCAAAAGATGGCACAGAGATAAACATGTACATCACGTGTGATAAAGAAACCGTTCTAGATGGAACCAACCCTGTGCTAATGTATGGTTATGGTGGTTATGGAACAACTGTAGAGCCCTCTTTTAGCTATGCTACAGGACTTTTATTGGCTCACGGTGGTATCCTGGCTGTTCCCAATATAAGAGGCGGGGGTGCCAATGGGAGCGATTGGGCATTAGCAGGCCGGCGATTAAAAAAACAGAATGCTATAGACGATTTCATCGCTGCAGGAGAATATTTAATAAAAAATAACTATACCTCTTCAGAAAAATTTGTTATTAAAGGAGGTTCCCATGGCGCATTACTGGTAGAAGCTGCTGCTACACAAAGACCCGAACTTTTTAAAGCAGTTATTGCGGAAGCAGGCCCCTATGATATGCTTAGGTTTAATTTATTTACAGTTGGTGGTATGAATACAAACCTAAAAGAATTTGGAACCCCGGAAAACTTAGAGGATTATAGAAATTTAAAATCCTACTCTCCACTTCATAATATAACTGAAGGGAAGAGATATCCTAACACCCTTTTGATTACTGGAGATACCGATGATCGAGTACCCCCCCACCATTCTTATAAGTTTCTTGCTAAACTACAGGAGCTAGGAGATCCTTCTGGTCTTTACCATCTATATGTTACGCCGGGATCTGGCCATGGCGGAGCATTGAAAAAACAAGATTCTCACAATAAGATTTTGTATGAGTACTACTTTTTATTTGAGCAATTGGGAATAGAGCTCTAACCCTAATTCGATAATATTAAATAGAGCTATATAAATGTAGACTAGAAATAAAGAAAAGCATCTTCGAGGTGTTCTACCTGAATGCCTGCTTTATTCTTAATTATCGCAACGATATCAAACCTTACTTCCAGGTCTAATTGGTGATCGTTTAAAAAAAAATCGGCAGCTTTTACGAGCTGCCGAATTTGTTTAGGCTTTACAAAACTTTGCGGGTCCCCAAAATCGGGTGTGCTTCTTGTTTTCACTTCTACTACCACTAAGGTTTTATGCTTCCGTGCTAAAATGTCTATTTCCGCTTTATTATACACATAATTTTTAGCCAGAATTTCATAGCCCCTTTTTAAAAGGTGTTCCACAGCCAGGCGTTCACCCAATTCCCCCAAAGCGTTATGCTGAGCCATAATCGAATTTAGGTTTTATTATGACTTCATTTACTGGGGGATTTCCCGTAAAAAGCGCCTAATTGATAAGCATGATACTTTTCACTTTTAAATCCAGGTTTGCAATTTCTTCCTCGCTCGCTTCAATAATTCGGTCTCCATAATATTTATCGGCTGCTTTCCCGGTGGGACTTAGAAAAACTCTAAGTTTAGAGTTTTCGAATTTCCCATCATTCCACATTACTGCGCCACCATAATCCCAACCAAATCCGTAAAACGAGATTTGCTTTTTATTTAGTTCATTCAACACTTCATAAGATGTTCCAACTTCAATTCCTTTGGCAGATTTCCATTTTCCTTTTTCTGAAAATCGTATATCAAAAATTTCTTCGCGTTCTTTACTTTTCCAGGTAATATGCAGTTCATCTGGAGTATTTGGATACATTATGGTATAGGCTCTTTCCACAGTGCCCTCTTCAAACATCCCCATGTCTTCCTGAATATTTGCTTCAGGAAAGGTTTCAGCTAAATCTTCTGCATCATAGTTTGTAAGATTTTCAACTACAAATTTATCCTTAGCCATCTTAGTATTAGAGCTTCCACAGGCCACTAAACTAAGAACAAAAATTATTAAGCTTATTTTTTTCATTTGGTTAAATATTAGAAATAGATTTCTAGGCTAAAATGAGGAACATTTACCTTAGTCTCCCTGTGTTTTACAAGAATTTAACGCGTATTTTTAAGGAGTTGCTTACCTTTGCGGCTTCAATAAATTTTAAGATAAATGAGCAATACTCCACAGCGATACACGATTACCGCAGCATTACCATACACCAACGGCCCCATACATATTGGGCATCTTGCAGGTGTTTATGTTCCAGCCGATATTTATGCCCGCTATTTACGAATGCAGGGCAATGACGTGGCTTTTGTTTGCGGAAGTGATGAG
This sequence comes from Salegentibacter mishustinae, assembly GCF_002900095.1. NCBI lineage: Bacteria > Pseudomonadati > Bacteroidota > Flavobacteriia > Flavobacteriales > Flavobacteriaceae > Salegentibacter > Salegentibacter mishustinae. The sequence goes on along the minus strand of NZ_LLKN01000002.1, from coordinate 822,775 downwards.
CACGGAGTACCTATTACCATAAAAGCAAAGAAAGAAGGTGTTACCCCGCAGGATATCGTAGATAAATATGATGGAATTATCAGAAAATCTTTCGAAGATTTTGGGGTTTCTTTCGATAATTATTCCAGGACTTCAGCCAAAGTACATCACGATACTGCTTCAGCGTTTTTCAAAAAGATGTATGAAGATGGGAAATTCATTGAAGAGACAACGCAACAACTTTACGACGAAAAAGCAGGGCAATTCCTGGCCGATAGGTTTGTAACGGGAAACTGCCCAAAATGTGGAAACGAGGAAGCCTATGGTGACCAGTGTGAAAGCTGCGGAACTTCTTTAAACGCCACAGATCTTATAAATCCAAAATCGGCTATTACCGGGGAAGTTCCAACTTTAAAAGAAACTCGCCACTGGTTTTTACCTTTAGATCAATACCAGGAATGGCTGGACGAATGGATCGTAAAAGGCCACGCCCACGACTGGAAAAGCAATGTTCACGGGCAAGTGAAATCCTGGTTAAATGATGGTTTGCGCGCAAGAGCCGTAACCCGCGATCTGGATTGGGGAATTCCTGTGCCTGTTGAAGGTGGCGACGGTAAAGTACTTTACGTTTGGTTTGATGCGCCTATTGGCTACATATCTTCTACCAAAGAATGGGCCGAGCGCGAAGGCAAAGACTGGGAACCTTATTGGAAAGACGAGAAAACTAAATTGGTGCACTTTATAGGAAAAGACAATATTGTATTTCACTGTATTATTTTCCCGGTAATGCTAAAAGCACACGGCGAATATATTTTACCTGAAAATGTTCCTGCAAACGAATTTCTTAACCTGGAAGGAAAAAAATTATCTACCTCCAAAAACTGGGCGGTTTGGTTGCACGAGTACCTGGAAGATTTTCCAAACCAGCAGGATGTTTTACGCTATGTTTTAACTGCAAACGCTCCTGAAGCCAAGGACAACGATTTTACCTGGAAAGATTTCCAGGCCAGGAATAATAATGAGTTGGTAGCTATTTTCGGCAACTTTATAAATCGGGTCGTTGTCCTTACCAATAAATATTACTCCGGAATTGTTCCAAAACCAAATGATTATTCTGAAGTTGATGAGCAAACTGTAACAGAGCTAAAAGCTTATCCGGCGGTTATTGCGAGTTCTATTGAAAAATACCGTTTCCGGGAAGCTCAAGGCGAATTAATGAATTTAGCCAGACTAGGAAACAAATATTTAGCCGATGAAGAACCCTGGAAACTTATTAAAACCGATGAAGAACGTGTAAAAACAGTGATGTATGTTGCTTTACAAATCGCATCAGCATTAGCTACTTTAAGCGAACCATTTTTACCATTTTCTTCAACAAAACTTCAAAAAATGCTGAATTTCACCGATGCTGAAAGTCAGCTTTCCGGCAAGGAATATTCACAATGGGATAAGATCGCTACCAGAGATTCATTACTCCCCGCGGGGCACCAAATTGGAAAAGCAGAATTGCTTTTCAGCAAAATAGAAGATGCCCAAATGCAGCAACAATTAGACAAACTGGAAGCCACAAAAACTGCTAATGCAGCCGAAAACAATAAGGTAGAACCTCAAAAAGAAACTGCTACTTTTGAAGATTTCACCAAAATGGATTTGCGTGTGGGAACTATTATTGAAGCCCATAAATTGCCAAAAACCAAGAAATTAATGGTGATAAAAGTAGACACCGGGCTGGATCAAAGAACGGTAGTTTCAGGAATTGCAGAACATTATAAAGCAGAAGAAATTATTGGTAAAAAAGTTACGGTTTTAGCCAACTTAGCGCCAAGAAAACTGCGCGGCGTAGAAAGCCAGGGAATGATCTTAATGACCGAGAATTCAGCCGGAAAACTAGTATTCGTAAATCCGGATGAAGATGGTGTAGAACCGGGGACAACTATTAATTAAGTTTATTAAAAATGCATCTGAAAAATTGCCAATAAGCGTCATTGCGAGGAACGAAGCAATCTAAAATTGCCGACTCTCAACGGGCAGATTACTTCACTGCGTTCGTAATGACGTTTATAATTTGCTTATTGAATAGCCAATTACCTTGCAAATGCTCAAAATCGCCTACCATCCCATCTATAAACATCCTTTACCCGAAGGTCACCGTTTCCCGATGGAAAAATATGAATTGCTGCCCAGGCAATTACTTCATGAAGGAACCTGTAGCGAAGAAAATTTTTTTGAGCCGGAATTTCCAACCGACAAATATATTCTAAAAGCTCACGATGCTGATTATTTTGAACGCTTACGTGATTTAAAACTAAGCACCAGGGAAATTAGAAAAAGTGGTTTTCCACTTTCTGAAGCTTTAGTGAAACGCGAAATGATCATCGCCGATGGTACGATGAAAGCCGTGCATTATTCCCTGGAACATGGAATTGCTTTTAATATTGCTGGAGGTACTCATCACGCTTATTCTAACCGGGCCGAAGCATTTTGCTTACTTAACGACCAGGCAATTACTGCAAGATATCTTCAGCATAAAAATTTAGCTGAAAAAATTCTTATTGTAGACCTGGATGTTCACCAGGGAAATGGAACAGCAGAGATCTTTCAGCATGATGCATCGGTATTTACTTTTTCTATGCACGGAAAAGGTAATTATCCGTTCAAAAAAGAAAAGTCAGATCTCGATATTGAAGTCCCCGACGGCAGTGGTGATATTGAATATCTAAAACTACTAAAACAGACATTACCTGATTTAATAGAAAAACAAAAACCAGATTTTATCTTTTACTTAAGCGGTGTTGATATTTTAGAGACTGATAAACTTGGCCGACTCTCCTGCACGGTAAATGGCTGTAAAGAAAGAGATAGGTTTGTGTTGCAAACCTGTTACGATTTAAACATTCCGGTTCAATGCAGTATGGGTGGTGGCTATTCCAAAGAAATTAAGGTGATTATTGAAGCCCATGCTAATACTTACCGATTGGCTAAGGAAATTTACTTTTAGCAAAGTTTTCCCTTTTAAAAAATTCACTTTCCGCCTCTTGATTACCAGGAAATTTTTCAATTTCAATAGAAATTTAGAACAGACGTGGAAAAATGCTTTAGGAGCATTAACTTTAGTGTCGGCTAATTCAATATAATTATATCAATTTTAAACCTAAGTTATGAGGCTTGCAACAATATTCCTGGTTCCTTTTTTATGTTTTCTTCTGAATATTTCAGCATTTGCCCAATTAAATCAAGAAAGTTCAGGTTCAGATAAAATCAGGATCAACCAGGTTGGATTCTATCCTACAGGCCAAAAAATAGCGATTGTTGTAACTTCAGAAGCTACCAATTTTTCAATTCTTACAGTAGATGAAAAGAATAAAGTATTTTCAGGAAAACTTAGCGATGCGAAAGAATGGCCGCATAGCAAAGAAACGGTAAAACAAGCGGATTTTTCTTCCGTAGAAATCTCAGGAGAGTATGTATTACAAGTTCCGGGAATTGGTACCAGCCATCCTTTTTATATAGACAAAAATGTACATTTTGAGCCAGCAAAGGCAAGTATAAAAGCTTTCTATTTTCAGCGAGCTTCCACAAGTTTACCCGAAGAATATGCTGGAAAATGGGCAAGAGAAGCCGGCCATCCACACGATTTGGTAAAAGTTCATAATTCTGCCGCTTCAGCGAATAGACCGGTTGGATCTACTATTTCACGCCCCGGAGGATGGTATGACGCAGGAGATTATGGAAAATATATTGTAAACAGCGGAATTACTATGGGGACTTTATTTTCGCTTTATGAAGATTTCCCGGAATATCTGGACACACTTAATTTAAATATTCCAGAAAGCGACAACAATATTCCAGATTTTCTTGATGAAACATTGTACAACCTAAGATGGATGATGACAATGCAGGATAAAGACGGAGGTGTTTATCACAAGCTTACCAGCGCGAATTTTCATGGTGCAGTTGCGCCAAAAGATGCTACATTTCAGCGATGGGTAGTACAAAAAAGTACAGCAGCTACTTTAGATTTTGCTGCAGTAACTGCACAGGCAACAAGAATTTTCGAAGATTATAAAGATGAATTACCAGGATTAGCAGATTCGCTTTTGGTTATGAGCGAAAAAGCTTATCGCTGGGCGAAAGAAAACCCCAATGTAATTTACCACCAGGAAAAATTAAAAGATCCTGAAATAAACACCGGAGCCTATGGAGATCGCAATTTTAAAGATGAATTTCAATGGGCTGCCACAGAACTTTTCATAACCACAGGGAAGAAAGATTATTACCAGGAAGCTGGCCTGGAAACCCCTTTAGCACAAGACTTTGGAATTCCCGCCTGGCCAAATGTAAATACGCTTGCCCTCTACTCTCTTGCCAGGCACAGGAAAAGGTATAAGGATAGTGAGCTTGTAAATATTAATGCTATAATTGAGCAACTTACTCAAATGGCCGATAATCTGGGAGCTTCATCAAAAAGTTCTGCTTATGCGATTCCAATGGGAATAAATGAATCAGATTTTGTTTGGGGAAGTAACTCCACCGCAGCAAACTAGGGAATACTACTTTTGAATGTATACGAAATAACAGGCGACAGGAAATATCTTGATGCTGCAAATAGCAATTTGGATTACCTGCTGGGAAGAAATGCCAAGGCTTTTCCTTTTTAACCGGTTTTGGCGAGAAATCTACAAGAGATCCGCATCACAGACCTTCTGAGGCTGACGATAATGAAGATCCGGTACCCGGACTTTTAGCCGGTGGCCCAAACCCCGGGCAACAAGACAAAAATGAATGTGCAGAGAAATACACAACTGCGCATAACCACCCTGCAACTTCATATATTGATAACCGTTGTAGTTATGCCAGTAATGAAATAGCAATTAACTGGAATGCTCCTTTTGTATATCTTGCCAATGCTATAGAGGCAATACAGCGGTCAAAATAGTTAACTCTAATAAGTTTTTACACTTTTAGTTTTGCTATTGGATGGTACAAAATAAAAGTGGTTATTATCTTTTTTAAAGAAAATAACCACTTTTGCTCCACCTTAGCATTTGTACTCTTTTATAATTCTGAGAAATAATGCCCAAACCAGATTATTTTCCCATTAAAAGCAATTCATTACAAACTACTTCGGTTATATAGCGCTTGTTCCCGTCTTTATCATCCCAGCTTCGGTTGGTGAGTTTTCCCTCTACTCCAACTTCCTTGCCTTTATTTACATATTTTTCAACCAGCTCTGCGGTTTTCCCCCAGGCTACAATGTTATGCCATTGCGTATCGGTTATGCGTTCGCCATTTCCGTTTTTGTAACTCTCATTGGTAGCTACCGAGAATTTGGCCAGTTTCTTTCCAGATTCCAGGTTTACGATTTCAGGCTCTCTCCCAACATTCCCGATCAACTGTACTTTGTTTCTAATAGTGCTCATAACGTATTAATTTAAAAAGCTGAAAATCGTTAGTTCATTTCAACAGGACAAATATAACACAGTCTTTTAGTAGTAATCGTCTGGGAATCATTTGTTTACGTTTAAAGACGTTTGTAAACGTTTGGAAATGAATTAAGCAATCGGAAATTTTTTGTAATATTAAATTTCATAATTAAGACTTACCATGACCGAAAAAGAAAAAATGCTTTCAGGCCAATTATACCTGGCATCAGATAAAGAAATTGCAAAAGATAGGTATAATGCAAGACTCATATTTCAAAAAGCAAATAGGTTAGGGGAAGAAAAAGCAGATGAAAGAATAAAGCTCTTCTACTCCTTATTTGGAAAAGCAGGTAAAGATCTATGGATAGAGCCTCCATTTTATTGTGATTATGGATATAACATAAAAATGGGCGACCAGGTTTTTATGAATTTTAATTGCTGCATTTTAGATGTTGTAGAAGTAAACATTGGAAACAATGTATTTTTAGCGCCCAACGTACACATTTATACCGCAACGCATCCCTTAGATGCCAAAACTCGAGATTCGCTTTTAGAATATGGCAAACCGGTTACTATTGGCAATAGCGTGTGGATAGGCGGCGGTGCAACCATTTGTCCGGGAGTTAATATTGGCGATGGAAGTGTAATTGCCGCCGGAGCGGTGGTAGTAAAAGATGTTCCACCAAACGTACTTGTGGGTGGAAATCCGGCCAAAATCATTAAAACATTAGATAATAATCAATAGAATTCTGAAGTTCTAAGCTAAATAACAATTTAGCCCTTCAATTAGAACCTAATTTATTTTGGACTGATCCTGTTGGCTCATTAAGAGAAAATGATAAATGGCAAATTGCCGGGGAAGATCTAAGCATTTTAATGCAAATAGGAATTAAATATAAAATTCTTTAGCATACTACGCTCATTTCATTAGGAAAAAATTCCTTTTAAGGCGAAGTTGCTATTCTCTATAAGAAAGCTTTTCTTGTAGAAAAAAGATGCCACAAGAAGAACCCAAAGTTTGGTATGCCTGTTATGGTTCCAATTTATTGAAAGAGCGTTTTAGTTGCTATATTGGCGGTGGCCGCCCTGCAAATGCAAAACGCGTTTATCCCGGTTGCAGCAATAAAACCCTACCTGAAAAATCTAAAGGAATCACTATTAATGGTGAACTTTATTTCGCTAAATCTTCAAAAACCTGGAGTGGCGGTGGCGCCGGATTTATAAAATCTGACTTTGATAAAAATATAAAAACCCTGGGTAGAATGTACCTCATCACCCAGCAGCAATTTGTTGATTTGGTACAACAGGAAATAAAATTTGAAGGCGATTTTGATATAGATCTCCAACACGTAATTAAAAATCGTAGCCTGGATATGAAAAATAATTCCTGGTACGGGAAGATCATTTATCTGGGTGAAGATGAAAATTGCCCAATCTTCACTTTTACTAATGAAGATTATTTAAAAGAGGAAATAAATTCCCCACACGAATTTTACCTAAAAATAATTATTGACGGCCTTAAAGAAACCTACCAAATGAGTGAGGCCGAAATTGAAACTTATTTAAAGACCAAAGAAGGAATTAAAGGTTTCCCCATTGAAGCTAAATTACCACAGCTTATTAAAAACTGAACGTAATTTTCCTATTTTTAATTAGTTAACCCTAAACTTATGAAACCTGAAAAAGTAAATTTAAAAGATAAATTCGAGTTGTTTAATGAGCACTGGACGCCTAAAATTATTGGCGAACTCAACGGGCAACAGGTAAAACTCGCGAAATTAAAAGGGGAATTTGTTTGGCACGATCATAAAGAGGAAGATGAAATGTTCCTGGTTATTAAAGGAAGTCTAAAGATTGAATTTCGAGATAAAACTATTCGCTTAAATGAAGGCGAAATGTATATTGTCCCAAGAGGTGTTGAGCATAACCCTGTAGCTGAAGAGGAAGCCTGGATTTTACTTTTTGAGCCTGCAAGTACCAAACATACCGGCGAAGTGAAAGATAAACTTAGCGTGGAAAATCAGGAATGGATTTGAAATCCTGCCCTTTTCCAACAAGTTTTCTAAAAGCAATAATGTTTTATAGCGCTTTAATTATAGGGAAAGTTATCTTTGTAAGCTTCAGAAGCTTTTGATATTTATATAGAAAGATTAAAACGTCGGTAGCTTTAAAACAAATCTTATGTCCTTTAAAAAACTGAATATTCCGCTTAAAGAAGCTTTGGAAAGACTGAAAATTGAAAATCCGCTTCCATTTCAAAAACAAATTTTACCCAAAATTAAAAGCGGAAGAGATCTTTTTATCGTTGCTCCTGAAGGTTCCGGAAAAACTACCGCACTTGTAATTAGCACAATTCAGAAATTAGAAAGCGCAGCTTTTGAAGATGCTCCCAGAGCTTTGATTTTTGTTCAGGACAAAGAAGCTGCCCTGGCGCTGGAAGAAGAATTCAACAAATTCACAAAATATATGGACTTGCGTGTGTATAGCGCCCACGATGCACCAGCTATAGATAAACAAAAAGATGATATTTATGATGGAGTAGATATTGTGATCGCTACACCAAAAAAGTTATTTCAGCTTTTTAAAATCACCGGCATCAATGTAAGTCAGTTAAAGATCCTTGCGGTTGAAGACGCCGAATTCTTAACCAAAAACAGCGATTATAACGATCTAATTAGGATTCCGCAGCATATTACAAAATGTCAATATCTCGTTTTTGCCTCTACGATGAACCCGAAAATTGAGCGCCTAAAAGACTCCTTTATGTCTCGTGCCGAAATGCTTAGACTAAAGGTATAGTAGATTTTTCGTATTTTAGAATATGCTAAAATCTATAAGCTTCTTACTACTAATTTTCTTTTTTACTATGAATGTAAATGCGCAAGATCTTTCTAAACACCAATGGAAAGATCGTCTCATTTTGATTATTACTGAAGAGAAAACCGAAAAATTTCAACAACAAATTACCGAGCTTCAAAAACATCAACAAGGCTTAAAGGAGCGAAAATTGGTGGTCTACAAAATTTTACCTGAAAAATACAGCACCGGATTCCAAGAAGAAAACTGGAAGAGTTCTACAGAGCTCTATGGAAAATATAAAGTTAAAAATAGCGATTTCAGGGTTATGCTGATTGGTTTAGATGGCGGCGAAAAACTGGAACAAACCGAAGTGCTTTCCATAGAAAAACTTTTTAATACTATAGATAGTATGCCTATGCGGCAGGCCGAAATGAGAAAGAACAGATGAACCTAATTTCAGTAATTATTCAGCTTTTTATTTATATTTATTGTGAGAACAAAATTTAATTTAGGAGAAACCTTTAAAATATAAAGTCTCGAGTATCGAGTTATGCAAAAAACCTGTTTAGAATGTGGCGAAAAAATTGTGGGTCGGGTAGATAAAAAATTCTGCAGCGATTACTGCCGTAATGCCCACCATAATAACCTCAACAAAGACAGGAAAAACCTGGTAAGAAATGTAAACAACCAGCTTCGCAAAAATTATCGGATTTTAGAAGAATTCAACCCAAACGAAAAAACCACGATTAGTAAAAATAAATTACTCGCTCGTGGTTTCAATTTTGAATATCTTACCAGTATATACACTACAAAAACTGGTAAAGTCTATTATTTTGTTTACGACCAGGGATATCTTCCTTTAGAAAATGAAATTTACGCGTTGGTAAAACGCAACTAGCCGTAGATCAACCCAAATGCCAGTTATTACTTTTTAAGCGTACCGCAGCCCGCAAAACATCACTCTGACTAATTTGCCCAATAAGTTTCCCGTGTTCTACAATTGGAAATCTCCTAAATCGTTTTTCAATAAAGAGTTTCGCGGCATCCATCACATTCATATTCCCATCTATAGTATCAACATTACAAGTCATTCGTTTTCCTACCGTGGCATTATCTAAAGGCATATTATAATATCTGCTGTCAGAAATTTGTTTCATACAATCCCCTTCAGAAATAAGCCCCAATAACTTATTATTATCGTCTACCACACACCCACCGGAAATCTTATTTTTAGTGAGTTTTTCAGCAACATCCATAATATTTTCGTGTTCCTTAAAGGTAATAAGTGAAGTACTCATATAATCTCTAACTAACATTGGAGCGCTTTTTTCCTTTTCCGGCGCCGCCCGTTTTCCCTGAAAACTTTTAATACCCATAGCCTAAATTTTTGATTACTAATTACTTAAATATAGGCAAAATTTAATTATTCTGAAAGCTTACTCCGCAGCGCTACTATTCCTTAAAATCTTAAGTATCTTTAAATCCTGTAAAACCTTTTGTTTTTTTCTGAATTATGCTGAAAAATATACCTCGCTTTTTTTCATTCATTTTTATTGCCATTGCAGTTTGGTTTAGCTTTTACAGCAGCCAGCCAAAAACTATTGAAGCCGAAGATGCACCTGGAACTACTTTTTCTACCCAACGCGCTTTTAAACACGTTGAAGCAATTGCGCAGAAGCCCCATTATGTAGGAACTGAAGCCCATAGCCGCGTAAGAAATTATATCGTTGGTAAATTACAGGAAATGGGCTTACAGGCCCAAACCCACGAAGATTATATTCTTAATAAAAATGGCGTATTAGTCCGCCCTCAAAACATCACGGCTCGTTTGGAAGGAAACGGAAACGGTGAGGCTTTGGTGATTATGACGCATTACGACAGTAACCCGCATTCTTCCCTGGGTGCCAGTGATGCCGGCAGTGGCGTAGGGACAATTTTAGAAGGTATTCGCACTTTTCTAGCTGAAAATAAAAAACACAAAAATGATATCATCATTCTATTTACCGATGCCGAAGAACTCGGTTTAAATGGCGCCGAACTTTTTATAAAAGATCACCCCTGGGCTAAAGACGCTAAGCTTGCTCTTAACTTTGAAGCCCGAGGCAGCGATGGAGATTCTTTTATGTTCCTGGAAACAAATTCAGGAAATGCTGGGCTTATTAATTCTTTCAAAAAAGCAAACCCAGAATTTCCCGTTACAAATTCGCTCGTTTATAGCGTTTATAAAATGTTGCCTAATGATACCGATCTTACAGTTTTACGCGAACAGGGTGATATCCCAGGCTATAATTTTGCCTTTATAGACGATCATTTTGATTATCACACCGCGACTGACACTCCTAAAAACTTAGACAAGGAAACCTTAGCGCATCAAGGTAGTTATTTAATGTCTTTACTTGATTATTTTAAAGATGTAGATTTAGCCGAAGTAGATGCAGAAGAGAAAGTATTATTTTTCAATATTCCGGGAGGGGAAATAATTAGTTATCCGTTTTCCTGGATCTTCCCAATGCTTATTCTCGCTTTTGTTCTGTTTTTTATCCTTCTCGGCTACGGATTTTCTAAGGATCGTTTTCAGCTAAAAGAAATTTTAAAAAGTATTATTCCCTTTGTAGTAAGCCTTGCCTTTTCTGGCTTATTGGTTTTTCTACTCTGGAAATTCTTACTCTACAGCTATCCGGAATATTCAGAAATGGAACAGGGTTTCACCTACAACGGCTATTATTATATCGCCGCTTTTGTTTCATTAAGCTTACTCATTTCGTTTTTCACCTACTTCCGATTTAGACATATAGAAAACAAGGCTAATCTATTCGTTGTTCCGCTATTTTTCTGGTTATTGCTTTGTGCTTTGCTCGCTTTCTTTCTAAAAGGCGCGGCTTATTTTATCATACCAGGTTTTTTCGGCTTGCTGCAGCTATTTATTATGATGCGTCAGGAATCGCCAAACTCCTTATTAATGGCGTTATTAAGCCTTCCGGCTGTATTTATTTTAGTGCCGTTTATAAAAATGTTTCCGGTAGCTTTAGGTTTGAAAATATTGTTTGTTTCAGCTTTACTCACGGTTCTATTATTTCAACTGCTGTTACCTGTTTTCGCTTACTTTAAAAGCAATAAGAAGATTGCGGTTTTATTCTTTTTAGTTTTCAATATTCTTTTAATAATCGCACATTTTAAAGCCGATTTCACCAAAGAACATCCCAAACCGAATTCGCTGGTTTATCTTTTTGATGCCGATAAAAACACTACCAATTGGTATTCTTACGATAAGATGCCAGACGAATGGACCGAAGCATATTTTGGAGAAGAACCATTAATTGCTCCTTCAGAAAATAAAACCTTTAGCAGTAAATACGGCTCAAATTTTACCTGGCGTACCGAAGCTCCAAAAATTGATCTAGAATCACCGGGCGTAACCTGGGAAAAAACCGATTCTACCTCAGCTTTTAATTCCTATTCATTAAAAATTGCTACCAACCGAAAAGCAAATAGAATAGAACTTTTTGCCGATAGAACAATAGATTTTCAAAGCTTTAAAGTAAACGGGCTTGAAGCCGATTCCGTTGCACTAGGAAGTAACGATTTTCATATTCACACCCGTAGATGGCACGACCGGATATTGACTTATCATATTTCGGGAAGGGATACCTTAAGACTGGAATTTAGTTTAAAAAACGAGATAAAACCAGAATTTACGCTCTACGAGTCCAGTTATGATTTGCTAGAAAATGAAGCCTTAAATGTAAAGCCAAGGCCCGAAACAATGATCCCACGGCCTTTTGTGCTAAATGATGCTGTAATTTTTAAGAAAACCATAAGCCCCGAGTAGGCTTTGGTTTTGTAGCTTTGGGTTATTATTCGTCATCCTGAATTCATTTCAGGATCTAACTTGATAAGAAATGCTCTCATATTAGAAGCTGAAACAAGTTCAGCTTGACGAATACACAAATACACGAATATTTTATTTAAAAACTTAAAAACACCTCCCCTTTGGGGAGGCCGGGAGGGGCTTTATGAACATATCTATATTAGGAACCGGCTGGCTGGGATTGCCACTCGCAAAAAAGCTGAAAGAAGAGCACGTAGTAAAAGGCTCGGTTACCAGTCAGGAAAAAATACAGCCATTGCGTGATGCTGAAATTACTCCCTATCAAATCAAAATTTTTACCGAAGGCGTTCAGGGTGATCTAACTTCGTTTCTTGCCCATGCTGAACTTTTGATCATTGATATACCACCTGGTTTACGCAGTGATCCCCAGGCCGATTTCGTAGGTAAAATAGGAAGAATTGTAGATTATATAGAAAAATCACCTGTAGGAAAAGTGATTTTTGTGAGTTCTACTTCAGTCTATAAAGACCAAGAAACCTTCCCCGAATACACCGAAGAAAATGAAGCTAACGGAACTTCAGAAGCCGCTAAGCAACTTAATGCTGCAGAAAAGATACTATTAAAGAATGAGCATTTTCAAACCGCAGTTGTTCGCTTCGGTGGATTGATTGGCCCGGACAGACATCCTGTGCATTATCTCGCTAACAAAACCGGGATTAAAAATCCAAAAGCGCCGGTAAATCTTATTCAGCAGGAAGATTGTATTAAAATCATTAACCAGATCATCAAGAAAGAAGCCTGGGGAAAGATTTTTAACGCCGCCTACCCAGGTCATCCCACAAGGGAAGAATACTACAGTAAAACGGCAAAAGAAAGAAACTTAAATATTCCCGATTTTGAGCAGAATGGAGTTTCGAAAGGAAAAAAGATTAGTTCGGTGAATTTAAAAGAGGTTTTAGGTTTTGATTTTGAAAGAACTATATAACAACTTAGATTCTGAAACGAATTCAGAATGACGCAAAAAAGAAATCTCACAGGTTTCAAAAACCTGTGAGGTCTTATATCAAAAGCTCCTTCCCTTCTGAAGGGAAGGTGGCATTCCGAAGGAAAGACAGAAGGGTTCAACCACCCCGGCCTATCAGCCACCCCTCCTTAAAAGGGAGGGGAACATTTTAAGCAGTCTTTTCTACCTCTTCTTCCTTCAATCTAAAATCAAGGGGTTGCAAAACTTTTAAAACGCTTTCTATCGAATTAATCTTTTCAAAAGTTAAAAGCAAACGCAGGCCATTCCTGGTTTTCTTCTCTTTCATTGTGCATTTTTGCCTATGTGTTTGTACATATTGCAGCACTTTGGTAAATGTATTGGTTTGGTAAAACCTGGATTGTTGATCGGAAATAAAATAACCTATCAATTTGCCTTGTTTTAATATGATCTTTTCCAAACCTATACTCGCCGCGATCCATTTTATTCGAACACTATTCAGTAAGTCTACTGCCCGGGTTGGTAATTCCCCAAAACGGTCTACAAGCTCGGCTTCGAACTTTTGCAATTCCTCTTCTGAAGTAATATTATTTAATTGCGTATATAAATTAAGTCTTTCAGTAATATTATTGATATAATCATCGGGAAAAAGAATTTCAAAATCGGTATCGATCTGCGCATCTTTTACAAAGGTTTTATCCTCTATATTTTCAGATTCGCTATACAGCTCCTGGAATTCATTTTCTTTTAATTCCTCAATGGCTTCATTTAAAATCTTCTGGTAGGTATCAAAACCAATTTCATTGATAAATCCGCTTTGTTCGCCACCCAGTAAATCCCCGGCACCACGAATTTCTAAATCTTTCATCGCGATATTTATACCGCTTCCTAATTCAGAAAATTGTTCCAGGGCACTAATTCTTTTACGGGCATCTTCGGTCATTACAGAGTATGGTGGCGTTATAAAATAACAAAAAGCTTTTTTGTTGCTTCGGCCTACTCTACCTCGCATCTGGTGAAGATCTGAAACCCCAAAATTATTCGCATTATTAATAAAAATAGTGTTCGCATTGGTCACATCAAGTCCGCTTTCCACGATCGTTGTTGAAACCAGGACATCAAATTCACCATTGATAAAACTCAGCATCAGTTTTTCCAGCTTCTTACCTTCCATCTGCCCGTGTCCTACCCCAACCTTAGCATCTGGCACCACACGCTGAATCATTCCAGCGACTTCTTTAATATTTTCAATCCTGTTATGAATAAAGAAAACCTGCCCGCCACGCTGAATTTCATAAGAAACTGCATCCCGAATAGTTTCTTCGGAAAAGCGAATTACATTAGTTTCAATAGGATATCTATTTGGAGGCGGTGTGGTAATGGTAGATAAATCCCTTGCGGCCATTAAACTAAACTGAAGTGTTCTTGGAATAGGCGTGGCAGTAAGCGTTAGTGTATCTACATTCTCTTTTATAGTCTTGAGCTTATCTTTTACCGAAACTCCAAATTTTTGCTCTTCATCTACGATTAATAAACCAAGATCTTTGAATTTCACTGCTTTATTTACCAATTGGTGTGTACCAATCACAATATCTACTTTTCCATTCTCCAAATCTGCTAAAGTTTCACGCCGTTCTTTAGCGGTTCTAAACCTATTTAGATAATCTACCGTTACCGGAAAATCCTTTAAACGTTCAGAGAAAGTTTCGTGATGTTGAAATGCCAAAATAGTGGTTGGCACCAGAACAGCAACTTGTTTACCGTTATCTACCGCTTTAAAAGCTGCCCGAATAGCAACCTCTGTTTTCCCGAAACCAACATCCCCACAAACCAACCGATCCATAGGGCGCTCGTTTTCCATATCTTCTTTTACCGCCTGGGTAGCGGTACTTTGATCTGGCGTATCTTCATACATAAAAGAGGCTTCCAGCTCGTGTTGTAAGTAAGAATCTGGGCCAAAGGCAAAACCCTTTTGTAATCTACGTTTTGCGTAAAGTTCAATTAGATTGTAGGCAATATGCTTAACCCGGGCCTTGGTCTTTTGCTTTAATTTCTTCCAGGCATTGCTTCCCAATTTAAAGATCTTGGGCTCTTTGCCATCCTTCCCGTTATATTTTGAAATTTTATGCAGCGAATGTATGCTAACATATAAAATATCGCGCTCGCCATAGAAAAGCTTGATGGCTTCCTGCTTTTTCCCTTCAACATCAATTTTCTGAAGTCCGCCAAATTTGCCTATTCCATGATCAATATGGGTTACATAATCGCCCACCTCAAGATTACCAAGTTCCTTAAGGGTAATCGCCTGTTTTTTAGCATAACCATTCTTAAGATGAAACTTATGATAACGTTCAAAGATCTGGTGATCGGTATAGCAAATGTTTTTTCCGGCCTCATCTATAAAGCCCTGGAATAAAGCCAAAGTAATTGTTTGGTATTTTACGATACGTTCCTGGTCATCGAAGATATCGTGGAAGCGTTTGGCTTGCTGTTCGCTAACGCAGAAAATATAATTTGTATATCCGTTTTCCTGATTTTCAATTAAGTTGTCAATCAGTAAATCGAATTGCTTATTAAAAGAAGGCTGGGGTTTTGTTTGAAATTCTATATTTTTCTGAGGCTCTAAATACGCCTGATTGCTCAGTTCAACAACTGAAAAAAGCTCCAGCTGACTTTTAATTAACTGCCCGTCACAAAACAGCTCTTTGGGTTCGCTATGTTTTACTTCTTCAGAAAGTTTATTAAAAGCTTCTTCTGCCTTGCTAAAAAGTTTATCGGCCTGGGCAGTGAGTAAATCGAGGTTTTTAACAAACACCACGGTTTTTTCTGAAATATATTTTAGAAAACTGTCCCGTATTTCGTCAAGGTGTTTATTTTCAACATTCGGCATTACCGAAATTTTCTTCACTTTATCTGTAGAAAGCTGGGTTTCTACATCAAAACTTCTAATGCTATCTACTTCGTCCCCAAAAAACTCGATACGGTAAGGCTCATCGTTACTAAAGGAAAAAACATCTATTATTCCACCACGTACTGAAAATTCGCCCGGTTCGGTTACAAAATCTACCCGCTTAAATTTATATTCGAATAAAACTTCGTTTACAAAATCTATAGAAAGTTCGTCTTCCACAGAAATTTTTAGCGTGCTTCTATCGAGTTCCTTTCTAGTAACTACTTTTTCAAATAAAGCATCGGGATAGGTAACAATTATCGCCGGTTTTTTACGCGAGTTGATTCGGTTCAAAACTTCGGCTCGTAACAGTACATTCGCATTATCTGTTTCCTCTATTTGATAAGGACGGCGGTAACTGCCGGGATAAAAAAGCACATTCTTTTCTCCTACCAGTTGCTCGAGATCGTTTAAATAATAAGCAGCTTCTTCTTTATCATTAAAAATCAGTAAAAAGGGCTTTTCAGCTTCTTTAAACGCGTTGGCTACAACAAAAGAAAAAGCAGAACCAACAAGTCCTTTTAGTTGAATTTTAGTCCGATTTTTTTCAGAAGAGACAAGGGACTCCCGCAATTCCTGCTGTTGCGAGGATTGTGCAAAGCTTTGGGCGATAATAGTTTTACTCATTGGCGCAAAGATAATTGCAGAAATTTTGTCCCGCAACCTCTCAACATTTTTTTAACGTTAGTTAATTTATACTTTCTTTAATACCAAAGAATTTCTTTTCCACTCCACTTTTACCATTTTTATAACAGCAAAAATGTCTGCAGATGCCTAATTTGCTGTAAGAACTTATAATTATGGGATTTGAGCATTTTGACGTATTTGTAATAGGAACCGGAACCGCCGGAAAAGGTGTAGCAAAAGACTGCGCTAAGGCAGGATGGAAGGTCGCGATAGCCGATAACAGAGAGTATGGCGGCACCTGCCCCAATCGTGGCTGTGACCCTAAAAAAGTTTTAGTTGGTTTTACTGAAATTATAGATCGCGCTACTAAAATGCAGGGCATGGGAATCACCAAAATGCCTGAAGTAAATTGGAGTGATCTCATGACTTTTAAAGAAACATTTGTAGATGCCATTCCTGCCGCCACTGAAAAAGATCTGGCTGCTCTGGACATCAAAATGTATCACCAATCTCCAAAATTTTTGGATGAAAACACGCTTTCTGTTGAAGGCAAAACGGTAACCGCAGATAAGATCGTTATCGCTACCGGGCAAAAAGCTA
The DNA here is from genome assembly GCF_002900095.1 of Salegentibacter mishustinae. Classification (NCBI taxonomy): domain Bacteria; kingdom Pseudomonadati; phylum Bacteroidota; class Flavobacteriia; order Flavobacteriales; family Flavobacteriaceae; genus Salegentibacter; species Salegentibacter mishustinae. The sequence goes on along the minus strand of NZ_LLKN01000002.1, from coordinate 805,586 downwards.
TGCCATTAAAGATCCCTGGCGAAGAATATGCTCTTTTAAGCGAAGATTTTCTCGATCTAAAAGAATTACCCGAAACGATGATTTTTATCGGTGCGGGATATATTGGAATGGAATTCGCGCATATCGCAGCTCGTTTTGGGGTAAAAGTAACCATGATGGATTTTGCGCCAGGACCGCTTTCCAACTTCGATGAAGATATGGTGAAATACATCCAGCAAGTTTCGGAAGAAGACCTGGGAATCGATTTTATTTTTAATGCCGAAGTAAATGAAATTGAAAAACTGCAAAAGAACTTTAGAGTAAAAGCAAATCAAAACGGAAAAGAGGTTTCGGCCAAAGCTGAAATGGTTTTTAATACCGCAGGTCGCGTTCCATCTATAGAAGATCTGGATTTGGAAAAAGGGAACGTTGACTTTTCAAAAAAGGGAATTAGCGTTAACGAATTTCTTCAAAATACCACTAACAAGAGCGTTTATGCCTGTGGTGATGTTTCGGCAAGTTCTGGCTTACCTTTAACGCCACTTTCTTCACAGGAATCAAAGATCGTTGCAGCGAATCTTTTGAATAAAAAAGAGCCTAAAAAAGCAGATTATCCGCCGCAACCTACAGTAGTATTTACCCTGCCAAAACTGGCTTCCGTAGGACTTTCAGAAAAGGAAGCTAAGGAACAGGGATACGATTATGAACTGGAACACAAATTAGTGCCCGAATGGTTTAATGCAAAACATATCAATGAGAAAATATACGCCTATAAGACCCTGGTGGATAAAAAAACCGGACTCGTACTTGGGGCTCATTTAGTTGGCCCGGAAGCTTCCGAAATCATCAATATGTTTGTGATGGCGATGTGCGGAAAGCTGGATTGTGAAACTTTAAAGAAAATGATTTTCACTTATCCCAGTTGGGCAAGCGATATTAAAGGAATGGTTTAGCAAAGTCTCACCCTCGAAATAGAGGAGTTAATCCCGCTTCATCAATTTATACATCGGGTTTGTTTCCTTATTCAACCAGCCGTGGTAAATAATATTTGAAAAAATAGCAACCGCACCTATTAAAGCAGAATAAGCGATAAGTGGGATTTCGCCAAAATGTCTAAAATAAATAGCGATTAACGCCCAAACGCCAACTGCGGCAAATTCCCGCATATTTCTGCGCCAGATCATAGCGATATTTAGAAAAACAGCCACCGCAATAATAATAACTGTCCAAATTTCTTCTCCAAAAAACGGTGCTGTCCAATCTATTTTAGAAAGATAAGCCGAAACATTCGCGATACTGGCAACGGCGATCCATCCTGAATAAAGGCAAATAGGCCACCAGCTAAAAGCAAGGATTTTTAATGGGGCATCCCAGCGTTCCATATTGGTTTTCAGGATTATTTTTATAAGAGAGAAAAGAATTAAAAACATGAGCAGTACTGAAACTCCCGTAAACTCATAAAGCCAAAATATTACCCAGGCAGCATTGGCCAGGTTAGCCGTTAAAAACCAGTAACCGGAATTCTTTAAAAACTCCAGATCATTTTTCGCTGAAAATGCCTGAAAAAGTTGATAACCAGAAAAGCCTAGAAGCGAAAGAAAGATTATTCCCCAAATGGCAAAAGCATAACCTGCAGGAGTAAAAAGATTATAATACTCGGCACTAAGGCTACCCATAGTATTCCCGTTAATGATTCCCGTTTGAGAAATATAACTAACGGCAATAATTAAAATTACCGAGATAAAATTGAGTACCGCAAGACGTTTTTCCATTTTTAGCTGTTTTCTATTAAAATTACTTCATTTTGGGTAATTGCGTATGCTTTTTCCCCTTCATTTAGCTTCATCATAAAATTCCCGGTGAATTCTCCAAAAGCAGGAAAAATCAATTGATCTTTTCTTCGGAAAAAACAAGGCAATTTAAGGCTTTGTTTTCCTTTTCCATTTAATCGATAGCCCGGGTGAATATGTCCGCAAAGGTTAAAGAAATCTGTCCTGTTTTCTGGATGGTGGGTAAGCAAAAAACCATTAAGCTGCCATTCAGAATGAATTTTCACGCTCAATTCTTCATATTTTAAGGGGGAAATTATATCGTGATTTCCTGCTATTAAAGCTACTTCGGCTTCTACAAAACTAAGCCAGTTTTCGAATAATCTCCACTCATTATTAAGATCGCTATGAAAAAGATCTCCTAAAAAGCAGACAATTTTTGGCTGAAATTTCCCCACTACTTCGCTTAATCTTAAAAAATTTGCATTGATCGCTTTATGAGGCACCGCACTTCCAAATTTTCTGAAATGAGAAATCTTTCCTAAATGCACATCGCTAATTAAGAGGATTCCTTCTTCTTTCCAAAAAGCGGCACCGCTGGGGTGAAGTTCAAAAGTTTGATTTTGGAGATTTATGGTCATTGGTTTATTTGAGTGACTTAGAAAAAAAATGAAATCGTCATCCTGAATTTAATTCAGAATCTAAGATATTGACAATTAAAAATATGTTAGAAACTGAAACGAGTTCAGTTTGACGAAACTAGACTTTTCAGACAACCTCGATACTATAATTTATGTAAAATCTCAGCTGCTTTTTCCAGGGTTTCGTCGGTTTTAGCGAAGCAGAAACGCAACTGTTTGTGATCTTTTCCATCTTTATGAAATACCGATACCGGGATAGTGGCCAGTCCGTGCTCAGTAATCAATCTTTTGGCAAAATCTACATCATGTTCATCGGTAATTTCTGAATAGTCCATCACCTGGAAATAGGTACCTTTTGAGGGAGTTCCTTTAAATTTTGAGCCTTGCATCAGCTCAAGGAATTTATCGCGTTTTTGCTGATAGAAATTTCCCAGGCTCAAATAGTGCTCCGGATTTTTTAAATATTCTGCAAAAGCCCGCTGCATTGGATGATTCACACAAAAAACCGTAGCTTGATGAAACTTAATGATCTCCTTCATTAAAACTTCGGGAGCTACGCAATAGCCCATTTTCCAACCCGTATTATGAAAAGTTTTGCCAAAGGAAGCACACACAATAGCCCTTTCAGCTAAACCGGGAAATTTGGAAGCGCTTTGATGCTGTTCGTCATCATAAATAAGATGCTCGTATACCTCATCGCTTAACAAGATAATATTGGTGCTTTTCAGCAATTTTTCAAGTTGCTGCATATCACTTTTTGAAAGAACGGTTCCTGTTGGATTATGCGGCGTGTTAATTACAATCATTCTGGTTTTAGAAGTTATTCTATCTTCAACTTCCTGCCAGTCGATTTTAAAATCTTTTCCTTTTAATTCGATTAAAACAGGTTTACCTCCAGCCAGTTTAATATCGGGTTCATAAGAATCGTAGGCCGGTTTAAAAACAATTACTTCATCTCCGGGATGCACAAATGCACTTATAGCACAATATAGAGCCTGGGTAGCTCCTGCGGTGAAAATAATTTCGGAAGCTTCCTCATATTTCTTTCCGTAGAGATTTTCAATTTTGCTAACTATTTGCTCCCGCAATTCGGGAATGCCATTCATGGGCGGATACTGGTTGTAGCCATCTTTCATCGCTTTACAAACCAGCTCTTTTAAATGATTATCGGTTTCAAAATTGGGAAAACCCTGGGAAAGATCTATCGCTTTATGCTTTCTTGCAAGCCCACTCATTACTGAAAATATACTGGTTTTCCCGGCTGGAAGTTTTGAAGGAAGATTTTGAAAATCTGGCATTATATTATTTTTAAATTCCATTAAATGATATGCAACATCGAAATTGGGTGAATTTATTCTCGTAAAATACCTCCTGCACTTTCTTCGAGGTAGTTGATTAAGTTGCATAAAAAATCCCAAATTCAAAAAGAATTTGGGATCGTTTTATTTGTATTTAAGGAAGTTTTATCCTTTTATACTTGCTGAAAGGTATTCACGGTTCATACGTGCGATATTCTCTAAAGAAATTCCTTTAGGACATTCTATTTCGCAGGCTCCCGTATTACTACAGTTTCCAAATCCTTCTTCGTCCATTTGTCTAACCATTGCCTGAACACGCTCGGTAGCTTCTACACGACCTTGCGGAAGTAAAGCATACTGAGAAACTTTTGCTGATGTAAACAACATAGCACTCGCATTCTTACAAGCTGCTACACAAGCTCCACAACCAATGCAGGTTGCCGCGTTAAAAGATTCATCGGCTTTTTCTTTTTCTATTGGAATAGTATTGGCATCTACGGTATTCCCCGAAGTATTTACTGAAACATACCCCCAGGCTTGCTGAATCCTATCAAAAGCAGTACGATCTACAATAAGGTCTTTTATTACCGGAAAAGCTTTTGCTCTAAATGGCTCTATATAAATGGTATCACCATCTTTAAAAGAGCGCATATGCAACTGGCAGGTTGCGATTAACTTATCTGGGCCGTGTGGCTCGCCGTTAATTTGCAAAGAACAAGAACCACAAATTCCCTCACGACAATCGTGATCAAACTGAATGGTATCTTCTCCTTTTTCTACCAACTGCTCGTTAAGTATATCCAGCATTTCAAGAAAAGACATATCTCCATCTATTCCATCTACAGGATAATCTACCATTTTTCCTTTAGCAGTGGCATTTTCCTGACGCCATATTTTTAAGTTAAGCTTCATATCTTAAAAGTATTGAGTAGTGAGTATTTAGTATTGAGCTTTTATACTCAATACTTAAATCTCAATTCTATTTATAACTTCTTGTTTTCAATTCTATATTTTCAAATACCAGGTCTTCTTTGTGAAGCACGGCATCTGCAGGTTTCCCTTTATACTCCCAGGCAGCAACATACTTAAAGTTCTCATCGTCCCTTAAAGCTTCACCTTCCTCGGTTTGGTATTCTTCTCTAAAGTGCCCTCCACAAGATTCTTCTCTATGTAGTGCATCTTTAGCGAATAATTCTCCAAGTTCAAGGAAATCTGCTACACGACCAGCTTTTTCAAGCTCTGCATTTTTAGAAGTAGCACTTCCGGGAACTTTTACGTTTTTCCAGAAATCTTCTCTTAAAGCTGCAATTTCTTCAATCGCTTCTTTTAATCCTTCTGCGTTACGTGCCATTCCGCATTTGTTCCACATAATAAGTCCTAATTCCTTATGGTAGGAATCAACAGATTTCTTTCCGCCGGCATTCATCAACTTGTCAATTCGTTCTTTTACAGCCTTCTCGGTTTCTTCAAATTCTGGTGAATCTGTAGGAATTGCTCCAGTACGAATGTCGTTTGATAAATAATCTCCAATAGTATATGGCAATACAAAATAACCATCTGCCAGCCCTTGCATTAATGCAGAAGCTCCAAGCCTGTTAGCACCGTGATCTGAGAAGTTCGCTTCTCCGGCAGCATAACAACCCGGAATGGTAGTTTGCAGGTTGTAATCTACCCAAAGTCCACCCATTGTATAGTGAACCGCTGGATATATCATCATTGGGGTTTCATATGGATTTTGGTCTACGATCTTCTGATACATATCGAAGAGGTTTCCATATTTAGAAGCAACTACTTCTTTCCCAAGCTTAGTAATTTCTTCTTTCGAAGCATTTTTATTCCCTGAAGTAAAAGCTTTTTCCTTTCCGTAACGCTCTATGGCACTCGCAAAATCCAGGTAAACTGCCTGTCCTGTTTTATTTACTCCATAACCGGCATCGCAACGCTCTTTAGCTGCTCTTGACGCCACATCTCTAGGCACAAGGTTACCAAACGCAGGATAACGACGCTCTAAGTAATAATCTCTTTCATCTTCTGAAAGTTCTGTTGGTTTTTTCTTACCTTCTCTTATAGCTTTAGCGTCTTCTTCTTTCTTAGGCACCCAAATTCGTCCATCATTCCGAAGGGATTCAGACATCAACGTAAGTTTTGATTGATGATCTCCTGAAACCGGAATACAGGTTGGGTGAATTTGTGTATAGCAAGGGTTTGCGAAATATGCTCCTCTACGGTGCGCTCTCCAGGCTGCCATCACGTTACTTCCCATCGCATTTGTAGAAAGGAAGAAAACATTTCCATAACCACCGGAAGCCAATACCACGGCGTGAGCCGAGTGGCGTTCAATCTCACCGGTAATCATATTTCTGGCAATAATTCCCCGAGCTTTACCATCTACCAATACTAAATCCATCATTTCATGACGGTTGAATGGCTGTATTTTTCCACGGTTAATCTGGCGGTTCATTGCTGAATATGCGCCAAGCAACAATTGTTGTCCTGTTTGTCCTTTCGCATAAAAAGTACGGGAAACAAGCACCCCACCAAAGGAGCGGTTATCTAAATAACCACCGTATTCACGGGCAAAAGGAACTCCCTGTGCCACACATTGATCTATAATATTTCCGGAAACCTCAGCAAGACGATAAACATTCCCTTCACGAGAACGATAATCCCCACCTTTTACGGTATCATAAAACAAGCGGTAATCTGAATCGCCATCTCCCTGGTAATTCTTAGAGGCGTTAATACCTCCCTGGGCGGCGATAGAGTGAGCACGTCTTGGAGAATCCTGGTAACAAAATGTTTTTACATTATAACCTAATTCGGCAAGAGTTGCAGCTGCAGCTCCTCCCGCAAGACCTGTTCCAATAACGATAACATCAATATTACGCTTATTGGCAGGGTTTACCAGGTTAATATCATTTTTATGATTGGTCCACTTTTCTGCTAGAGGCCCTTTAGGTATTTTTGAATCTAAAACTGACATAAATCTTACGTATTAAAGGTTATTAATATAGTGAAAAAGGGCTATAAAAATAAATCCTAGCGGTATGATGATCGCATAAGCTTTGGTGAATCCTCTAAGTCCTTTGGCGTATTTATTTCTCCATCCAACAGATTGAAACGAAGAAGAAAAGCCGTGATAAAGGTGAAGGGCCAAAAATACAAATGAAACCACGTATAATATTGTTCTAACCGGGCTTTGGAATTTCGCCACTAACTCATCATAGTAACGAGCAGCGTCTTCGGGATGTGATTCTATATATTTATGAATCATTTCCGGAAACCAGAAATCGTAAAAGTGAAGCCCTAAAAAAGCTAAAACTACAAGTCCTGAGTAAATCATATTTCTTGAAACCCAGCTTGAATTTTCATTTCCGGCAAACTTAACATACTTTATATCTCTTGCTCCACGGTTTTTCGCTTCAAGTATAAAACCCATTACAAAGTGAAAAATCACTCCAAAAATTAAAATAGGTTGCAATAAAGCCTGTACAAAAAAGTTAGTTCCCATAAAATGAGAAACCTCATTGAAAACGTCTTTACTGAATACAGAAATAAAATTGATGCTAAAATGCTGAGCTAAAAATAAGACCAGAAATAGTCCCGATAAGGCCATAGCAAATTTTCTTGCTATGGTTGAATTAAGAAATCCACCCATTGGTTTGATAATTTTATAGAAATTTAACAGCAAAAATACACTCCAAATCACTTACGGACAAACTTTCAAGCCTGTTTATAGGACTATTTAGAACAAATATAAGTAAGCGATAATTTTGTTGAAGATCATTATTTCCAATCCACACAATGCCACAAGTTAAAAGCTTCACCTATCCGCTATTATTCAAAGCACTCACATTTTAGGACTTAAAGATTCATATAAATTATGGTTATACAATTCACAAACCTTGTTAAGAGCGAGAATTCCATAAAAAAAGCTACCCATAGATTTAGGTAGCTTTTTTAATAAATTTAAATTTCTAAATTGATTTTTCTAAGCTTTTTGGTAGCTGTCAGAATGAACATTAGCGACTGCCCTACCTGAAGGATCGTTCATATTTTTAAAAGACTCATCCCATTCTAAAGCAGTTGGTGTACTACAAGCTACAGAAGGCACAGATGGAACCGACTTTGCTGCCGCATCGCTTGGGAAATGATCGGTAAAAATTGATCGGTAATAATATTCTTCTTTGCTAGAAGGTGGCTGGATTGGAAATTTGAAATGTGCATTTTTAAGCTGCTCATCGCTCACTTCTGCATTAACCAATTCTTTTAGAGTATCTATCCAGCTATAACCAACACCATCTGAAAATTGTTCTTTTTGCCTCCAGGCTACGCTTTCCGGCAAATAATCTTCAAATGCCTTTCTTAGCACCCACTTTTCTATACGGTCACCGGTAATCATTTTATCTTTAGGGTTTATCCTCATGGCTACATCCATAAATTCCTTATCCAGGAACGGTACACGCCCTTCTATACCCCAGGCACAAAGAGATTTATTAGCCCGTAAACAATCATACTGATGTAATTTATCTAGTTTTCGAACGGTCTCCTCGTGAAAATCTTTTGCACTAGGGGCTTTGTGAAAATAAAGGTACCCACCAAATAATTCATCTGAACCTTCGCCCGAAAGCACCATTTTAATTCCCAAAGATTTAATAGTTCTAGCCATTAAATACATAGGCGTAGACGCCCTAATTGTGGTTACATCATAAGTTTCTAAATGATAGATCACATCTTTAATCGCATCTAATCCCTCCTGTATAGTGAATTTTATTTCGTGATGCACCGTATCTAAATGATCGGCCACTTTTTTTGCAGCTGCAAGATCGGGTGAACCCTCCAACCCTATAGCAAAAGAGTGCAACCTAGGGTACCAAGCCGCATCCTTATCGTCACTCTCTACTCTTTTTTCTGAATATAATTTAGCAACCGCAGAAGTAATTGAAGAATCTAATCCCCCTGAAAGCAAAACACCATAAGGCACATCACTCATTAACTGCCGGTGCACCGCCTTTTCAAGAGCTTCTTTTAAATCTTCGATACTGGTTTCATTATCCTTTACAGCATCATATTCCATCCAGTCTCGCTCATACCATTTTTGGAAACCTTCCTTTTTACTCGATAAATAATGCCCGGGAGGAAATAATTCAATCTTAGTGCATTTTCCTTCTAAAGCCTTAAGTTCTGAAGCTACATAAAAGGTTCCGTTTTGGTCCCAGCCTACATATAATGGAATAATTCCCATATGATCGCGAGCAATAAAATACTCATCGTTTTCGACATCATAAATAGCAAAACCAAAAATCCCGTTTAATTCATCTAAAAAACTATCACCTTTTTCTTTATAAAGCGCCAGGATAACTTCACAATCAGATTTTGTTTGAAAGTTGTAATCTGGAAACCGGCTCCTTAATTCTTTATGATTATAGATCTCACCATTTGCAGCAAGCACTAGCTTTTTATCATCAGACAATAAAGGTTGTCCACCAGAAATAGGATCTACAATAGCCAGGCGCTCATGCGCCAAAATCGATTTTTCATCACTATAAATTCCACTCCAGTCCGGGCCACGATGTCTTAAACATTTAGCCATTTCTAATATTTGAGGTCTTAAGTCTTCAGACCTATCTTTTAAATCGAAAGCACATACAATTCCACACACAGCTTTAAAGTTTTAAGTATTAATATTGAAACAAATATTGGGTTAATATTTCATAAAAAAAGCTAATAAGATGTATTTGGTTACACATGAAAATTTAAAATTCAATATTAACTTCATATTAAAAATAAAATTTAATAATAATTACGATTTAATTTCAGCAGTAAAATTTCCAGAAAACATGAACAGTATTATTCAAAAAATTAAAGATTTCGCATAACATATTTTATAAAATTTCTCCTAATTTATTCGATTTTATTCAAACTAAATGGGAAGTAAGTCAGCTTTTTAGTAATTTCAGGAGATAGAATTTCAACATTAATTCATAAGTTTTCATGGATTTTATAGACTACTACAAATTGCTGGAATTAGATAAATCTGCCAGCCAGGCTGATATTAAAAAAGCCTACCGGAAGCTGGCCAGAAAACATCATCCAGATCTCAACCCAAATAATAAGGAAGCTCAGCTGAGGTTTCAGCAAATAAACGAAGCCAACGAAGTCTTGAGCGATCCCGAAAAACGAAAAAAATACGACCAATACGGGAAAGACTGGCAACACGCCGATGCTTACGAAGAAGCTAAAAAACAACAGCAAGCCTCTGGCGGCAGAGCTTATTCGGGCGGCGGATTTGGTGGCGGCCAGGGTGGCTATTCCTATTCAGGAAATTTTGATGATGATACTTTTTCAGACTTTTTTGAGGAAATGTTTGGCAGTGGCGCAAGAGCCCACGGTTCGGGTCGCGGCCGTCATTTTAAAGGCCAGGATTTTAATGCTGAGCTACAGCTAAACTTAAGCGATGTGTATACGAGTCACAAACAAACGCTAACGGTAAATGGAAAGAATATCCGACTTACAATTCCCGCCGGAGTTGAGAACGGGCAAACCATTAAAATTAAGGGTCATGGCGGGCCTGGCGTTCAGGGTGGCCCTAAAGGCGATCTTTATATCACTTTTAATATTGTAAATAACACAAAATTTAAAAGAGAAAGAGAGAATTTGTTTAGCAACGTGAGCCTGGATTTATATACCGCTTTACTCGGCGGGGAACTCACCGTGGACACCTTTGCCGGAAAGGTTAAATTAAAAGTAAAGCCAGAAACCCAAACGGGAACTAAGGTGAAATTAAAAGGCAAAGGATTTCCGAAATATAAAAAGGAAAATCAGTTTGGGGATTTAATTATTACTTATGATGTAAAAATGCCAACAAACTTAAGCGCGAGAGAAAAAGAACTGTTTCAGGAACTTCAAAAATTACGCTCATGAATTTAGAAGATTTAATACCAACCGATGAGATTTGCGCAAGGTATAAAGTTAAACGCACATTTGTTAGTTCGCTTTACGAAAGCGGTTTGATTGAAATTATTACCGTAGAAGAAACAGAATATGTGCATTGCGATGAGATTTCAGAATTTGAAAGGTTATGGCGACTGCATTACGACCTCGATATAAATTTGGAAGGACTTGAAGCAATTCAGCATTTATTAAGGCAAGTGAAAAAATTACAAAAACAAAACCTTGAACTTAAAAACCGTTTGGGCTTATATGAGTAAGGCAGGATCTTTTTACTCGATAATCGAGATTGAATACGCCAGCCCTTGTCTCGAAATGAAATTATTGTTGCAGGATAATAGCCTATAGGCTTGCCTGGAGGTTTTTTCCTCTGGAAGATAATGATAACTTTGCAATAACAACTAACAAATTAGCTCAATTTAAGATTTCAGCTTACAAAAGATAGAATGAAAAGAACTTTCTCAAGATTGATCCAAAACCCTTTTACCTGCGTACTTTTCTTTTGCGCATTCTTCTTTCTTTGGGATTACGGTTGGGAATATTTTTTAAACGACAACATTCCTGACTTTATTGACACAATTCTACACAGCCTTTTTATAGGAGTTTTTGTTGGAATGCTTTTTTACTTCTGGAACATAAAACCTGAATTGAAAGAAATTAATAAAAAATAGAAATAATAATAAACCCAGCAGTTTTCAGCTTTATGCAATCTGTAAGGTTTAAAATATAAACAAATGAGATACGATCAAATAGACAGTAAATTATTTATAAAAAACCGAAAAAGCTTTACAGCGGGAATGAAGCCTAACAGTCTTGCGGTTTTTAATGCTAACGATATTTACCCTATTGGTGCCGATAGCACCATGCCTTTTCAGCAAAACAGGGATTTATTTTATTTAAGTGGTGTAGACCAGGAAGAAGCAATTTTGGTGCTTTTCCCGGATGCTCCAAAACCGGAACATCGTGAGATTTTATTTCTTACGGAAACCAATCCGCATATTGCTGTTTGGGAAGGCGCAAAATTAGATAAAGAAAAAGCTTTAGAAGTTAGTGGAATTGAAACAGTCTACTGGCTTCAGGATTTTGAGAAGATCTTCTTTGAAGTTATGTCGCAATGCGAAACAGTATATTTCAATACCAACGAGCATTATCGAGCGAATGTACAAACAGAAACTCGTGACGAAAGATTTATAAAATGGTGTAAAGAAAAATATCCTGCGCACCAGGTAGCGAAAAGCAATCCTATTTTGCAGCGCCTACGTTCAGTAAAAGACCCAATTGAGCTGGATATTATGCAAAAAGCTTGCGATATTACCGAAAAAGCTTTCCGTAGAGCATTAAAATTTACAAAACCCGGGGTTTGGGAACACGAAATTGAAGCTGAATACTGGCACGAAATGATTAGAAATCGTAGCCGCGGGTTCGCTTACACGCCAATTATTGCCAGCGGAAATAACGCAAACGTGCTTCATTATACCGAGAACAACCAGCAATGTAAAGAAGGAGATTTAATCCTTTTAGATACCGGTGCAGAATATGCTAATTACTCTAGCGATATGACCAGAACTATTCCGGTTTCAGGAAAGTTTTCAGATCGCCAGAAACAGATTTACAATACGGTAAATAAGGTAAAGAAAGAAGCCACAAAATGGTTAGTTCCGGGAACTATTTGGGCAGAATACCATAAGGAAGTTGGTAAATTAATGACCTCAGAATTACTGGATCTTGGCTTATTAGATAAAGCCGATGTTCAAAACGAAGACCCAAAATGGCCTGCCTACAAAAAATATTTTATGCACGGTACCGCACATAATATTGGATTAGACACCCACGATTACGGGATTTTAACCGAACCCATGAAACCAAACCAGGTTTTCACCGTAGAACCGGGAATTTATTTACCAGATGAAGGCTTCGGAATTCGTTTGGAAGACGATGTGGTAATTCAAAAAGAAGGAGAACCATTTAACCTGATGCGCAATATCCCAATTGAAATTGAGGAGATTGAAGAAATTATGAATTCTTAATTGAATAATTCTTACAATTAGATCAGTATACTTTACCGTCAGGCTGAATTTATTTCAGCTTCTAACAAGAGACTAACTAGGATTATATTAGATCTCCGGATAAATTTCGGAGCAGGCTCTGAAACTAGTTCAGGATGACGATTTCAAACCAAAGCCACGAAACTATTTTGAAAATTCGTGGCTTTTTCTATTTTAAACAGCCATGGAAGCAACTTATAAAAACGCACCTATTTCATTTACCTCACAGGGAACAGGAAATCCTCTAGTTCTCTTACACGGCTTTTTAGAATCTAAAGAAATATGGCAGGATTTTGTTGTAGAACTTTCAGCAAAGCGACAGGTTATTTGTATAGACCTCCCCGGCCACGGGGAATCTGGTAATTTTGCAGAAGTTCATACTATGGCTGATATGGCCAAAGCAGTAAAATCGGTTTTAGATGAACTTGATATCCAACAAGCTTCTTTTGCTGGCCACTCTATGGGTGGCTACGTAAGTTTGGAATTCCAAAATATTTTTCCTACCATACTCAATAGCTTAGTGTTGGTAAATTCTACACCGCAGGCAGATTCTGAGAAACGCAAAGCTAACCGCGATCGTGCGGCCACTTTGGTCTTAAAAAATAAAAGGGCTTTTGTAAGTATGGCAATGTCTAATTTATTGACACCAGAAAACAATAAGATATTCAAATCTCAAATTGATATTTTAAAAAAACGTGCTCTACAATTTTCTTCTACAGGAATCTATGCCGCTATAAAAGGAATGAAAATTCGTACAGACCATACTGAGCTTTTTGCAAAATTTCAAGGTCAAAAAATTGTGGTTGCAGGAAAAAACGATCCTGTTTTAAAGTACAATACAATAAAAAACCTAGCTAAACGCTGTAATAGCAAGTTCTATAGTTTGCCAGATGGACATTTATCTTTTTTGGAAAACCAAATAGAACTTCGAGAAATTTTGCATTTAATCGATTAAATTTAACTTTTGGTCGGAAGTTTAACTTTTTTTTATACTTTAGACTTTCAAAACAAACAAAATCAAACTTTTATGAAGGAAAGAAACCCTAATACATTTTCGTTCGCTAAAGTTTTTTGCAACATTTTTGGACATAAATTAAGAGTTTCTAAAAATGTAACAGATCACGTGCACGAATACAAGTGCGAGAAATGCGGCATGGAAATGACTGATACTGCAAATGGTTTTTTGGCTCGCTTAACCCCAAAATTCAAAGAAACCAACGATTACATTTCTAAAATACACCAAAAAAGAAAGCGTAAGCATTACGCTCACGCTTCTTAAGCATTTATTTCGGAATTAATTTTCCGGAATCTTATTTCTCTTCAGAATCCTTATCATCCATAGAATTCCAGCCACGCGCAATAAGTGGTAATTTCTGGTTAGCACGTGTAATTAGGTGCATCCCTTCTTTTTCCTCGGTCATATGCCCAATTATACTTAAATTTGGATTCGCCTTTATCTTTTCATAATCATCTTGCGAAATTGTGAAAAGTAATTCATAGTCTTCCCCGCCGCTCAAGGCAATGGTAGTACTATCTATATCAAATTCTTCACATACTGAGATCACTGCAGGATCTAAAGGAATTTTCTCTTCAAATAAATTCGCTCCAACCTGTGAGTTTTTACAAAGATGAATGATTTCAGAAGAAAGTCCGTCGCTAATATCTATCATGGAAGTTGGCTTTACGCCAAGCTCTTTTAATAAAGGCGCGATATCTTTCCTTGCTTCCGGCTTCAATTGTCTTTCAATCAAGTAAGTATAAGGATCCAGATCTGGCTGGGCGTTAGGGTTGGCTTTAAAAACTTCTTTTTCACGTTCCAGGATTTGCAAGCCCATATAAGCAGCTCCAAGATCGCCGGTCACTACGAGCAAATCATTTGGTTTAGCACCACTACGGTAAACAATATCCTCTTTTTCAGCTTCGCCAATAGCGGTTATACTAATAAACAAACCTGAAGTTGACGAAGTGGTATCACCACCAACCACATCTATATTATATAAATTTGCAGCAAGCTGAATTCCAGAATATAATTCTTCCAGTGCTTCTACAGGAAACCTGTTTGACGCAGCAATTGAAACCGTAATTTGTGTAGCTTTTGCATTCATGGCATAAACATCTGAAGTATTTACCATCACCGCCTTATAGCCAAGGTGTTTCAAGGGCATATAGGCAAGGTCAAAATGCACACCCTCAACAAGAAGATCTGTAGTAACCACGGTGTGTTTATTTTCAAAATTCAACACTGCGGCATCATCGCCAATCGCTTTAACCGTGGAAGTAAGCTTGGGTTCAAAACCTTTCGTAAGATGATCTATTAAACCAAATTCACCTAATTCTGAAAGGTTTGTACGCATATCCTGACTATTCTGAAACATAAGAGTGTATTTTAATTTGCAAAATAAATGAATATTATTCAACTGTAGCCATAAAGATAACCAGAGATTGAGAGACGGTAGAAGAATACCTTATAAATCAAAACTTAAAATGGCGAAACAAACTAATTTTCAACAAAATAGAGGCGTTAAAGGTTTGAAAAGTTAGAATCGATAAGGCTTATCAACTCATTCTTAAAACATATACCGCCTCTATGGTAAACCGCTTGTTTTATAGTATATTTGTACCCAATTTAGAATTAATCTTTTTAGCTATGATAAAAGTAAGCGAAAGCGCTAAAAAAAAGATTGCCGCGCTAATGAGCGATGAAGGTTTTGACAATTTGCAGGACTTTGTTCGCGTAGGTGTGAAAAGCGGAGGCTGCTCTGGCTTGTCTTATGAACTAAAATTTGACAAAGTTAAAGCTGAAGACGACAAACTTTTTGAAGATAACGACATAAAAATAGTAGTAGACAAACGCAGTGTTTTATACCTGGCAGGAACGGTTTTAGAATTTTCTGGCGGTTTAAACGGCAAAGGTTTTGTATTTAATAACCCCAATGCCCAAAGAACCTGTGGATGTGGAGAGAGTTTCTCTCTTTAACGGTTCAGGATTTTAGATTTTGAACTTTAACTAATAAAATATTGAGATGGCATATACTGAAGATGATTTAAAAAAAGAGCTCGAGACAAAAGAATATGAGTACGGGTTTTATACCGATATCGAATCGGATACATTTCCCGTGGGATTAAATGAAGATATTGTTAGAGCAATCTCCAAGAAAAAAGAAGAGCCTGAGTGGATGACAGAGTGGCGACTGGAAGCATTTCGCCATTGGGAAACCATGGAGGAACCAGAATGGGCTAATGTACATTACGAAAAGCCGAATTTTCAGAATATTTCTTACTATTCGGCTCCTAATAAAAAGCCGAAATACGATAGTTTAGATGAAGTAGACCCTGAATTACTGGATACCTTCAAAAAACTTGGTATTTCTGTAGACGAACAGAAAAAACTTGCCGGTGTTGCTGTAGATGTGGTAATGGATTCAGTTTCTGTAACCACCACTTTTAAAAAGACGCTTGCTGAAAAAGGAATAATTTTCTGTTCAATTTCTGAAGCGATCAAGGAACACCCAGAATTGGTTAAGAAATATATTGGTTCTGTAGTTCCTAAAACCGATAACTTTTACGCGGCTTTAAATTCCGCAGTATTTAGTGATGGTTCATTTTGTTACATTCCAAAAGGTGTAAGATGCCCAATGGAACTTTCTACCTATTTTAGAATTAACCAGGCGGGTACCGGTCAATTTGAGCGTACACTTGTAGTAGCAGAACCTGGAAGTTATGTGAGTTACCTTGAAGGTTGTACCGCTCCAATGCGTGATGAAAATCAACTGCACGCGGCAGTAGTAGAGCTGGTTGCTCTGGATGATGCCGAAATTAAATACAGCACCGTACAAAACTGGTTCCCTGGGAATAAAGATGGAAAAGGTGGTGTTTTCAATTTTGTAACCAAACGTGGACTTTGCGAGAAAGGCGCTAAAATTTCCTGGACACAGGTTGAAACAGGATCTGCTGTAACCTGGAAATATCCTTCCTGTATCTTAAAAGGAGATAATTCTATTGGTGAATTTTACTCTATCGCGGTAACCAACAATTACCAACAGGCAGATACAGGTACCAAAATGGTTCACCTGGGTAAAAATACCAAGAGTACGATTATTTCCAAAGGTATTTCGGCCGGGCATTCCCAAAATTCCTATAGAGGTTTGGTTCAAATAAACGGCAGAGCTCAAAATGCACGTAATTTCTCACAATGTGATTCCTTATTAATGGGTAATAAATGCGGCGCGCATACCTTCCCGTATATAGAAGTGAAAAATAAAAGTGCTCAGGTAGAACACGAGGCTACCACCAGTAAAATTGGAGAAGACCAGATCTTCTACTGTAACCAACGCGGTATTGATACCGAAAAAGCTATCGCACTTATTGTAAACGGCTTTAGTAAGGAAGTATTGAACAAATTACCGATGGAGTTTGCAGTAGAAGCGCAAAAATTACTTGAAATTTCCCTGGAAGGATCTGTAGGATAATAGGGAAAACGAAGATTGAGAAAATGAAGAAGTTTTTGCTAATTATTGCCCTAGCTGTTACGGCTTTTTCCTGCCAGGACGAAGGTCGGGAGGATCTTATGAATCAACCTGAAACAGAAAAAGTTCCCGATAGTATTCAAACGCTAACCGGGGAATTTATCTATGCAGGTGAAGCAGCCATTTTAAGGGGTAGCGACTTTGTTTATGGGGTAACTATAGACTCCATGTCTAAAGTACTGGCCGAACAGGTACAACCATTTCAGAAAGAAGAATTTGATATGGTAGCTGTTAAAGTGAAAGGGAAGATAGTTACGAATTCACGACAAGATGGCTGGGACGAGAATATAGAAATAAGAGAAATTTTAGAAATTCTGGAGACCGAAAAGGCTGCAGAACAACAAGAAGAATAATAAACCAATCCCATTTTATTAGGGATGCATACAGAGAATTTATGCTAAAAATAAAGAATTTACACGCAAGTATAGAAGATAAAGAAATCCTTAAAGGAATTAATCTTGAAATTAATCCGGGAGAGGTTCATGCTATTATGGGACCAAACGGTTCGGGAAAAAGTACGCTTTCTTCGGTAATTGCCGGGAAAGAAGAATTTGAACAAACCGAAGGAGAAATTATTTTTGAAAATACAGAGATCTCAGAAATGGATCCTGAAGAAAGAGCTCATAAAGGAATCTTTCTTTCTTTTCAATATCCTGTGGAGATTCCGGGAGTTTCAGTTACCAATTTTATGAAAACCGCGATCAACGCGCATAGAAAGGCCAACGGACTCGAAGATATGCCGGCTAATGAAATGCTGAAAAAGATTCGTGAGAAATCTGAAAGTTTGGGAATTGACCGTAAATTCTTATCAAGATCTTTAAACGAAGGATTTTCCGGAGGGGAAAAGAAAAGAAACGAGATTTTCCAAATGGCAATGTTAGAGCCAAAATTATCTATTCTTGATGAAACCGATTCAGGTTTGGATATTGATGCTTTAAAAATTGTTGCCGATGGAGTAAACAACTTAAGAAGCAAAGATAACGCGGTATTGCTAATTACTCACTACCAGCGTTTGCTTAACTATATTGTACCAGATGTGGTGCACGTAATGGTAGACGGGAAAATTGTGAAGTCTGGCGGAAAAGAACTTGCTCTTGAGCTGGAAGAAAGAGGATACGAATGGATTAAAGCTGAAAAAGCGGTTTAGTTCAGGGTTATAAGACTTTTTATTAGAACTAAATAGAAAATTCAAGCCCTTTCAATTAAGAAGATTTCCGCCGCTGCGGAAATGACAAAAGAATTAAAGATGGAATTAAAAGAAAAATTAGTATCATCATTCCTGGCTTTTGAAGAAGAGTACACAGGAGCTAATGATGATCTTCATAAAATAAGAAACCAGGCGATTAAGGACTTTGAAACTATGGGTTTCCCAAGTCGAAAAGAAGAAGATTATAAATACACTTCTTTGAAATCGATTTTGAAAGAAGACTACAGTCTTTTTCCAAAAAAGGAAAACGCTATAGAATACAAAGACATTAAAAAATACCTTATCCACGAGATAGATACTTACGATCTGGTATTTATAGATGGTATTTACTCATCTCACTTATCCAGCACCACGCACGATAAGATTGATGTTTGCCTTATGTCTTCAGCGTTGAACAAAGACCTTTACAAGCCGGTAATTGATAATTATTTCAACAAACTAGCTCCAAAAAATGGGTTGAATTCATTGAATACGGCTTTTACTAAGGAAGGAGCTTTTATTCATATTCATAAGAATACAATGGCCGATAAGCCCATCCAGATCATTAATTTCTCTACGGGAAATGAATCGTCTATTTTGGTACAGCCACGTAATCTAATTGTGGTAGATGAAAATTCTCACTGCCAGATTATTGAGCGTCATCAGAGTTTAACCGAACACCCGGTACTTACCAATTCGGTTACTGAAATTTTTGCTGATAAGCGTGCGATTGTAGATTATTACAAGATTCAGAACGATAAACTTTCTGCCTCTTTAATAGATAACACCTACATCGAGCAACAATCTGAAAGTTTCTGCTCTGTACATACTTTCTCTCTTGGTGGAAAATTAACTCGAAACAATCTTAATTTCTATCAAAGAGGAGAGCGTATAGATTCTACAATGAAAGGGGTAACCATCATTGAAGGAAAACAACACGTAGATCACAATACTTTGGTACACCATATAGAACCAAATTGTGAATCGCACCAGGATTACAAAGGTATTTTTGATGAAAAATCGGTTGGTGTTTTCAACGGGAAAGTAGTGGTTGAAAAAGAAGCACAACAAACAAATGCTTACCAGTCTAACAATAATGTTTTACTAGATGATAAAGCCACTATAAACTCTAAACCTCAGCTAGAAATTTTTGCAGACGATGTAAAATGTAGTCACGGTTGTACTATTGGTCAGTTAGACGAAGAGGCTTTATTTTATCTTCAATCTCGCGGAATTCCGAAGAAAGAGGCCAGCGGACTTTTGATGTACGCCTTTGCCAATAACGTTCTTGAGAGTGTAAAAATTCCGGAAATTAAAAAGAGAATCAATAAACTTATAGCCCATAAATTGGGTGTAGAATTAGGATTCAACCTGTAAATCGCTATCAAAAGTAGCATTTACCAGAATCCTCAAATCAATATAAAAATGAGCATTGCTACTAATAATATAGCATTTAACGTTGACGAAATTAGAAAAGACTTCCCTATCCTGAATAGGGAAGTTAATGGTTATCCTTTGGTTTACTTTGATAACGCGGCAACTTCGCAAACGCCAAAACAGGTAATGGATGCGATTGTAGATTATTACTCTAACTACAATGCTAATATTCACCGTGGCGTGCATAGTTTATCACAGGAGGCAACCGATAAATATGAAGGTGCAAGAAGAAAAATTCAGCAACATTTTAATGCTGAAAAAGCGCACGAAATCATCTTTACCTCGGGCACCACGCACGGCATTAATCTTGTTGCCAGCGGTTTTGCGTCTATTCTACAAAAAGGCGATGAAATCCTGGTTTCAGCATTAGAGCACCATTCCAATATAGTGCCCTGGCAAATGCTTTGCGAAAAAACAGGAGCAGTTTTAAAAGTAATCCCTATGAACGAGCAGGGAGAACTTATCTACGAGTCTTTCGAGGAATTAGTTTCAGAAAAAACAAAAATGGTTTTCCTAAATCACGTTTCAAACGCTTTGGGAACCATCAATCCTATTAAAAAAATTATAGATAAGGCCCACGAAAAAGGCGCAGCAGTTTTAATTGATGGCGCACAAGCCGCCCCGCATATCAAGGCCGATGTTCAGGCACTAGATGTGGATTTTTACGTAGTTTCTGCTCATAAAATGTGTGGCCCAACAGGCGTTGGTGTTTTATATGGGAAAGAAGAATGGCTCAATAAACTTCCGCCTTACCAGGGTGGCGGGGAAATGATCGCTACGGTGAGTTTTGAAAAGACTACTTATGCTGATCTTCCGCATAAATTTGAAGCCGGCACGCCTAATATTTGTGGTGGCATTGCTTTTGGCGCAGCTATAGAATATATGAACAGCATAGGTTTTGAAGCTATTGCGCGTTACGAAGACGAATTGCTGGATTATGCCACTTTAAAACTTCAGGAAATTGAGGGAATGAAGCTCTATGGGACTTCCAGAGAAAAAACCGCTGTGATATCTTTTAATATTGAAGGCTTGCATCCTTATGATATTGGGACGCTTGTAGACAAAATGGGTATTGCTGTCAGAACCGGCCATCATTGCGCCCAACCCATTATGGATTTCTATAAAATTCCGGGTACGGTTAGGGCTTCTTTTTCATTTTACAACACTAAAGAAGAAATTGACCGGTTTATTGAAGCGGTTAAAAAAGCAAAATCGATGCTTTCCTAAACAATAGACGATGAAGAAATTCCTATTTATTTTTAGCGCCTTTTTAATGATTTCCTGCGGAAATTCAGAAGAAAAAATTTCAGAAGATCCAGCAGATCTAAAGACCCTTAACGGCAATTATGAATTGCTGGAATTGGACGGGGAAGATATTTCGGGAGAAGGCTTTATTTTAAATTTTGAAGGCAAAGAACAAAGGCTTTCGGGAAAAACGGGTTGTAACAATTTTGTAGCAACTTATAAAATTCAGGATTCTATCATAAAATTTAATCCACCGCTAGGCACAAAAATGTACTGTGAAGGGCAAATGGAATATGAAGAGATTTTTAATGAAGTAATTCCCGAAATCAGAAAAGTAAGAATTAGCGATAAAGATTTAATATTTTTATCTGCAGAAAATCAGGAGCTTTTAAACCTGCAAAAAACAGAAGATAGTGAGTAAAACGATACAGGAAATACAGGAAGAGATTGTAGACGAGTTCGCGATGTTCGACGACTGGATGCAGCGTTATGAATATATGATAGAGCTTGGAAAAGCACTTCCACTTATAGACGAAAAATATAAAATTGACGAAAACCTTATAAAAGGATGTCAAAGTAAGGTTTGGGTTCACGCTGAACTAAAAGATGAGAAATTGGTTTTTACTGCAGATAGTGATGCGATAATTACCAAAGGTATTGTAGCCATTTTAATTAGGGCTTTTTCCAATCATCATCCTTCAGCGATTATTGAAGCCGACACAAAGTTTATTGATGATATTGGCCTAAGAGAGCATTTGTCTCCTACCCGCGCCAATGGTTTGGTGAGTATGATCAAACAACTTAAAATGTATGCTGTGGCATACCAAACACAACTAAAATAAGATGGAAAAAGAAATAGATACACAGGAATTGGGAGAAAAAATCGTAAGGGTTTTAAAAACCATTTATGATCCCGAGATTCCAGTAGATATATACGAATTAGGACTTATTTACGACGTCATGGTAAACACCGATTATGAAGTAAAGATCCTAATGACGCTTACTACACCAAACTGCCCGGTAGCCGAAAGTTTACCGCAGGAAGTAAAAGAAAAAGTAGCTTCTATAGATATGGTTAAAGAGGCCGAAGTAGAGATCACTTTCGATCCGCCGTGGAATCAGGATCTTATTAGCGAAGAAGCAAAATTGGAATTAGGGCTTTTATAAAAGCACCCTAGCCCCAAAGAGAGATTAAAAATTTTGCTTTATAATGTTTATTAACTTTTAACCATTAACACTTAACCCATTTATGGCTGAAGAAATTTTAAACCGGGTAGCTAACAGCAAACTAATCACTTTTAACCTTGAGGATTATTATCCTGAAGGCGAACGTGTTTTGTTTGATGTAAAAGACTGGCTGCTGGAAGGTTTTGTATTACGGGAAAGTGAATTTAGGGAACAGGCAAAAAATCATGACTGGAGCCAGTACGAAGGTAAATTTATTGCACTTACCTGTTCCAGCGATGCGATTATACCGGCCTGGGCTTTTATGTTATTGGCCACCTATTTACAGCCTTACGCAAAAAAAATAATTACCGGCGACCTGGAAACCCTGGAAACAGTTCTTTACACCGAAGCTATTTTAAAAATGGATGTAAGCGATTTACAGGATAAGCCTGTAATTGTAAAGGGCTGTGCTCACAAACCGGTTCCAAAAAATGCCTATTTACTTTTAATAGAAAAATTACAACCTGTTGTAAAGAGTTTAATGTATGGCGAGGCCTGCTCGTCGGTACCCTTATACAAGAAACCAAAAAATTAAGATAAGCCAGCAGGATGCTGGACGCAAAATTAACAATATCAGGGAAGTGTTTATATTCCTGTATTAGCGACATTCAGAATTATAAAAAAATGAAAAAATTAGTACTTGCTTTCGCCCTACTTGGCGGAATTTTTAATTTATCGGCTCAGGAAGAGGAAGAAGAACAGAAACAAGGATGGACTAAAGAAGGAAACATTTCCTTACTTTTCAATCAATCGGCCTTTAACGAAGAATGGACCGGCGGTGGAACCTCCAACCTTTCAGGAAATTTACTTTTTGACTATAATTTTAATTATTTAAAAGACGATTTTACCTGGGATAATAGGTTGCTCGTAGATTATGGAATCACCAAGCAGCGCAGCGACGAATTTGCCAGAAAAACAAGTGACCGTTTAGAATTTAACTCGATCGCAGGGAAACAATTACAGGACTCTAACTGGTTTTACTCACTTTTTCTTAATTTCAGAACACAAATTACTAAAGGTTATAAGTTTGGGGAAGATGCTGAAACACGAGAAACTACCCGAACAGAGTACACTAACTTTTTATCTCCCGCCTATCTTCAGTTCGGTCCCGGGATGATGTGGAAAAAAAGTGAAAATTTCTACGTAAACATTGCTCCGGCTACCGGAAGAATGGTTTTTGTTGATAAAGATTTCACCTCTGGACCTGGCTACGTAGATGGAGATTATTTTGGTGTAGATGCCAATAAAGCAATGCGTTTTGAACTTGGCGCCTCGGTTTCTGGATACGCTAAATTTGAGGTTATTGAAAATGTAACCATGGAAAACCTACTGAACCTCTATTCCAATTACCTTGAAGACCCACAAAATGTAGATATAGATTACACCATGAACATGAAAATGAAGATTAACGATTATCTTTCTACAAATCTTATTTTCCAGGCTATTTATGATGATAATGCCGTACAGGGATTTCAAATAAGAGAAGTATTCGGACTTGGAATTACTTATGGATTTTAGATCTATCTAATAATTTATGCTGATTGTTTCAGCATTGATACATTAAATACAACCTGCCCATAAGCGGCAGGTTTTTTATTTTATGAGTTTTTTTAGTTAAATATATGTTGAAATGAATTCAGCAAAAATCACAGTAGTAATCTATTATGTAACTTTGTAGTTATGATTGAAAAAACCGACCTTACCCACGAAAAAGCTGTTTTAATTGGTATTGTAACCAAGGAACAGGGGCACGATAAATTAAAAGAATATCTGGACGAATTGGAATTCCTTACCTATACAGCAGGCGGGGAAGTTATAAAGCGTTTTAGCCAGAATATGGATAAGCCCAATCCTAAAACTTTTATCGGTACCGGTAAGATGAATGAATTAAAAGAATTCGTTGATGAAAATGATGTAGGTACCGCTATTTTTGATGATGAACTTTCTCCTGCCCAGCAAAAAAATATTGAAAAGATCCTGAAGTGTAAAGTCTTAGATAGAACTACGCTTATCCTGGATATTTTTGCACAACGTGCGCAAACAAGTTACGCTCGCACACAAGTAGAACTTGCCCAATATGAATATTTATTACCGCGACTTGCCGGTATGTGGACTCACCTTGAACGCCAGCGTGGTGGTATTGGAATGCGTGGTCCCGGGGAAACAGAAATTGAGACTGACCGTAGGATCGTAAGGGATAAAATTTCACTTTTAAAGAAAAAGCTCGAAACCATAGATAAACAAATGGAGGTGCAACGCGGTAATCGCGGTCAATTGGTTAGAGTAGCACTTGTAGGTTATACCAATGTGGGGAAATCTACTTTAATGAACACCATTAGTAAAAGTGAAGTTTTCGCCGAAAATAAACTTTTTGCAACTTTAGATACCACGGTTAGAAAAGTAGTAATACGCAATTTACCCTTCCTTTTAACTGATACGGTAGGATTTATAAGGAAGTTGCCTACACAATTGGTAGAGTCTTTTAAATCTACCTTAGATGAAGTTAGAGAAGCCGATCTACTGTTACACGTTGTAGATATTTCTCATCCAAACTTCGAAGACCATATAGAATCTGTTAATCAAATTATGAGTGAGATTAAAAGTATTGATAAGCCAACGATTATGGTTTTCAATAAAATTGATCAATATGAAGCTGAAGAAATTGAAGATGACGATTTAATGACCGAAAGGACCAAAGCGCATTATACGTTAAAAGAATGGAAGCAAACCTGGATGAATAAAATGGGAGATAACGTGCTGTTCATATCTGCTTTGAACAAGGAGAATATGGAAGATTTTAGAAGAAAGGTTTATGAAGCAGTTCGTAAAATTCATATCACCCGTTTTCCTTACAACAACTTCCTATATCCAGAATACGATAAATACGGAGAAGAAAAATAGCAAATTAAGCCCCGAAATTTTCGGGGTTTTTTATTGGATTTTATATTAAATTAGTGGGAATCAATATTCTATTAAAATGAAAAAATTAATCTTATTACCGCTCCTTTTTTGCTTCGGAATAATATCTGCCCAGGAATTAGAAGGTGCCTGGAAACTAATTCAAAAAAACGGGGAAGCTGTTAGCGATCGTGAAGTCATCAAAATAGTTCAGGATGGTTATTTTGCCCTGGGTTCTAAAAACCTAAGCAATAATGAATTTTTGGGCGCAGCCGGAGGCGAACTAAGCCTTGAAGATGAAACCTTAACCGAAATCAGGGATTTTGACACCTATGACGCCAAAAACATTGGAACTGAACAGGAATATAATATTTCCTGGGAAGGTGAAAACAAGATGGAAATTTCTGACGGAAGGACCACCAAAATTTGGGAAAGAGTTTCTGAAGAAAGTGATGCCCTCACCGGAGCCTGGGTAATTACCGGCCGTGAAAGAAACGGGGAAATGAATACCATGACTCCCGGAGACAGGCGTACGGTTAAGATCTTAAGCGGCGGAAGATTTCAATGGATTGCTTTTAATTCAGCTACCAAAGAATTTAATGGCTCCGGCGGCGGAACTTATACGGCAGAAAATGGAAAATATATCGAGAATATTGAATTTTTCTCCAGAGATTCGAGTCGTGTGGGAGCCAGTTTAGATTTTAAATACGAAGTAAAAGATGGCAAATGGCATCACCGGGGAAAAAGTTCTAAGGGAGATCCTATTTACGAGATTTGGTCTCCATATAGTGAAGCTTACAAGAAGTAAGTTTTTAAATTATTATAAACTTATCTCATTAAAAATGCCTCCTTTGGGATATAGAATTCTCCGGGAGGCACTTCTTTTAAGTAAAATCGGATTGCTTTTTCACGATCTATATATTGCAAACGTATTTTTCCAGAAGTAAAACTTACTGCACTTTCTATAGTACCATCATAAACTCCTTCCGCAATTTTCACCAAATTAATGCTAAGAGCTCCGGTATCGTTTCTTTTACAGTCGGTTTTTTTACCTTGATAAAAAACCACGCAGTGATTACCAACGATCCTATTTTGGTTTTCGTATTCCAGCTGTAGCTCCATAGTGTTTTGCCCATCTGGAGATTCCCAAAACCAATTCCCGGCGAAATCCTGTGATTGCTGCGCAGATGTAGAAATGAAAATCAATAAAAAAAGAAAGAGTAAAGTTTGCTTCATTTTCTGGTTTTAAAATAAAAATCAATTTACTCAATTCCCGCTTACCCGTATGTTATCAATATCATAAGTTGTGCTTTTATCTGGTGCAGCTCCCAAATATCTGAAGGCAAAATGAATATCGCCTTTTAAACAAGAAATATCAATCTTACTTTTCACAAAGCCTCTACCATATTGATTGGTAGGGCCTATAGGAATTATCGCATCCATGGGCTGCCAGTTAGTGGTTAATACATTCCCCGTAAATTCTTCAGTAACCAAAACACTTAGGATGGTGGCGTTATCGTAAGAAGACATAATATCAAAAGACAACTGAGCTCCTGAAACATTGTCTAAATTTATTGACGGACTCACTAGCCAGGCTTCCATAGGCGCTTCTTCGGTATTAAATGCCGAAATCCGAATGTACCGGTTCCAATCAAAAGTTCCGGGTTGAAAAACTTTGCCTCCGTTTACGTTCACATTAGTCCATCCACCATCTTCTAATGCAGAAAGACTGGTAATATTTGTAAAATTCTCCTCGAATAAAACATTTATTCCTTCGGAAGTATTGTTGGTGCATTTCAAAAATTCAGGGTCGCAACGCTCGCCGCCAAAGCTAAAATCATCGGGAGAATTTACCGCGATCACAAAATAATCATCGTAAAAATTTCGGGTTAAAATTCCTTTTACACTGCCGGAATTTTCAGGCAAATACAAAGATTTAAATCCGGAAAAAGTGCTGGTGCTCAACATCGTACTGGCACCCGTAATACAGCTTTCCAATTGCCTCTCCCCGTCATATTCATCTGTAACTTCTCCGGCAAAAGTATAATGATGTTGTTCCCTAAGCAGGTTTCGGTTGAACTGGACATTTTTAACCTGAATGAATAAATTTTCATGCTCTTCCTTAAATTCTGAAATCTCTAATTGAAGCGGAACAATTTCAACAGTATCCATCGTTCTAATAATATGATCGTCTATCCTGGAAGGCGGGATCGCTACCACATCTCCCCTATTCTGAATTCCCAGTTGATGTATTCCATTATTAGACCATAAAGCGAGGCCATCTAACTTTACATATATTTTTCGACCAAAATTATAGGTTTCAAAAAGCGAATTATCATCTACTAACAAGAGGATACCGGCTATGGGGTTTTCGGGTTTATCCTGCAAGACCAGCTCTTTATAAAAATTTCCACCCTCATCACTGGAAACCACATAAGCTTCCATCCAGGTATCGGTTTCAGAAAAAACATATATTTCTTTAGTTTCAGGATTAAAATTGCTTTTTACCGCAGAAATTCCGGTAATATTTCCTTCAATATTTATCTCTTTGGTTTCAGATTCCGGCAACTGAAAATCCTCGGTTTTAACGCAAGAGGAATACGAAACCATAAAGAAGATGACCAATATCCATTTAAAATTTTTCATCGGTATAATTTTAAAATCGCAGATAAACCATGGCAAAATAAGAAGCACCGGTGCCATACCAGTATTTAGGAGCAAAAATGGGGGTTTCCCTCTCCTGGTCTTGTTTCAGGGTGCGATAGTTGGCATTTCGGGATTGCTCAAAACCACCGGTTTTATAGAGTTTATCAAAAATATTATTCAGGCTTATAAAAAACCCGATAAACTTTCCCTTCACCAGCCAGGATTTTCCACCTATGGCATTTACCAGTATATAGTCGTTAAATTTTTCTTGTTTTAGAAGTTGTTCGGCAACATTTTCATCGTAACTTAAAATAGGTAGCCCATCGCTGTCATTAAGAAAGTTCGCAGTTCTGGTTAAGGGACTTATATCCAAAAAAGCATGAGAAAAGAAATTAGCGGTAGTGGCAAAAAACCAATAATCAGCATCACGATATTCAAAACCAATTTGCGCGGCTCTCTGCGGACCTCCGGCAATACGGTAATTTTTTAAATAGGAAGTTCCATAATCTACTATCTCATTAAAATCGTCTGAAGTTAAATAGAGTTCTGGATTATTATTGTAGATAAATTGTCCCATTGCTCCCGCCGCCTTCACTTTTATAGCTGAAGTTAATTGCGCTTCAATTCCTATTTCCAGTCCAAGATGCTGTTTATCAATCCCGCTTAAAACTTCCTGAACAAAAGCCGTAGTGCTATTTCTACCTAAACCTGAAAGACCATCGGCATAATAAAAAGAGATTTCAGTAGCGTCTTTAATTTGAGTGTAATAAGCAGAAAACCTGGCTTTAATATTTGGAGACCTATATCGGTAATTAAAATCTATATTGTGGATTTGTTCGCTTTTTAAACCTTGCACTACCTCATTATTTTGACGAGAATTTGAAAAGGAATTCCGAAGGTTTGGCGGCTTAGTAAACCAGGCCGCATTAAAACCCAATAAATGTTTGGCGGTAAGTTTATAATTTGCTCCAATTTTACCTCCAAAATCGGTAAAACTTAATTGCTCACTTTTACCGAGTGAATTATCGGGGTAATTCCCATTTTGGAATAATCCATCTCTTTGATAGGAAGTTTGGGAAGCAATAAAAGCCGAATAAAAATCAAGGCGATCGTAATCAAAATTTAATTGCCCAAAAGCCTTAGCGGAACTCGCATAGAACCGAAAATTATATTTGTAAGGCTCATTTTCAGAAACACTTCTATTTGGATTTTGAAGGTCACTTTGGGCCCTGTTTTCTAGAGAGGTTTCCCGGTCGCCTTCAGCAAAAAAATCTACATCAAGATAAGTGTCACCTCCCAGCATATCTTTTATGGATGCGAAATTATGAGAGTTCAAATACGAAAAACCAAGTTTTCCATTCAAATCAATATTGTCATTGATTTTAGCTGAAATTATAGAATTTAAATCAAACTTAAGATCATCGCTTCTATCTTCTGCCAGCGCATAAACAGTGTAACCGGCCGCATTGTTCGCGTTATATAACTGCTGCCAATCTAACTGACCATCTTCTTTGAAATCTTGCTGCGCGAGGTAGGCTCCTTCATAATTTGCATTATCTGCGAAGCGCAAATAATAACTGGGTAGTTTTTGATAGTAAGTAGGATCTGGATTGGTGCCTCCCCCAATATAACCCGATTGGTCATTAACTTCAGCCCTCCGGGTTCCACCGAAATCTATCCTTGAATTCCCCATTTTTCCAAATTGAAAAGCGAAATTATTATTGATACTCACTTTTTCTGAAAAGTTCCAAAAATGATTCAACATTAATACCGGCTCTTTTATTTCCCTAACTCGGGAATTCCTAATTTCATCATCCTGGTAGCCCCAGTAAGCATTATATTTTCTTCCTTTTAGTTCGAAAACTTCTTCGGTATTGGGAGAAGATTTTCCGCGAATGTTAGGCGTATAAAAACCTGTAAAATTGAGACTATGTTTTTTATTGAATGTCTTTTCAACTGAAAGGAAAAATGCATTTGCATCGTACAAGGTTCCATCTACATAAGCTTCGTTGGCAAACCTACGGGAAGCCGAAATTGCATAAGCCCAGCCATTATTTAATTCTCCCGAGCCGTAACTCGCCATCAACCTACCGTTGTAGCTTCTATTAGCCGCTGCAATGGAAGCTTTCCCTCCTTTGGCGTATTTTGAAGCCCGCATAATTATATTCGTGGTTCCGGCAAGACCGCCAAAACTTACTTCAGAAGGACTTAGTCCCATGGAAAAAACCTGATTGCGTTGCACATCGTTGAGTCCGCCCCAGGCACTCCATTGAGACCGGCCGGTATAAACCTTGTTCATTTCTATACCATTTATTAAAACCTTCCCGTGTTCGCTATCGAGACCACGGGGTCTAAAAAAAGTTTGACTAAAATCGAAGGCAGCCGCATTTAAAAAAACATCACGAGAAGCCTGTAGGAGCCCAGCAAGATTATCTATATGAGCTTCATCCTCATCCAACTCAGCATCAGATAGGCTTATAGTGCTTATTTGACTCGCATAATCGGCTAGAACAGGCTGCATTAAAATAAGTCCGAGATCTTTATTAATTCCCTTTTCGATGATCACCGGGATTCTAAGAAGTTTGTAATCTGTAAGACTTATGCTTAAAATTTGTTCGCCGAGCGGAAGATCTTTCGAGTAAAATAAAAATACTCCGTTTTCATCAGAAATTGTTTCAAAAAAGCTTTTCTCTATCTGAAGTTTAGCGCCGGGTAATTCTTTATAAGTTTGAGCATCTACCAATTTTCCTTCCAGGGAAATTTCCTGCGCCAGGGAGCCAGAAAATCCCATCCCAAAAAAGAGAAGAAAAATTAAAAATTTCATACCCAGGTAGTGTCATATTCAATATAAGTTAAGATATTTAAGCGTTAATAATCAAAATATCAGCACTTTATACCAATAATTTAGCTTTAATGTAAGACAATGATTACCCGTATTTTTCCCCTTTTTGTTTCTTGCCTGTTTTTCTTTTTGAGTACTGAAAGTAGTTTCTCACAGCAAAAGGAGTATAAAATTATAAGTATTGCTTTTTATAATGTTGAAAATCTATTTGACACTGAAAATAATCCCTTCACTTTTGATGATGACCGCACCCCGGACGGAGATGATGTTTGGACACAGGAAAAATACCGCGATAAATTGCAAAAATTAGCTGAAGTTATTCCAGAGATAGGATCAGATATATCAAAGCAAGCTCCTGTAATTGTTGGGATTTGTGAAATTGAAAACCGGCGGGTTTTAGAAGACCTGATAAGTGAACCAAAACTCAAAGCCTATAACTATGGTATTGTACATTATGAATCGCCAGACCGCCGCGGAATCGATGTAGCCTTATTATATAGAAAAGATATTTTTAGATTAGAAAATTCAGTTTCACACGAATTACTAATCTATGACAGTAAAGAACCCGACAAACGCGTTTACACTAGGGATCAACTGGTGGTAAGTGGAAAAATTGATGATGAAAAGTTACATTTTATAGTGAATCACTGGCCTTCAAGAAGTGGCGGGGAAACGGCCAGCAGGTACAAAAGGGAAAAAGCAGCAGCTCTAAATAAAGTAATTCTCGATTCAATATTTAAAAGGAAACCTTTAGCCAAAGTGATAAGTATGGGAGATTTTAATGATGATCCTACAAATAAAAGCTTCAAGGAAATACTGAAAACAAAAGAGGATCCAAATGGCTTAAGTCCGCATCAATTATACAATCCTATGGAGCGTATGTTCAAAAAAGGTATGGGGACACTTGCCTACCGAGATGGTTGGAATTTATTTGACCAAATTCTTATTTCGGGAGCTTTAACGAAGAAAGACTATTCAAGTTTTCAGTTCTATAAAGCAGGGATCTTCAATAAGAAATACCTTATTACAGAAAGCGGACAATACAAAGGTTATCCCTTCCGAAGCTATGGTTATAGCGGCTACCAGGGAGGATACAGTGATCATTTCCCTGTTTATATTTATCTTCTAAAGCAAGCCGGCCCAGGCACTCCAAAAGGGAGTGAATGAAAAGTTTATAGCAATCTAAAACCAGGCACTCCAGGGAATACGCGACAACATCACCAATAATCCTAAAGTATAAAATATAGCCAGGGTTTTAAATTTCGGCTTTGAGGTAAGTTTACTTTTATGCTTGGAATATCCAATGGTTATTAGTACCACAGCGATAATCATCATTAAAGGATGCTCCATGATATAAAGCCTTAGAGTTGGATCAGGCATTACTGCACCCATACCTTTTTCAAGTAAAACAGAGAAATAAGGAGATACAAAGTATAAAACAATTCCTATTAAAAGCTGAATATGTGTAGTGATAAGCGTAAAAAGCGCGATCCTAAAATTAGTTGCACCGTATTCCTTATTCGAAGCATACCCTATAATTGAATTTATAACGGCCACGAACAAAACAATAAGTACTAAATAAGCCCAATAAGAATGTATGAATTGTACTGTTGGATACATAGAAGTAAATTTTTAGT
Source organism: Salegentibacter mishustinae (assembly GCF_002900095.1). Lineage (NCBI taxonomy): Bacteria > Pseudomonadati > Bacteroidota > Flavobacteriia > Flavobacteriales > Flavobacteriaceae > Salegentibacter > Salegentibacter mishustinae. The sequence goes on along the minus strand of NZ_LLKN01000002.1, from coordinate 773,259 downwards.
AAAGATAGGATTTTCTACAAAAAAGCCACTCAATTGCACTTCTTAGTTTATAGAAGACACTTAGCTCTTTAATTTTAGAACAGAATAAGCTTTAAATCAATTATATAAATTTCATTCAATTTTTTGGCATTTTAATTGATAGTTATTCAAAATACCAGCCATTAGATTAAATTTTCACTGTATATCACTATACTATTAATTTAATACTAATCTTATGAAACCTAAGAAAAACCCTAAAGCTGACCTTCGAAAAAAATCAAATTTGTTTCTGTCCTTCGGACTTATCCTCGCCTTACTGGCCAGTCTGCTTTTAATAGAATGGAAAACTTATGATAAGGAAGAATTTGCTAGCGAACAGGTTTATTTAGATGCCCTTGAAGATGAAGAAATCCCCATTACCGAACTGGCAAATACCCCACCTCCTAAACCACCGGTAATTCCCGAGGTAATAGATGTAATTGAAGACGATCCCGAGCTCGAAGAAGACGAAATTAAATCTACTGAAATAAGCCTGGAAGATATCGTGGAACCCGAAGATATAATTGAGCACAAACCAGAAGAAAAACCAGAAACCGTGCCTTTTACACTAATTGAAGATGTACCGGTATTTCCGGGCTGTGAAGGTCTAAATGATAATGCGGAGAGAAAAAGGTGTATGAGCGAGAAGATCACCGCTTATGTAAATAAGAATTTTAATAAGGAACTTGGAAGTGAATTAGGACTTTCAGGAATAAACCGCATCAACATACTCTTTCAAATAAATACTGAAGGAGACATCGTAAACATACAGGCACGAGCACCACACCCTAAGCTTGAAGAAGAAGCCAAAACAATTATTGAATCCTTACCTAAAATGCAACCGGGAAAACAACGCGGAAAGCCCGTTAATGTAAATTATGCCTTACCCATAATTTTTCAGGTTCAGAATTAAAGAAAAGGTTCCTACCACATCTATGCTGATTTTGGAGGTTCAGACAAAAGGTTTCGAAAATAAAAGGGAACTCATATCAGACTAAAAAGCCCGGACCTGAGATTTAAAATGTAGAAACACGCAATTAGAAAGCATAAACTTATAATTAGTATAAAAAAATTCAAAAATTAGTTTATCTTATATTGATACATATATCTATAAATCAATATTTATGATTGCCGCTGTTACGTTATTTTTTATCATCACACTTTCAGCCTTGATTACACGGGTTGCGGCCATTGCTTTAGCTCACACCGGACTTTCTACCCAAAGCGCAAGATTTCAGGCTCGATCTGCATATACCGGCTCAGGCTATACTTCTGCGGAATCTGAAAAAATAATGAACCACCCGGTTCGAAGAAAGATTATATACAGCCTTATGCTTATTGGTAATGCCGGTATAGTAACGGCTATGTCTTCCTTAATTCTAACTTTTGTGCTACCAGATAGCAATTCGGCTAAGCTGTATGGATTGCTCATAGTTGTGGTAGGACTTGCCATATTGTGGTGGGCCATTAGAAGTGATTGGGTAGACCGCGGACTATCAAAATTGATTAGTAAAATGCTAAAAAAATATACCGATATAAATGTACAGGATTATGCTGCTGTACTGCATTTGCACGACAATTACCATGTAAGTGAAATGCGGGTAGAGAAAGATAGTTGGTTGGCCAATAAGACTTTAATAGAATTGGATCTTAGAAAAGAAGGCATAACCGTACTGGGAATAGACAGAAAAGGTGAAGACTATTTAGGTTCTCCTTCGGGAAATTCAAAAATTTTGCCCCACGATGTAATTACCGTATATGGCAAAGCAGAGGTTTTTGAAAGTATTTACAAGAGAACCAGAGACTTTGGCGGGGAAGTACAACATAAAAAATTTGTTGAAAAAGAAGCCGAGAGAAAAAAAGATCAAACCACCACAGAGAAAGAAAAATGATTTAATTTATTATTTTCAAATTAAATTTTTCAATACGTTCTCATAAGTCTTTATACAATAAATATTATCCCCTATTGACAAAGTTCATAGATTTTCGTTCTCAATAGTTTAAAACAAAAAAACCACCCCGAGTTGGGGTGGTTTTTTATATTAAGAATTAATCTCTTTTGCTTAGAAATTAAAAGTCACTCCTGCATTCCAGGTTCTTCCGAAACCAAAATACACTCTGTTATTAACGTTAACGCCATCGTAAGTTTCATCTCCAGCACCAGCTAAAAGATTGGTATCTGCTTCAGAAATATACATAGTATCAAACACGTTATTTACATTAACTCTAAAGTTAAGATTATTGTTGTTTTTACCAATTGGTAATCTAAACGAAGCTCCGGCATCAACCAATCCAAAAGAAGGTAATTTTAACGCCTCAAAGTTTTCTTCACCTAATGCATCTGTTGCATCAAAATCAGCATAAAGATTATCAACATATCTATAGTTAGCATCAACTCCAAGCCCTTCTATTATTTCGTAATCTGCACCAATACTAGCGGTAAACTGCGGAGCATCTCCAACTTTCACACCATCTAAAGCTAAAGTAGCCGTTTGTGGATTACCATTCTCGTCTAAGATCGGGCTTTGATCGTTATCGAAATAAGTTGCTTCTACGTCTCCATCATACTCCCAGTTTCCTATAGACATCATTCCGTTGAATCCTAATTTATCGGATATTCTTCCGGTGAAATCAATTTCAAGACCGGTGTGTACCTGCGTGATTCCGTAAAGGTTAGCAGTACCTCTAATTTCCTGAGGAGTCTCTGCATTAAATACCGCTCCATCACTTTCAAATCTATCTGCCCAGGAAGTTCGATATAAGTTTACGTTTGCACTAAAGAAACTAGATCTAAATCCATACCCGATCTCAGTACCAATTACCTGTTCATTTTGAAGATCTGGGTTTAAGTTATTTCCAAAGTTAATATAAACGGCATCAAAAAGAGGCTGTTTAGAATAATAACCTGCGTTTGCATATATATTATGCATTTCGTCTATATTCCAGTTAAGACCACCTTTAATGTTTCCACCAATAATGTTTTCCCAATCTGTTTCCTGGTTTCCTTCAAGTTCTCCAAAGTATTCAACTCTCTTAAAGCCTTGATTTGAGATAGATCCCTGAACAAATGCTGAAATAACCTCATTGTTATATTCTAACTGTCCAAAAGTACCGGCCCATCTTACTAAACCATCGTTGTAATAATCGATCTTTTCTTCTGAATCAATATCAGAGAATACCCAAAAATTAGGATCTGCATCATAAGTTTCACGTAGTACCGGGTTTGGAACGTTATTGTCATTGTCGGTTTGCAGATAAGCATCTCCTCCAAGAAGATCATTTACTCTTCTATAATGAATTCCTTTATACGTTCTTAAGTCAATACCAACATCTAAAGTAAGTTCGTCGGTTAATTGATTGCTAAGATTAGATAATACTCCAAACCAGTTATGAGAGTTAATTGAAGCTCTTCTGGTAATACCATTGGCTGAAGAACGATCATTATTCCCCTGGTTTAGGTAAATACCATCGGTTAAAGTTCTCTGCCCTTCAGGATTTGCTTCATTACCAAAATCTGGTACTGGCTGCCCACTATTGTAAGCAAAAATATCGTCTACTCTAATTAGGCCATCATTAGTTCTTGGAAGAGCAAATTGTCTTCTCCCGTTAATAGTACCAATCTCTCCGGTTCCGCCACCACGTCCAAAAGATGCATAAGCAGAAGTAGAAAGTTGCGTTTTAGAATTAATATCAAAATCCCAGTTTAAAGACATAATTGGTTTATGGTAGAAGTTTCTTCTAAACGAATATGCTTCACCATTCAAATAACCCCATTCTTCGTTATATTTTATATTAGGATCATCATTATCACTATAACGTTGATAAGTGTCAATAGAACTACTTCTACTACGTTGGTTGTGCCACTGTGGTGCACCGGTTACCGTGAATTGAAAATCGTGTGTATCATTAGGTCTGTATCCAAAACCTAAATAGTAGTTGTACCCCTGAAATTCCGTTCCGTCTATATAACCATCTCCCTGAGTCTGGCTCAACAATACTGTTGTAGAAAAACCACTTTCCATAAGTCCGGTATTGTAAGAAGCAACAGTTTTAAGGTAAGAATCATTACCTGTCATAGCAGTAACAAAACCTCCTTCAGCTCTATCTGCTGCTCTTGTAATAACGTTTATTGTTCCACCTACAGAAGACACCGCTAATTTAGAAGAACCTAATCCTCTCTGAACCTGAATGGCAGAAGCTACATCACTAAGACCAGCCCAGTTACTCCAGTAAACAGCTCCGTTTTCCATATCGTTAATTGGAACACCATTAATCATCACGGCAGAGTTGTTAGTATCAAAACCACGAATGTTAATACGGGCATCTCCAAATCCACCACCTTGTTTTGTAGCATAAATAGAAGGCGTGTTGTTTAGAATTTCAGGAAATTCCTGAGAACCTAATTTTTCTTGAATTTCTGCTGCTCTAATAGTTGAAACAGCAACCGGAGTTTCACGATCTTTAGCTAGATCGGCAATACCTGTAATTACCACCTCGGCTAAGGCATCTGCATCTACTCCTAAAGCAATAGTACCTAAATCCTGTGTAGCACCATTTGCAACATCAAATTTGATCGTTTTTCTTTCATACCCAATGAAAGTTATGCTAATTCTACCTGAAGCAGATTTTACATCCAGGGAAAAATTACCGTCAAAATCTGTAGTAGTACCATTATTGGTACCTACCACCATAACGGTTGCACCCGGAAGCGGACCGTTCATTTCAGAATCTAATACTGTTCCAGTAAGAGTTCCTTGAGCAAAAATTGTAGCTGATGTTAAGAACATAGCTAATGCTAATAATTTCCTCATTTTTTTCTTTTAAGTTGTTTGTTTGAGTTTAAATTCTTTGCAAAAGAACTCTATTTCCAGATTATTAAGTTTATCTGAGTGTTAAGATTTTTAACTTTAACCATTATGCCAACTAATTACAATTAGCTTTCACAAAATAAGATACCAGCAAATAAAGAAGTTGAAGCATTGGGGAAGCTCACATGATTTTGTTAAAAAATTCTAACATTACGAAATAAAAAAACCAGCCAAAAAGAGGCTGGTTTTATAGAAATATAGAATTTTTATCTAATCCCAGGTATTTTCAGCTGCCTCTCCTCCCCATAACAAGGTTGCGAGGTATGGATTATCAATAAACGGATTACGATTACCCTGAACACTTTCTATAACATTATTTCGTTGTAATTCGAAAGCAGAAACGGGATCTTCCCTGTTCCATTTAAGAAAAAGTTCCAGGCTTCCAACTTCATCGAAATCATCGCCATAACTAAGGTTTACATACATCACCATCCTCGCAACATCGCCTTTCCATTCATCTCCCGGAAACCATTTACTATCGTCAACAAGCTTATATTCCCCGTTGCCATCGGTAAATGGAAAGTTTAATCTTAGTTCGTTTACATCAACATCGGCTACTCTTAAAAGATGCAAATCACTTACAGATTCCTCTGTATCTAACCTCGATTGAGGATAAATGTGTTCGGTATTAAAACTTTCATCTCCATCTAAATCACCAATTTGATATTGATCATCTGGTCTTAATTCACCAGAATATACAAGCACTACCATACTTTCATCGTTTAGTGCAGCATCAGCATCATACAAATAGTCGTGTCTTTGTACATACTCAAGCCTATTGGTATGTTGAGCATTGGTAAAAGTCGAAAGTTCGGCATATAAAAGTTGAGGATCAGTAGTAAAAGTTGCATCCTGATAATATGCTTTAAGATCAATAGGAATATCAAAACTAACGGTTGCTACAACATTCACCGCTACAGTAGCTGTAGAACAAGTAGCTTCAGCATCGTCGTCGCAAATGGTATAAGTAAAAGTATCTTCTCCTGTAAAACCTGCTTGTGGCATATAGGAAATGCTACCGTCATCATTTAGGTTTATAGTAGCATTACTGGAAGAAGCGTCAATACTGGTTATTGTCGCATCATCGGTTAATTCATCGTTATCTAAAAGGTTACTAATAATTTTTTCTGATACCCCCTCTTCTACAATTACCAGGTCATTTTGGGCAAAAGGTGAACCTGTATCTTCTACTAACATATTAATAGTAGCAGTAGAACAACTTGGGGTTTCATCATCATCACACAGCGTATAGGTAAAACTGTCTTCGCCCGAAAAGGATTCGTTAGGGGTGTAGGTTATTTTACCATCTTCTTCCAAAACTACGCTAGCATTACCAGAATTACTCACAACTTCGGTTACTACAGCATTGTCTATCACCTCATCATTATCTAAATGATTTTGAATGGTGTAAGAGCTTCCTTCTTCCATCGTATAAGTATCGTTTACCGCAACAGGCGAACCGGCATCTCCAACCACAACAGTTACCTGTGCACTAGCACAACGGTCTAAATCTCCAGGAATACAAATAGTGTAAGAAAAGGTGTCATTCCCTGTAAAATTTGCAGGAGGGTTGTATGTAAATGTACTATTTCTATTATCATCTATAGAGCCACCTTCTGCGGTTTCAGAATCTATATCTACCAGGATTGCATTTTCAATTAAATCATCATTATCCAAAAGAAGGGCCCTATTAAAGGTTAGCTCTTCATTTTCGCTTGCCGCAATCTCATCGGCAACGGCAACCGGATTTTTTTCTTCCTGTGGCTCTTTAGGTTCGCTTGCGCCATCATCTTCAGAAGAACAGGCTGCAATCAATATAAACAAGAACAGGTAATACAATTTTTTCATAGCTATGTTTTGGTTTACAAATATCTAACTTTTAAATAAAAAACTAAAAACCTCCTATCATAGGAGACAGGAGGTTTTTAATAAAACAATTCTATAATTCTATTCATTAACTACCCACTCACCACCTTCTTTAATAAGGCTTAGGCTTTCTGTAGTGTTTGAACCATTATAAATATCGAAAGTAAGTGTATACTTTTGCCCTTCTTCTGCATTAGCCGCAATTTCGTTTAATAAAGATTGCATAGCTAAAAGTATGGCATCGTCATCCCAGTAAGCGCTTGCTCCCGGACGACGGTCGAAGTTAGAATATCTATCCATACTAGCCACCTGTGTTGACAACTCATCATTACCGGCTAATGCATCAGCAATAATAGAATAGTCGTCTCCAGAAAGCATATAGTTAATAGTATTGTCAGGAATCCACATTCCATCTTCGTAACCGAACTGTAAAGTTTCTGAAACTACCGATTGGATTGCATTCCAGTTACCACTTTCGAAAACAAAATTTGCGTATTCAGTAACAGTTTCATCACCATTATAAAATTGGTAAGCTACTGCTTTATACTCACCTTCTGAAGCATAAGGAAATTCTCTTCCAAGGAAAATAGCAATTTTAGTAAGTGCTTCTTCCTCATCACCAAAATTACCAAAACGTTGACCAAATTCTTCGGTATAAGAATCTTCAGGAAGTGAATACGGCTGATTCCAGTTTCCATTGGTATAAGCGTATACTGTAGTTTCTTCAATAGTAGAAACAGATGCATTATCGTCTATAACATATTCTCCTCCGCTAAGAATTACATTAGTAACCTGTGTAGAAACAGAACCACTATATATAGCGTAAGAAACAACAAACTGGTCTCCTTCTGCTGCATTTGGATAAGCTTCCATAAGCGTAAAGTTGATAGCCTCAAGGATCATAGCTTCACTCCAGTAATTATCACTACTTTCTCTTACGTCAAAGCTTCCAAACTGGGCAGCGTTTCCGGCAGGGCCAGGATAATCAGTTGCAAACTCATCTCCTACATTGTCATAATCTTCATCAGAGAAATCATAAGCCATACCTCCAACAGCAACATAAGTGTTTCCGTCAAATTGAACAGTCATACTTTCCGTACCTGAATTACCATCGTAAATAGCATAGCTTACATTATATTTTTGTCCTGCAACATCTCCAAATTGTTCAGAAATAACAGCTCCAAGAGCTTCAACGATCATATCATTACTCCAATATTGGTCTCTATCGTCTCTTCTATCAAAGTTGCTATACTGAGCAGCACTAGAAGCCGGATCTGGATATACAGCTGCAAGCTCTTCACCTATAACGTCAAAATCATCAGCATCTAAAGTGTATGCTATTTCTTCTGCAAGAATGTCGTAAGTCAAGTTTACGTAATCACCTTCCTCCATTTGAGGATATTTAGCTTCCAGAAAGTCGGTGATTTCACCATTTCCACTGAAATAATCTGTATCTAAATCAATTAACTCATAATCTGAACCAGATACTGTATAATCTTCAATTGAAAGAGGATCGTACAAATCAAATTCAACATTAATTATAGATCCCGCTCCGTAAGTTGGGTAAAGATCAGATAAAAGAGCAGGAACTAAAGTTCTTGCATCCTCAACTGATCCAAAGTTAGGAAAGCTCTGCCCTAATTCTTCGTAATCATCTTCAGTTAATACATAATCAGCTTCAGCTACTGCAAGTTGATTATCTAACTCGGCGTCAATTTCGTCGTGGATGTCATCCATGGGGTTACAACTTACTATAACCAGCCCCAATAACATCATTAAAAGGTTAAAAGACTTTTTCATTTTTATTTTTTAGAAATTAAATTTTGCTCCTACAGAATATGTTCTACCGAATCCGTACCACACAAGTGCTGTACGTGCATCGTTTCCAAGTCCATTTTGCGCATTAGCAATATAACTTGTGTTAGTCACGTTATAAACGTTGGCATTAAGCACAGCGTCAAAACCAGCTACAGGGAAATCGTAGGTAAGCCCTACATCTACAGTTCCAAAATCAGGTAGTTTCCATACCTCAGGAGTATCAGGATTTGTTCTGCTTACAGGATCAAAGTCTGAATAGAAGTCTCCGAAGAAGTTATAGTTAGCTCTAAATCTCATATCCTGAAGGAATTCATAATCTACACCTAAACCAGCAGTAGTTTGAGGAGAACCTCCAACCTTAGTATCTTCTATATAAAGGTTAATTTCATCAATAAGGTTTTGTTCCTCATCAAAAATCTGAACTCCAGTTACATCATCACTCCACATCCAATCTCCAAGAGAAGCGAATCCAGTAATGCTAAGCTCATCAAATGGGCGGTATTCAAAATCTACTTCAATACCCTGGTGAAGTGCGTTCACCCCAAGAATATTAGCTACACCTAATGATCCATCAGGATTGTTATAACTATAGTTTTCAGATTTGTCGTTCCACTGTGTTCTGTAAGCGTTTACATTAGCTCTCCACTTATCGGTTCTAAAAGTATAACCCACCTCGGCACTAAAAATCTTTTGATTTGGAGCATCAGCGTTAATGTCGTTTTGGAAGTTAAGGAATACCGCATCAAAGAAAGGTGCTCTTTCAAAGTAACCTATGTTTGCAAATACACCGCTACTTCTTGTAAAGTTATAGTTAGCCCCACCTTTTACCTGGTAACCGAAGAAATTTATAAAATCGGTTTCCTGTAGTGGGTCATTATCGGTATAATTGAAATAGTCAATTCGCTTATAAGAAGTATTTGAAGCAGCAACAGAAATAAAGGCATCTAAATCATTTTTAGAATATTCAGCCTGAAGAAATCCGCCTTCCCATAATACGATCCCATCATTGTTATAGCTAATTTTATCCCCAACCTGCGCAAGGTTTACCGGATTGTTAACATCAGAATCATCAAACCAGTACTGACCACCTAAAAGATCTGTTACTTCCTGATAATGCTTTCCTTCGTAATACCTTAAATCTAAACCTGCAAGTAATTCGATATTTTCATTTATATCTGTAGATAAAGTAGAAAGTGCTCCGTACCAGTTATGGTCGTTTCTTGAGGCTCTCAAAATAGTTTCTGAACCCTCTGCTCCAAGAGCTACGTTTTCATCAACAATAAGATCAAGGTTTACCGGTTGTAAAGCTCCGTCTCTGTATTTTGAATTAAGACCGAACTTATTTTCTCCGGCCCATCCGCCTCCACCTCCGCTAGAAAACGAAGCGTATACAGCTGTAGAAAGCAAGGTTCTATCACTAATATCCCAATAGTGGTTTAGAGACAATTGAGGTTTATGATAAAAGTTATCTTCAATATGGGTTACCTGCCCATTCATATAACCCCAATCACCATTGAAACGAATACCGCTCTCACTTTCACGGTAAGTCTCAATAAGGTGTCTGTTTTGACGCTGCCCGTGTCTTTGGGGAGCACCAAAAGCAGTAAAAGATAAAGTATGATCTTCGTTAAGTTCTTTAGCAATATTTACGAAGTAGTTGTAACCAACAAATTCAGTTCCGTCTACATACCCATTACCAGCAGTTCTTGAGGCAGAAACAGTAGCGGCAAGACCATTTTCATTCATACCAGTAGAAACGGTAGTTCCAAACTTAGTATAACCATCGTTACCAGTTGCAGCAAAAACGTTTCCACCTTTTTCTGCGTCAGTAGATTTAGTTACAATGTTTACAGTACCTGCAATAGAAGGCACAGCTACTTTAGATGCACCAAGCCCTCTTTGTGTTTGCATAGTTTTAGTAACATCTGAAAGACCAGCCCAGTTACTCCAGTACACACGACCATTTTCCATATCGTTTACCGGAACACCATTAATCAATACAGCAATGTTTTGACCTTCAAAACCTCTCATTCTAAGTTCTGCGTCTCCAAAACCACCTCCGGCTTTGTTAGCATAAACTCCTGGGGTAGATTTAAGAACCTCAGGGAATTCCTGGTTTCCTATTTTGGTTTCAATTTCAGCAGCACTAATAGTAGAAACAGCCACAGGAGTCTTACGATCTATCGCAAGAGAGAAACTTGTAACAACCACCTCATCTAATGCCCCTGCATCAGGAGCCAGGGTTATACTACCCAAATCTGTTGAACCATTTACTGAAAACTGAACCTCTTTAGTCTTGTAACCTACAAAACTAATCTCGATAGAACCTCTTGCTGCATCTACATCCAGACTAAAGTTACCATCAAAATCGGTCATAGTACCATTGGATGTGCCTTTCACCTTAACATTAGCACCCGGGAGGGGACCATCCATTTCGGAATCGATCACCTTTCCGGTAATAGTTCCTTGAGCAAAAATTGTAGCCGATGTTAAAAACAGGGCCAGGAGTAATAATTTCCTCATGTTTAAAATTTGTTTGTTTTGAGTTTAAATTTCGGTGCAAATGAAGCTAAAACCTACTTCCCGGAGTTTACCGGAATGTTAAGAAATTTAACTTTAACACCTTGTTCGCCGCAAAACTAAAACAAATTTTTAACTATTTGATTTGCTGATACCTATTGATTTTCACAGGTTGTTAACAAAACACCTATTTTTACTTTAAAAAGAATTCTAAAAGACTTTTTGTAGAAGAATCGTGATTATTTACCGATTTATTTTCTATTTCCGCAAGAATATTGCTAGCAAGCTGCTTACCTAATTCTACACCCCATTGATCGTAGCTGTATATATTCCAAACCACACCCTGAACAAAAATTTTATGCTCGTACATAGCAATAAGTTTCCCTAAGCTTTCTGGCGTAAGTTTGTTTATAAGTAAAGTATTTGTTGGCTTATTTCCGTCAAACTCTTTAAAAGGCAATAATCTTTCTATCGCATCATCAGATAAACCTTTAGTTTCGAGCTCTTTTCTTACCTCAGCTTTAGTTTTTCCCTGTAGCAAAGCCTCGGTTTGCGCGAAGAAATTAGCCATTAGTTTGTTGTGATGGTCTTTATCCTTATGTAAAGACTCTTTGAAACCAATAAAATCTGCAGGAATTAATTTAGTTCCCTGGTGAATTAACTGGAAAAAAGCATGTTGAGAATTGGTCCCCGGCTCTCCCCAAATTAGGGTTCCCGTTTGGTAATCTACTTTTTTTCCGTTTCTATCTACACTTTTCCCGTTACTCTCCATTATTGCTTGCTGCAAATAAGACGGAAGCTTTTGAAGATATTGCGTATAAGGAATCACCGCTTCACTTTCAGCTTTATAAAAATTATTATACCAAATACTTAACAAGGCTAGTTGCACCGGAATATTCTCCTTAAGATCTGAAGTTTTAAAATGTTCGTCCATTTTTTGAGCGCCCTTCAATAAAGCTTCAAAGTTATTGTAACCCACTGCCAGACTTATTGAAAGTCCTACAGCGCTCCACAGAGAGAAACGGCCGCCAACCCAATCCCACATAGGGAATACATTATCTATAGCGATCCCAAACTCCTCTACATTCTTTAAATTACTGGAAACAGCAGCAAAATGTTCGGCAACGGCTTCCTGAGGAGCAGATTTTCTAAACCAGTTTCTAATAGTTGTTGCATTAGATAGAGTTTCCTGGGTGGTAAAGGTTTTTGAAACCACCAGAAATAAAGTAGTTTCAGAATTTAGGTTTTTTAAGGTTTCGTGAACATGATCACCATCTACATTAGAAACATAATGAACTTTTAAATGATTATGATAATAGGTAAGTGACTCGGTAACCATTACAGGTCCCAGATCTGAACCTCCAATGCCAATATTTACAACATCGGTAAAAGCTTTTCCGGTATAGCCCTTCTTTTCTCCACTTATAATCTTTTCAGAAAATTTCCTGATCTTTTCTTTTACTTCCTGTACTTCAGGTACTACATTTTCTCCATCAAGCTCTATTTTAGCATCTGCAGAAGCTCTTAAAGCGGTATGTAAAACCGCACGATTTTCCGTAGCATTGATCGCATCACCTTCAAAATAAGATTTTATAGCAGATTTAAGATCACATTCTTCTGCCAATTCCAGCAACAAATCGCGGGTATCAGCAGTAATCCGGTTTTTACTGTAATCCAGGTAAAAATCCTCCCAGGCAATAGAAAACTTCGATGCTCTCTCTGGATCTTTTTCAAATTGCTCTTTTAGTTGCAATTGCTGCACATCGCTGAAATGCTTTTCTAATTTTTTCCAGGCTGTTGTTTGGGTTGGATTAATATTTTTCATGCTATTTTTTCTTTTTGGCGTTGCCTATACTTTATATTTTTCTATAATTAAATGCAAATCAAGTCATTTCGGATACTTAGACCGAAAATTGCTCATTACACCTAATATATTTGGGACTTAATTGTTGTTTTTAGATTGCCTTATAAGGAATTTCGTCTAGTGCAGTTTTTAGACCTTCAATTGCTGCAAAATACTTATCCTTATGCTCAGGCTCTATGTGCTTTGCAGTTGGTAAGTTCTGGCGATAAGGATCTACCTGCTTCCCATGAACCCAGAAACGATAACAAACGTGCGGCCCTGTAGCCAAACCGGTGCTTCCTACAAAACCAATAACGTCACCCTGCTTTACACGTTGACCGTTACGAACGTTGCGCTTGCTCATATGTAAATACTGGGTGGTATATTTATCGTTATGCCTCACTTTAACATAATTTCCATTTCCGGAAGTATAACTGGAAGCGATAACAGTTCCGTCAGCCGTGCTTACAATCGGTGTTCCACGAGAAGCAGCGTAATCTGTTCCCAGGTGGGCTTTCCATCTCTTTTGAACAGGATGAAATCTTCTTTTAGTGTATCTTGAAGAAATTCTGCTATAATTTAGCGGAGCTTTTAAAAAGAAGCTTTGCAAAGCTTTAGCTTCTTCATCATAAAAACTTGGTTGCCCGGTTACAGAATCTACCTCATATTGGAAAGCATAAAATGGGCGATCTCCGTGTTTAAAAACCGCAGCTTCTACATCTTCAATTCCAGCAAAAATAGTATCATCTATATATTTTTCAGAATAGATCATTTTAAACTGATCTCCTTTCTGAAGTTTAAAAAAGTCTATACTCCATTGGTAAATATCAGAAAGCTCATACACCAATAAATTACTTAAGCCCTGCTCTGCTACAGCTTCTGAAAGCGAAGAACTAACCACACCCGAAACTTCTCTTTTTCGTATGCTTACCGGTTTCTTTTTTCGAGAAGCACTAATACTATCTCCAATGCCAACCACGGTATAATTTATCCTGTCGTTCTGATAAATAAAATACTGCGGAGTATTCGCTGAATCCTTTGCTTTTAGGATCATATACTTTCTCCCGGCCGTAATTCGTGCCGGGTTAAAGGTATCTTTAACTGTTTCTGAGATTTCGTAAATTTTTCCTCGATCTACTCCGTGCTGATCTAGCAGATAACCAAAGCTATCTCCAGATTCTATAACACCATCAACCACCTCGTAATCATCCAGAATAAATCCGAATTCTTTATTCACAGGTTTAGGCGCCTTTTTTTCTACCTTTTCAGTGTTTAGCGCGGTTTCTTTTGCGTCATCTTCACAGGCTGTAAAAGCCAACATCAATACCAGTAGGAAACTTAATTTTTTCAATTTTAGCAATTTTCTTTTTCTGTATTAAACATATGGTTTACCCATTCTTTGCCCCAATTTTCTAATTCTTCCTCACTCCATAAATAAGGAAAAAAGCTATTTCTTTGGAATGAAGGCGGCAAAAATTCTTTCCAGTTTGTTCCACCTGTAGCCGCAATTGTTTCTTTATCCTTATTTAAATACCTGTAAGCAGCACCCATATGCATTAGGGGCCAGTTTACATTTACATTGGCGTCAAAATTACGCAATGCTTCTTTCAAAAACTTATTATTTTTAACCGAATCTGGCAGTTCTTTATATCTATGAAAAAGGGTTTTCCCTTTATACTCTTCAGCTATCCTTAGGAAACGTGCGGTATAACGCTTTTCAAACTGCCTAAGTGTTAAGGTTTTCTCGCCGGTTTCAAGATCAATTCCGCCTTTCTTCCAGTAAATATTTTCGTACAAAACTTCCAGGCTATTCTTTTCCGAAAATTGATTTCTTATTTTATAGGAAACCAAATTCTCTAAAGGTGTAGCATAGATTTCTATCATTCTAAACTGCGCCGATTGAAATCCGCTGGCAGGCAATAAAGACATCCTGAATTTAAGGAACTGATCTCTTTCCATTCCTTTAATCATTACATCAAAAGAATCAGTAAGAATTCTAAAGTAGCGATTTAAGCGATTGTATTTTTCGATTAAAAAATCAGAATCAGGTGCTTCTTTTTCAATTATTTGCTTCTGCTCATGAATAATAAGCTTAAAATAAAGCTCACTAATTTGATGATACGAAATAAAGATTTTTTCATCTGGGAAATGCGTCAGGGTTTTTTGCAAACTTAACAACGTATCTATATTCAAATAATCCCAATACGTAAGGTACTTATCGTGCAAAAGTCCGTCTAAATAGGAGGCCAGGTCCTGGCCTGAGTTTTTAAACTTTTCCTCTAATGCAAAAATACGTTCTGCAATTTCCGGCTTTATTTCCATGTATTAATTCATAATTATTTTAAACGGATGCTTCAAACCTTTGTAAGAATCTAAATCGGCATCGAGGGAGCCAACCGCAAGATTCGCTTCAATTTTTAAAGGAATTCTATTGGCATCGTCACTCACCCAAAAGGTAAGACTTTCCTTTTCTTTAAAAACCCTACCAGCCATCACATAAGGCCTAAATTTTAGGGTTGCAACTTTACCAAATTTCGTTTTTATTACTTCCCTGCCAAGAAACTTTAGCTTGAAATCCATATTCTCATCGTCTATAAAGAGATTGAGACGCATTTCATCTCCAGGGCTAAGTTCGTCGTTTTTAATATTGTTGCGAATATAATAAAATGCCGATAACATATCGTGAACATTCGGCTTGGTAGCATAGGTATGATTCTCGTTGTGTTTTCTATCAAAAACGTATGCCTTATTCTCTTTGTGATTAAAGTCTATTTCAAGATCTTTTGTATAGCCACCTTCATCTATTTTTCGAATAAATTTATAAGGCTTCCCATCTTGCTTATCAATATAGGTTTGATAGTTATCATCTACTTTAAAAAACCAATGTAATAAACCAGTAGATTTCCCCCTGCCTTTAATATGATAAACAGGCTCACCCTGCATACTGGTTTCATCAACTTCTAAAGTTGCGTAGCTTGCATTAAAAGGGCCATAATGTATGCGGAATTTAAACCATTCGCCGGCGCTAAATGCTTTTTGAGATTGCGCCTGAAGCGCCAAGCCGGTTAGGAGGAAGAGGAATATTGTAAATATACTTTTTTTCATACCAAATTTTTAAATGCTGATTTTCAGATTGATTGGGATAAGGATATTTACAATTTTTATTCCAAATGTATTAAAACAAAAAACCCCGTCAAATTAATGAAGGGGTTTTTGTCTTATTAACCAACTAAAACTTAAATTATGAAAAAAATTAATTACATTATTGGTAACCACTCCAAAAATGCGAGCGCAAAAGTCTACATTTAATAGACTTCTATCAACAAGAAAATTAAGTTTAACAAAATAATTTTCGGTAATGCAATTTTTTAACCATAAACTTAAGTTAATTTGGTTGTTTTAGGATTATTGTAAAGTCCCTCGTAAGTCTTGCTCTCTTTCTATTGCTTCAAAAAGGGCTTTAAAGTTACCTTTTCCAAAAGATTGAGCTCCTTTTCGCTGAATAATCTCAAAGAACATTGTTGGACGGTCTAAAACCGGCTTGGTAAATATCTGTAATAAATAACCTTCATCATCACGATCTACCAATACACCAAGCTCTTTTAAAGGCTCAAGATCTTCATCTATTTCTCCTACTCTATCTAATAAGGTATCATAATAAGTATCTGGCACGTATAAAAATTCTACGCCGCGATCTCTAAGCTGGGTTACCGTTTCAATTATATTATCTGTTGCCAGTGCAATATGCTGCACCCCGGCACCATTATAAAAGTCTATATATTCCTCTATTTGGGATTTCTTCTTTCCTTTAGCAGGCTCATTGATAGGGAACTTAATTCTACCATTCCCGTTACTCATAACTTTACTCATTAAGGCAGTGTAATCTGTAGAAATGTCTTTATCATCAAAAGAAACCATTTGAGCGAAGCCCATAACTTTGCCATAGAATTCTACCCATTTATTCATCTCGTTCCAACCTACATTACCAACCATGTGATCTATGTATTTTAGGCCTGTGTCCTCTGCCTTTGCTTTAGTCGCATAAGTTTTATAGCCGGGAAGAAATGGCCCTTCGTAATCTTTTCTTTCAACGAAAAGGTGAATCGTTTCTCCGTAAGTATGAATTCCCGAAATCACAGCTTTCCCGTGTTCGTCTTCCATTTCGTAAGGTGCTACATAAGATTTAGCACCACGCTTTGTAGTTTCTTCGTAACTTTTTCTCGCATCGTCTACCCAAAGCGCTACCATTTTCACACCATCTCCGTGTTTATTAATGTGAGCATTAATATCCCCTTCTGGCTGTAGTGGTGAAGTAAGTACAATTCTAATTTTGCCTTGTTGTAATACGTAAGATACGCTGTCTTTCCTGCCTGTTTCCAGTCCTGAATAAGCTACCGGTTGAAAACCCCAGGCGTGCTGGTAATAATAAGCTGCCTGCTTGGCGTTACCTACATAAAGCTCAACAAAATCGGTACCCAGGATTGGAAGAAAATCTTCAGCATCCTTCATTACCTTTTCTAATTTTAGTGATGTATTATCAGTACTCATTTTAATATTTTTTATTGCTAATTTTTTAATTACAAATTTTAATGATTTTCATCCAACCAGGATTTATGGTAGCTTTCATCGGCAATTTCCATCGCGTCTTCAGTAAGCATTAACGGCTTAAATGTATCTACCATAACCGCTAACTCTTCGGTTTCTACCTGCCCGATACTTCGCTCTACTGCTCCCGGGTGCGGCCCGTGCGGAATACCCGCCGGGTGTAAAGAAATATGGCCGGCTTCAATATCGTTCCTACTCATAAAATCACCGTCTACATAATACAACACCTCGTCACTATCTATATTACTGTGGCTGTATGGGGCCGGAATACTTTCTGGGTGATAATCGTATTTACGGGGGCAAAAACTGCAAACCACAAAAGCATCGGTCTCAAAAGTTTGGTGCACCGGTGGTGGCTGGTGAATTCTCCCGGTTATAGGTTCAAAATCGTGAATCGAAAAAGCATAGGGATAATTATACCCGTCGTAACCCACCACATCAAAAGGATGCGTTGCGTAAACCATATCGAATATTTCACCCTGCTTTTTTATTTTAATCAGGAAATCGCCTTTTTCATCATTGGTTTCCAATTCATAAGGTTGCCTTAGATCGCGCTCGCAA
Source organism: Salegentibacter mishustinae (assembly GCF_002900095.1). Lineage (NCBI taxonomy): Bacteria > Pseudomonadati > Bacteroidota > Flavobacteriia > Flavobacteriales > Flavobacteriaceae > Salegentibacter > Salegentibacter mishustinae. The sequence continues at coordinate 755,160 of NZ_LLKN01000002.1, read as the reverse complement.
AACGGCGAATGCTCTAGCAATTGCCCAAACCAGTTTCTATAGCGTTTTGGTGTGTAAATTGGTCTTCTGGACTCTACTATAAACAAGCGATTGTCTTCGTCATCAAAATCTATTTTATAAATAGTTCCCCGTGGAATTAATAAATAATCCCCGTATTTAAAATCTAAATTTCCGAGGTGGGTTCTTAATTTCCCGGTTCCTTTATGAATAAATAGTAATTCATCTGAATCTGAATTCTTATAGAAATAATCATCTGTAGAACCTTGAGGAGAAGCTAGGGTGATGTCTACATCACTGTTGGTTAAAACCACTTTTCGGCTTTCTAGATAATCTGGATGCGGTTTTACCTGGAATCCTTTAAAACGGTAAGATTTTATATTGTTTTCGGCAGCGATTTTGGGCTTTACACTATAGCTCCCTTTCACTTCTTTTACCTGTGTAGGGCGATGTTCGTGATAAAGATTAGAAGACATCCCGTCAAAACCAATAGTACCAAAAAGTTGTTCGTAATATAGGCTGCCATCTGGCTTTTTAAAAACCGTATGACGTTTATGAGGAATTTTACCGAGTTTATGATAAAAAGGCATAATCTGATATTTTTAATTCAACCCACAATTTCTAAAAGAATATTGAGAATTTGTTATTTTTTTCGGTGTTATTTTACCTTAAAACAAATATCGGGAATTTTTAAGGAAACATTCTTAAAACATCTCTAAAAACCAGCAGGGAATATCTAAAGCTTTCAGCAAAAACTGAGGGAATTACAATCATTGATTTACTAAAACCAAAAGCCAAGGCTAAAGAACCACTGGCTGGCTTTAATTTCTGGCGAATAGGTGTATTTTAATTCCAGTGGCCCCATAAAAGTATCTACACCATAACCAAGGGCATAACCTGTAAAATCTGGCAGGCTAAACCATTCTCCAGATGAGTATAACTTATTCCCAACATTGGCAATATTGGCCCCTAAAATCACGTGGTTTTTTCTGAAAATCTCGTAATCAAACTCCAAAAGACCTTTAATATAACTATCTCCCGAGAGACTTATAAAATCGTATCCGTAAAATGGAACAAAATTATTAATCAGGTTATTTCCATATCCTCCAAGGAAGAAATCGAGCGTATTAACGCCGTCGCCTCCTATTCTAAATCCGGCTTCAGTCACAATTCGGGTAGAAAACCTATTAAAAGGAGAAAAAGCGTAACCCAAAGTTCCTTTAGCTATAGAGAATTCAGCAAAATCGTTATTGAAATCTGAAGAAAACAGGTAAACGTGAAAATCTCCATCAAAATAAACACCTCGAGACGGGAAGTATTTATTATCGTAAGAATCGTATTTTAAATACCCAAAAGCACTATAGAAATGGCTATTTTCAAAAAGGGTATTCTCATCAATTCCGGCGTTTGGATCGCCTAATGTTTCTGAAGCAATTCTCAGGTATTTGTGCTCAGCTCCCAACCCAAAGGAAAAAACCTGCTTAAACAAAGTTTCAGCATAAACCTGGTTGGTGAAATCGCGGTAATCTACATCTATTTTATTGATACCAATATCTTCTAACCCGGCATTTTCACGAGCAAAATCAAAAGAAACCGGGTGTTCAAATTTATTATATCGGGATTTGAGTCCAATACTCCAATAGAAACCTTTATCTATATAATAGTCGAAATTATACCTGAATTGATCCCCAACCACTATATCCAGGGAAGCTACATCATTTGAAAAGAGCAAACTTTTGCGAGTATAATTAATTAGCGCACCAATGTTATAAAGTTCGTCATAGTGCAAGCCTAAACGCAAGAAACTTTTATTTTCACTCTCTTCCATTTTCATGGCAAGCGTATAAAGCCCGTCATCATTATTGGGAATTAAGCGATAATTAATCCTGTTGAAATTTCCGGAAGCAGAAAGGTTGTTAATTCCTTTACTTAGATCCTGAAGTGTAAAATCGGTGAAATAATTCAACCTTAATTTACCCATGATATAAGAACGCGGATAGGCATTGTTCCCCTCCAGAGTTAGCGTGCTAATTTGAAGTGTATCTACGGTAGAGATCTTTACCTTTTCTCGGCTGCCAGTTTGCCTTTCAGCTAACTTCTTAAGCTCGTCCTTACGCTTTAATGTAGCCACCCTTCCGGAATCAATGATCGCTTCGCCTTTCTCGAAAGATAAAACTGAAAACGGACTAATATCCGGATTGATATAAATATCAGTTTTAGGGATTTTTTCCTTCATATCACTAATTGTGCGGAAATTGCTTATTTGAGTAAGGATATCAAATACGCTACGCAAATCCTCCCTATCTACCAGGCTATCTTGCACGTCTACCCCGATAATTACCTCGGCTCCTCTTTTTCTAAGTTCTTCTACCGGATAATTGTTTGCCACCCCGCCATCGGTTAGTAATCTCCCATCTAGTTTCACGGGGCTAAAAATAGAAGGAATTGCACCACTTGCAGAAACAGCCTGTGCAAAAGAACCTTCATCTAAAATAACTTCTTCCCCGGTTTCAATATCTGCAGCTACACAAAAAAATGGGATAGGTAATTCACTAAAATCATCTACATTTCCCAAGTGCATAGTGAGTTGGGACATTAAATTATAAATATTCTGTCCCCTGGATAGTCCCGAAGGCAAGCCTATTCTAAAATCATCAAAAGGTAAACTAAGCGCATATTTTTCGGCATCTTCTTTTTCGTAAAAAGATTTTGCGCTACGCGGAATATTATCCTGAATTAAAATATTAAAATTAGTCTCGTGAAAAATGGAATCTAACTGATGCGCAGTATAACCTGAAGCATACAGGCCGCCAATGATAGCTCCCATACTGCTTCCGCCAATATAATCTATTCTAATCCCAGCTTCTTCAATAACTTTTAAGGCGCCAATATGTGCTAAGCCTTTTGCTCCACCGCCACTTAAAACCAATCCCACTTTTAAATCTTCCTGCTCCTGGGAAATCCCTGGAAAGGCTGCAAACAGAAGAAGCAAAAGCAGTAGTTTTTTCATGTATGCATAATTTTCACAAGCTTATTCGGGAGTATTTTTTGTTTTATAATGATTGTAAATTATACCTGCCTTAGAAACCCCAATAACTTCGGCCAACTCTTTTTCTGAAGCTTCTTTTATACGTTTTACCGATCTAAATTGTTTTAATAATTCTACCACGGTTTTTTCACCAATTCCGGTAATTTCTTCCAGCTCTGTATTTAACGCACTTTTACTTCTTTTGTTACGATGAAATGTAATCCCGAACCTATGCGCTTCATTCCGCAATTGCTGAATGATCTTTAAAGATTCCGACTTCTTATCTAAATAAAGAGGAATAGTGTCTCCCGGATAAAAAATCTCTTCCAAACGTTTTGCGATGCCTATTATGGCTATTTTCCCACGTAAACCCAGATCTTCCAGTGCTTTTACTCCTGAAGAAAGCTGACCTTTTCCACCATCTACAATAATTAACTGGGGCAGGTCTTCTCCTTCATTCAGCAAACGTTTATAACGTCTAAAAACCACCTCTTCCATAGATGCAAAATCATCTGGCCCTTCAACGGTTTTAATATTAAATTTACGATAATCTTTCTTACTTGGTTTCCCATTTTTAAAAACCACACAGGCGGCAACGGGATTTGTTCCCTGGATATTCGAATTATCAAAACATTCTATATGGCGGGGCTCAACATTAAGCCGAAGATCCTCTTTCATTTGCGCCATAATTCGTTTCACGTGCCTATCTGGATCTACAATTTTCATCTGCTTAAAACGCTCCTGGCGGTAATATTTCGCATTGCGTTGTGATAATTCTACGATTTTCTTTTTATCGCCAAGTTTTGGGATGGTAACTTTTACATCCTCCCCGGCATCAACTTTAAAAGGAACATATATTTCTTTTGAATTAGAACTAAAGCGCTGTCGTATTTCGGTAATTGCCAATTCCAGAAGTTCCTCATCGGTTTCGTCCAGCTTTTTCTTCATCTCTATGGTATGCGACCTGATAATTGCACCGTGAGAAAGCTGTAGAAAATTCACATAACCATAACCTTCATCTGAAACGATTGAAAACACATCTACATTGGTAATTTTAGGATTAACTACCGTAGATTTAGATTGATAATTCTCCAGAACATCTATTTTATTTTTAATCCGCTGTGCATCTTCAAACTCCATGTTTTCAGCGTGAAGTTTCATCTGCTCTCTAAATTGCTGCAACGAATCTTTAAAATTTCCTTTTACAATTTGCCGAATTGCCTCAATATTGCTGTTATATTCTGCCTCAGGCTGTTTAGCTTCGCAAGGGCCTTTACAGTTTCCTAAATGGTACTCCAGGCAAACTTTATATTTCCCGTTTCTTATTTTTTCTTCGGAAAGATCATAATTACAGGTTCTAAGTTTATATAGACCTTTAATAAGTTCCAATAGCGTATTTACGGTTTTAAAACTCGTAAAAGGCCCGTAATATTCGCTGCCGTCTTTAATTAATTTTCGAGTAGGAAAAACTCTTGGGAAACGTTCATTTTTAATACAAATCCAGGGATAGGTTTTATCGTCTTTAAGCATCACGTTAAACCGCGGCTGATGCTTCTTGATAAGATTATTTTCTAAAAGCAGCGCATCGGTTTCCGATTCTACCACAATGTGCTTTATCTCCTTTATCTTCTTCACCATCACGCCAATACGATGACTATCGTGGCGCTTGGTAAAATAGGAAGTAACCCGTTTCTTTAAGTTCTTGGCTTTGCCTACATACAGTATCTTTCCGTTCTTATCGTAATACTGATAGACCCCGGGACTATTGGGCAGTGTTTTTAATTGTACTTCTAAAGCTGGCGTTTCCATCTCCCCAAAGGTAGAATTTATTATGCGTAGCTTTAAAAATTGCCAGGACTTGTAAATGTTAAATTTATATTAAATAAAGCTCGGAAATCCCGTTAATAAGCTCATTTGTGGGCATAAAGGCTTTAAATTTTATAATTTCTATAAAATGATTGCAGGGGTATTTTATTACCTTGCGGTATGGAGAAAACAGTAATTGGGCGTTTTGACAAAGCAGATTTTCCTGCTTTACATTTAGATGATATCGCAATTAAGATTGATACCGGCGCTTACACTTCGTCTATTCACTGCGAAAATATAGTGGAAAAGGACGGAGTTTTAGAATGCACTTTCCTTGACGAGGAGCACCCGCTATACAATGGAAAGAAATTTACTTTTTCTGATTATGATATCGTTTTTGTTCGCAGTAGCAATGGCATAATTCAAAAAAGATATCAGGTAATATCTACCATTAAAATTTTTAATAAGGTGTATAAAATTTCCCTTTCTTTGTCTTCCCGACAGGAAATGAGGTTTCCGGTATTAATTGGCCGAAAATTCCTTACCAAAAAATTTATCGTGGACACCGAATTAACTGACGTTTCTTACAATCTTAAGCAAAAATGAAAATAAAAATCCTTTCGCGTAACAGCCACCTTTACTCTACCAAACGTCTTGTAGAAGCCGCTACTAAACGCAAACACGACGTAGAAGTAGTAGATCCTTTAAAATGCGATATTGTTATTGAAAAACGCAAACCAAACATTTATTATAAAGGTGGATATATAGAAGGTGTAGATGCGGTAATTCCAAGAATTGGTGCTTCAGTAACCTTTTATGGTACTGCAGTAGTGCGACAATTTGAGATGATGGGCGCATTTACCACCACAGATTCTGAAGCTTTAGTAAGAAGTCGTGACAAACTTAGAAGTTTACAGGTTCTTTCCCGTGCTAAAATTGGACTGCCAAAAACGGTTTTCACCAATTACTCCCGGGATGTTTCAGGAGTTATTAAACAAGTTGGAGGTACACCTTTAGTAATAAAATTATTAGAAGGAACCCAGGGCGTTGGTGTTGTTTTAGCCGAAACAAAAAATGCTGCTGAATCTGTCATTGAAGCTTTTAATGGCCTACAGGCCCGGGTAATTGTACAAGAGTTCATCAAAGAAGCTAAAGGCGGAGACATTAGAGCTTTTGTTGTAGATGGTCACGTAGTTGGAGCCATGAAGAGACAGGGTAAAGAAGGGGAGTTTAGGTCTAATCTTCACCGTGGCGGTACGGCAGAAGTTGTTGAACTTACCGATGAAGAAGAAATTGCTGCTGTAAAGGCTACTAAAGCAATGGGGCTCGGTGTGGCCGGTGTAGATATGCTGCAAAGTGCTCGAGGGCCACTAATCCTGGAAGTAAATTCTTCTCCTGGCTTAGAAGGTATTGAAAAAGCTACCGGTAAAGATATTGCAAAATCCATAATAAGATATATAGAACGGAACGTCTAGCCTATGGCAAAAATAACCAGTGACAATGTTTTGGAAATCCTGGGAGAGAAGGTAAAGCCGGGAAAAAGTGCCACTATTAATTTTAATATGGCCAAGCTGTACACCACTACCTCGGTAGAGGTACCCGTTATTATTGAACGTTCTAAAAAGCCTGGCCCAGTGGTTTTAATAACTGCAGGAATTCACGGCGATGAAATTAATGGGGTAGAAATTGTTCGGCAAATTATCTCCAAAGGAATCAATAGGCCTCAAAAAGGAACCGTTATTTGTATTCCCGTGGTTAATATTTTTGGATTTCTGAACTTACGCCGGGAATTTCCCGATGGGCGCGACCTCAACAGGATGTTCCCCGGAACTAAACACGGCTCTCTTGCCAGTAGATTTGCATTCCAGTTTGTAAAAAAAATATTACCCCTGGCTAACTTTTGCCTTGATTTTCATACCGGCGGCGCCAGCAGGTTTAACGCACCACAAATAAGGGTAAAGCGAGGCGATGAGCAAAGCCTAAAATACGCACGTATTTTTAGCGCTCCATTTACCATACACTCTAAGACCATTACAAAATCTTATCGGGAGACCTGTGCGAAAAAAGGAATTCCTGTTCTACTTTTTGAAGGAGGAAAATCTCAAGACAGCAATAAAGACGTAGCCAAACACGGCGTAGAAGGTGCTATGCGAATTTTGAGTTTCCTGGAAATGTTAAATCCTAAATTTGAGTATCCAGATGCTATTGGGGAAACCGTTGTAATTGAAAATACTAATTGGATGCGCGCCAAATACAGCGGGCTTTTACATATAAAAATCCCCTGCGGAAAACACGTAGAAAAAGGAGAATATATAGGCACTATTACCGATCCTTACGGGAAATTCAGGCATAAAATTAAAGCGGTTAATACAGGATATGTGATTAATATTAACGAGTCTCCTATTGTGTACCAGGGTGATGCCATTTTTCATATTTCAGCACCACCAAAAGATGAATAAAGCCGAATTACGAAAAAAATACAAAGCTTTACGTTTAGAGCTTTCCGAAGATAAAATAGAAGCGCTTAGCCTGGAAATTGCCAATCAATTACTTCAATTACCGGTTTGGCAAAAAGAATTTTATCACCTCTTTCTAAGTATTACTGAACAGAAAGAAATTGATACCGAAAACATTTTACATATTCTCCAGGGAAAAGATAAAAACGTGGTGCTATCTAAAACCAATATCAAGGAACATAAACTGGAACATTTTTTACTTACCGATAGCAGCGTGATTAAAAAAAATAGATGGAATATTCCTGAACCTGAAGGCGGTATTCCTATCGCTCCATCACAAATAGATGTGGTTTTTGTCCCGCTTTTAGCTTTTGACGAGCAGGGACATCGCATTGGCTATGGTAAGGGTTTTTACGATAATTTTCTTAGCGAATGTAAAGCAGATGTAATCAAAATCGGGCTTTCATTTTTTGAAGCCGAACCCGAATTTAATGAAGTTTTTAGCACCGACATTCCCTTGGATTATTGCGTTACGCCAAATAAATTATATAGCTTTAAAAATTAGGGAATTAGGAAGCATTCTGTTATTTTTAACAAAACTTTCGCCCCTTTAATGCTAAACGACCTTCAATTAAACAGTATTCTTGAAGATTTTGATATCGCTTATTGGAAGATTAATCTTCTAAATAAAGAGGTAACCTGGTCAGAACATTTCAATACCCTCGTTGGAAATCCCGAATTTTCTGAATCCTATTTTGATTTTTTCCTGAAAGAAATTTTGCATCAGGACTATCGCTACGACTTCAGAGTATATTTCGATAAATTGACCGAAGAAAATGAAGCTTTCAGTATTGAGCTTAAACTCAAACTTAACAATGGGAAATACCGTTGGTTTGAATGCCGAAACCTTAAAAACAAAGAGAACAACAGGGAAACAGCTGTACTGTTATTTGTTAATATTCACCAAAGCAAGCGCGACCAGTATACTATTGAAGAAAATTTCTTCTATTATCGGGAAACCGCACAAATGACCAATACCGGCGGCTGGTATATAGATACGATAAACAAGAATATTTATTGGGATAATGTTACCAAAAAGATTGTAGACTGCCCCCTGGATTACCAGCCACCTTATGAAGAACATTTTAAATTTTATGCCCCAGAGGAACACCCAACAGTAATTTCTGCTTTTGAAAAATGCGAGAAATATGGGATTCCGTTTAAAGTAGAATTAAAAATGCGGAATCTTTATCACCAAGATTTTTGGGTGCGTGCTACCGGAAAACCGGTGTATAACGAAGAACAGGAGATCATAGGAATTCGCGGTGTCTTCCAGGACATTAATGAGCAGAAAGTCAACGAACTGAATTTACAGAATTCCCTGGATATTATCGCTACTCAAAATTCCAGGCTATTTAATTTTGCCCACATTGTTTCACATAATTTGCGCTCCCACAGCAGCAATCTTTGTTTAATTGTAGAATTGCTTAAAGATGCTAAAACCAACAAAGATAAAATTGAATTAATCCCGAATGTGACCGATATTTCTGAAAATTTGGATTCAGCAATAAATCAGTTAAACGAGATTGTAAATAAACAATCAATTTTACGCAAAGAACGCCGAATTGTTTCTTTTGAAAAAGCCTTAAGTGGGGTAATAGCTTCAACTTCATCTTTAATAAATCGAGAAAATGCAAAAATCGTAGCTGAATTCCACGCACTAAAAGAAATTAGCTATATACCTGAGTATCTTGAAAGTATTTTACTAAATTTAATCACAAATGCTATAAAATATAAACATCCTGGTAGAAAACCGGTAATTTATATTCAGACCTATATTAAGAACGAAACTCAATTTTTGGAGGTTAGTGATAATGGGTTAGGCATTGACCTGGATCAATATGGTGACAAGATGTTTGGGATGTATAAAACCTTTCATGAGAACCTGGATTCACGAGGAATTGGACTTTTTATTACAAAAAACCAGGTGGAGGCACTTGGCGGTTCAATCTCGGTAACCAGCACTATAGATGTAGGCACTACATTTAAGATTAAGTTTTAAAAACTAAACACTAATTCTCATGGGGCAAAAAGTAGAATTGGCGTGTATTATTGACGATGACAAAATATACGTGAACCTGGTAAAGAAGATTATTGAAATAAAAAAACTTTCAAAAAATCTTCTAATTTTCAAAAACGGTAGGGAAGCTTTAGATCATTTTAAATTGATCCTGGAAAACGCTACCGAAGACGTACTACCCGACATTATCTTTCTTGATATTAATATGCCGGTTATGGATGGCTGGGAATTTCTAAATGAATTTATTAAGATAAAGAATAACTTCGAAAAGAAGATCACACTTTACGTAGTAAGCTCTTCTATAGATCCTAGAGATCTGGAACGTGCAAAATCTTTTAACCTGGTTACAGATTACTTAATCAAACCGATAGAATTAAAGAAATTCGAGAAGATCTTTGACCGCAACGGGAACGCCGCCGCTTAATTATTTTCTTTTTTATCTTCTTCTTTTGGGAAAGCACGCTTATTAAAAAGCAGCAGTAAAATTACACCCGCGCTAATTGCGGTATCGGCAATATTGAATACCGGCTCGAAGAAAGTGAAATAATTTCCGCCCCAGAAGGGAATCCATTCAGGCAAATTGCCCTGCCATAGTGGGAAGTAAAGCATATCTACCACCTTACCGTGAAACAAGGTGCCGTAGCCGCCTTGTGCCGGCATAAATTCGGCAACCTGGCCATAGCTATCGTTAAAGATAATCCCGTAAAAAACAGAGTCTATAATATTACCAAAAGCACCTGCGAAGATTAAGGCTATTGCGGTAATTAAAATTCGGGAACCATTTTTTCTAACCGAATCCCATAACCAGTAACCAATACCAACAATGGCCACCAATCTAAAAAGCGTAAGGAAAAGTTTTCCGTATTCCCCCGGGATCTTGGTTCCCCAGGCCATACCTTCGTTCTCTACAAATAAAATCCTGAACCAATCAAAAACCGGAACTTCCTCGCCAAGCGAAAAATTTGTTTTGATATAAAATTTTGAAATTTGGTCTATTAAAAGTACCAAAACGATTATAACACTCGCTTTTTTTAAGGACATGAACTCTGTAGAATTTAAGAACGCCGCTAAAATACTATATTATTTAGTTTTTACACGGCTAAAAATCAGCTTATCGCAAGCAAATTTATTAATTATTCAAATAAAAACGCCCCAAGGCATAAGCAAAGGGACGTATTATACATAAAATCCAGAAATTTATTATTTCTGCATATTTTTAGCTTCAATACTTAATGTTGCGTGCGGCACCAGTTTTAAACGCTCTTTTGCAATTAATTTCCCGGTTACACGGCATATTCCGTAGGTTTTATTCTCAATACGGTTTAATGCATTTTTGAGGTCACGAATAAACTTTTCCTGTCTAATAGCCAATTGAGAGTTCGCTTCCTTACTCATCGTTTCACTACCTTCCTCAAAAGCCTTAAATGTAGGAGAGGTATCATCGGTACCGTTGTTTCCATCATTTTTATAAGCATTCTGATAAATCTCCAATTGCTCCTGCGCCTTCGCGATTTTGCCTTTAATCAGGGCCTTAAACTCAGCTAATTCGGCATCGCTATACCGTTCTTTTACTTCAGTTGCCATAATTCTAATGTTTTTTAATAAACATTTTAGTGGTAATATCATCAAAAGCCACCTCGGCTCCTTCAGTTACCACCTCCGCAAATTCGAGACTTGCAGTTAATGTTTCATTCTTGATATAGGTTATATTTTGGTTAACGGCATCCTCGACAATACCGTCTCTTTGTAGGGTCACTTCAATGGTATCGGTAACTTCAAAGCCAGAATCTTTTCTCATATTCTGTATTCTGTTTACCAATTCCCTGGCAATTCCTTCCTTTTTTAATTCTTCTGAGATACTAACGTCTAAAGCTACGGTAATATTACCACTACTTGCCACTAACCAGCCTTCAATATCCTGGGAAGTAATTTCTACTTCTTCAGTAGCTAATTTAATCATTTCTCCGTTAAGATTTATCGCAATATTGCCCTCTCGCTCTATCTTTGATATGTCTTCAGAAGTTAATTTATTTATCTCATTGACTACCAGCTTCATATCCTTTCCAAATCTTGGGCCAAGAACCTTAAAGTTTGGTTTTATTTGCTTAACCAGTAATCCTGAAGCATCATCTATAAGCTGAAGTTCTTTTACGTTTACTTCAGACTTTATCAAGTCTTCAACCGCCTGAATTTCTTCACGTTGCTGTTCGTCAAGCACCGGAATCATTACTCTTTGCAGCGGTTGTCTTACTTTTATCATTTCCTTCTTTCTAAGCGATAAAACCAATGAAGAAATGGTTTGAGCCTTCTCCATTTTTCGCTCTAAAGATTTATCAACAAACTTATCATCATACTCTGAAAATTCAGCCAAATGTACCGATTCAAAGTTTTCTTTTTGTGTACTCTTGTTTAAGTCTTTGTAAAGTCTATCCATAAAGAATGGCGCCACAGGCGCGCCCAGCTTCGCCACTTCTACCAAACAAGTATAAAGGGTTTGATATGCTGAAATTTTATCTTGCTGATAATCGCCTTTCCAGAATCTTCTTCGGCTTAAACGCACAAACCAGTTACTAAGGTTTTCCTGAACAAATTCTGAAATTGCACGGGTTGCCCTGGTAGGTTCATAATCGGCATAGAACTTATCTACTTTCTCAATTAAAGTATGTAATTCAGAAAGAATCCAACGATCTATCTCGGGTCTTTCAGCTAAAGGAACATCCTCTTCTTTATAGGTGAAATTATCAATATTCGCATATAAAGTAAAGAAAGAATACGTGTTGTAAAGTGTACCGAAAAATTTACGGCGCACCTCAGCTATTCCCTCAATATCAAATTTTAAATTATCCCATGGATTGGCGTTAGAGATCATATACCAACGCGTGGCATCTGGGCCGTAAGCCGCAAGTGTCTCAAAAGGATCTACCGCGTTCCCGAGACGTTTGGACATTTTTTGCCCGTTTTTATCTAAAACAAGTCCGTTAGAAACTACGTTTTTATAAGCCACATCATCAAAGATCATAGTAGCTATTGCGTGCAGGGTATAAAACCAGCCCCTGGTTTGGTCAACGCCTTCGGCTATGAAATCGGCCTGACGTTCACCTTCTTCTACTTTTTCTTTATTTTCAAATGGATAATGCCATTGTGCATAAGGCATAGAACCAGAATCGAACCAAACATCTATAAGATCGGCTTCGCGCTTCATTGGTTTACCAGAATCTGAAACCAGCGTGATTTCATCTACCACGTTCTTGTGAAGATCTACCAGATCGTAGTTTTCTTCACTCATATTGCCGGGTTCAAAACCTTCAAAAATGTCTTTATCCATAAAGCCGGCTTTAACCGACTTCGCCATTTCTTCTTTCAATTCTGCAATAGAACCAATAAACTTTTCCTCTTTTCCTTCTTCGGTTCTCCAAATTGGCAATGGAATTCCCCAATAACGACTTCTGGATAAATTCCAGTCGTTCGCGTTGGCCAACCAATTTCCAAAACGGCCTTCCCCGGTAGATTTTGGTTTCCAGTTAATGCCTTTATTCAATTCGTGCATGCGCTCCTTGAATTCGGTTACTTTTATGAACCAGGAATCCAGCGGATAGTATAAAATAGGTTTATCGGTTCTCCAGCAGTTTGGATAGCTGTGAACATATTTTTCTACTTTAAAAGCACGATTTTCTTCTTTCAGTTTAATAGCAAGTTCAACGTCTACAGATTTCTCTGGCGCCTGCCCTTCATCATAATATTCATTCTTCACATACTTCCCGGCAAAATCGCCCATTTCTGGTCTAAATTTCCCCTGAAGATCTACCAACGGAACAAGGTTCCCATTTTCATCTTTCACCAATAATGGCGGAACTTGAGGCGTAGCCTGTTTAGCTACCAGCGCATCATCTGCACCAAAAGTTGGCGAAGTATGCACAATTCCGGTACCGTCCTCTGTAGTCACAAAATCTCCAGCAATTACACGAAAAGCATTTTCAGGATTTTCTGCAGGTAATGCATAAGGTAACAACTGCTCAAATTTTATCCCTACAAGATCCTTTCCTGTAAAAGTTTCCCCGATTAAAAACGGGATCTTTTTATCGCCTTCAGTATAAGCTTGAAGTTCTTCTTCAGTTTGAACTTCAATAAACTTTTTATCGAATTGAGCCTTAGCCAGTGCCTTTGCAACCAAAATAGTGATTGGCTCAAAAGTGTACTGGTTATATGTTTTTACTGAAACATATTCAATTTTTGGTCCAACGGTCAACGCAGTATTAGACGGCAAAGTCCAAGGGGTCGTGGTCCAGGCGATTAAAAATGCCCCTTCCAGGTCCTTTTCAACCGAAGCTGCTGAAGCATCAGTGATTTTAAACATGGCCGTAACAGTGGTATCGGTAACATCCTGGTAGGTTCCGGGTTGGTTAAGTTCGTGAGAACTAAGTCCAGTCCCTGCTTTTGGCGAATACGGCTGAATGGTGTACCCCTTATAAATAAGGTCTTTTTTATAAATTTCGGAAAGCAGCCACCAAACTGTTTCCATATATTTTGATTTATAGGTAACGTATGGATCTTCCATATCTACCCAATAGCCTATTTTTTCGGTAAGATCGTTCCACACATCGGTGTAACGCATTACCGCATTTTTACAGGCTTCGTTATATTTTTCTACGGAAATTTTGGTCCCAATATCTTCTTTGGTAATCCCTAATTCTTTTTCTACACCAAGTTCTACCGGAAGACCATGAGTATCCCAACCGGCTTTACGTTTTACCTGGTATCCTTTTTGGGTTTTATAGCGACAAAAAATATCCTTAATAGCTCGCGCCATTACGTGGTGAATTCCCGGAAGCCCGTTCGCAGAAGGTGGGCCTTCAAAAAACACAAACGCTTCTTTGCCTTCTCGTGTAGAAACACTTTTTTCAAAAATATCGTTCTCCTTCCAGTAACTCAAGATTTCCTTAGCTACTTTTGGTAAGTCAAGTCCTTTATATTCAGGGAACTTATTGCTCATTTTTTCAAAATTTCCAATGAGTCGCGAAAATAATCAATTTTAAGAAAAGAGCGGGTTAGAAAAACGGAAAAAGCTAACCCAAAAGAAATTAAAGCTAGAGATAAAAGTCTTATTCATTTTAATACCTGCCAGGTTTATTTATTCTTTAAGCTAATTCTAATTAAAACCTGGAAACTTAGCTACTCTTGGGGCGAAAAAACAGCCATTCCCTTTTTAAGAATGCGAAAAATGAAAAGATTAGTATTACCAGGATTCCTTTTTAAAACTATAAAAAGCCTTTCTCCTTTGCCACTTTCACCAATTCCCGGTCTTCTGCTCCAGAAATACCAAAGATTTTCTTTAAATTTCGTCGGCGTTTTTCGATCCCAGCTACCGAAAGGGGAAGGAGATCGGTTAGATCCTTTAACTTAGACCCAATAGAGAGTTCGTAGAGCATTTTACGATCCACTTCATCTAAATAAATATCACTCCCCACCTGTTTTCTAAGCAGGTTGAGTACCGTTTTGCTATAATAAGGGGAACCGGCAAGGACATTTTCTACAGCACTTAGTAACTCTTTATGATTAATATCGTTTTTAACCAAAAATCCTTCAGGATTTATGGATTGCAGAATATTATGTAAACGATAATTATCATTAAAAGTGGTAGAAACTATAATACGGGCCCCAGGCTGTTTAGTCTTTATTTGGTTGCCAAGGTCTTCCCCCGAAACAAGACTTCCATCACTGCTAGCAGGTAAACGCATATCCAAAAATACCAGATCAATATTTTCAACAAAATTAGGATTGTTTAATAGCAATTGGGCTTCATCTAAGTTATAAATGCTCGTGATCTTAAAATTATACGTGGCATTTTGAGTCACAAAACTCTCTAAGGCAGATTCGTATGCACTTGCAATAATAGGGTGATCATCAATAATTAATACCGAAATAGATTTATCCATTTTTACAAATTTTCACTTTAAAAAGCAGGTATGTTCCTTTGCCCGAAGTCTCAAAACTAAATGTTCCGTCAATTTTTTCCATTCGATTCCTCATATTTTTTAAACCAATTCCTTTTACTTTTTTACGAATGTCAAAACCTTTACCATCATCTCGAATTTCCATTAGCAAAAAATTCTGTAAACGGTAGATTTTTATGGATACTACGCTAGCTTCAGCATGTTTTATCACATTTTGTAGAGCCTCCTGTAAAATTCGATAATAATTAATTTGAATATTTTCATCAACTAACTCCCCTTCAATATCCTCGTCAAAATTAAATTTAATTTCTGCCGAAGTAAGTTGGCGATATTCTTCTACCAGTTGTTCTAGCAATTTGACAAAATTAAGATGAGATGCAGAAACCTCACAAATAAGATTATGTGAAATTTGCCTTATCTCATCTTCTGTCACTTGCAATTTCTCTAATAATTGATCATACTTATCCGCCTCTTGATTGGATGTCTTTAAATTTAACAATCCAAAATTCATTCTAATTCCAAAAAGTTTACCCAGAACGCCATCATGCAATTCGCCTGATATCCTGGAGCGCTCTTCCTGTCTCCCTTCTTCAAGCCTGGTTTGTTGTTTAAGCAAGAGTTTATAGATCTCTTCGTTGTATTCCTGCTGTTCTTTTTGATATTTGAGCTCCTTATTTTTCACTTTTTGAGCTTTCAATAGGTATAAAAGAAATAAGACCGAAGCTAAAATTATAGCTGCTAAACTAATCCATAATTTATCATTGCTGAGTTCCTGTGTTCTTTGAATATATTGATCGGTTTCAAACCTAATTCGGGCAAATTTATTGCGAATAGCACGTTCTTTCTTTAATAAGCTATCATTAAGTTGAATATAATTATCCAGATAATTTGATGCTTTTTGAGGCTCTATTTGAGCAAGTAAGAGATAAGAAGCCAATAAGTCTCGATTGTTCGTGGTCTCTTCAGCCAGCAAATTAGCCTCTCTGGTATACTGAAATGCCTTTGTGGTATCGCCACTTTTTAAATAATACTCCCCAAGATGCAGTTTATTGATTACTACACCCGCCTTATGACCAATACTATCGCGAATTTGCAGTGCTTCCTGAAACAAATATTCTGCTACCTGGTAATTGCCCAATTTAAATTCTGAATATCCCAGGTTATCGGTAAGCATCGCGTAGAGCCTGGTGTTATTCTCATAAATGCTATCTACAGAAAGCGCACGGTTATAATTAGAAATAGAGCTTTGGTAATCTAACATGTTTTGATAAACTACACCTATGTTATTTAAAGATTGTGCAGATTTTACCGGTTGCTTTAAAACTTCCACATTTCTTAAGGCTTTTCTGTGGTATTCAAGTGCCAGAGGATAATTTTCTAAACCATTATAAATTATGCCAAGATTATTATTGGCCCGGTAGATGTATTTCTCAGCTTGGGTTGACTCTTCAAATAAATCGAGGGCCTTAAAAGTAGTATTTTCACTTCCCACATAATCCTTTATATATTCTTGAAGAATTGCCATATTCAATAACATCCTACCGGCTTTTATTTCGTCCCTGGCCTCCAGATATTCTTCATAAGCAAGATTATAATGATAGTAAGAACTATCTATATTATTCTGCCGATAAAAAAAGTTACCAAGATCCCAGTTAGCTTCTGCTATGCCTGAAATATTTTCTCGCTCTTCGGAAATTTTAAACGAATAGGAATTCCAGTAGCGGAATTTAATAGAATCATTTTTAGAATAGAAATGATAGGAAATATCAGATATTAAAGTATTCTTCAACGAGTCATTTGGATAACTCAAGATCGTATCTCTTAGTGCGTTATAAACAGAAGGATTCTTTGCAGCCTTTAATTGCTCTATTTGTTGCGTGCGAGTGTTTTGATTTGGAAGTTCATTTTTCTTATTTGAATTACAGGAAAAAAACAAGAAAAATAAAATTATCAGCCTGTAAAAAGATGTAGATTTATATTGCATGTGGGCCGATAAAAATATAAAAAAATTGGGGTTATTTATTTATGGTTTTACTCATTCCCCTATGTGCTGTTTTTTCCACATTAAATATTTCAAGTTCCATTCCCGAATACCGTTTCGGTAATTAACTAATTTTCATAATTACTTATCTGTAAAATAAGCAACTTACTTTCAGAAAAGAAAGAAGGATGCCCCCTACAGACACCCTCCTAAACTAACAAATTAAGACTGAGTCCAAATTTTCTAACATTAATAAACTTATTATAAAGCAACTTCACCGTAATAGACAAAGCCTTCACTCTAGTGGCACAGAAGCAGGCAAGCATAAGCGAATTTTAATCATATTCGGTTGGGGTGCCGTGTAGGTGAACCGCTTCACCAGGGTCTTGAAACTCGCCGCTTTGCCCACCACTTTGCCTACTAAACTAATCAGTACGTCGAAGTCCCAAAGAATGGCCTATCTCGTGGATGTTCACAAACTGATTAGTATAAGGAGGATAATTCTCCATACCAGAGAAAATTGGCATATATTTATATGGGTCGCTACCGCCTGGAAATCCTATAAGGCAAGTTGTTTTAGCACTAGCCTCTGAAAGCAGGAAATCTATAGCTTCAGCATCCTGGGTGTGAACATGCAAAGCACTAATTTGTTTAGACTCTTCTTTAAAGATCTTTGCTTCCTTAGTGGTTTCTTTCACTTCGGCTTCACTTGGCCTTTCGGCGTTTTCTTTCTGGAAAGCAGTAAAAAAAGCTGTTGATGCCAGAAAAACTAATACTATTGTTATGGGATTCATAAAGCAATTTTGATTGAAAGCTTAATAGGCCGTGAAATTAAATTTTGAAAATCAAAAAGCGGAAAAATAATCCTTACTAAAAGTAAGGGAATCCCTTACTTTTAGTAAGCTACCCCTAACAGTAGGGCTTAAGAGAGGTATAAAATTTATTTTTGATGCTAAATTGGTAGATTTTAGGTGGGAACTGGCAAACTCCTCAAGCTTTAAAAGTTATAACGAAGCGCTAAAATTAAATTTCTACCTGCAGCGGCGATTCCCGAGGAATAAGTTCGGTAACGTTGATCGGTAATATTTTCTAAAGAAGCGGTTGCCAGCAAGTTTTTACTTAGTTCGTATTGACCGGTTAAATTTAGGCTATACCAGGAAGGTGAATAAGGATTTCCGTTATCATCTATAGCATATAAATAGGCTTTACCCTGTTCTGATGGTGCGAGATCTTCATAATCAAATTGCCCATTATATTCAGCAAAAAGATCGAATTTCAATCTTTTTTTGTGCCATATTAAATGTGTATTCCCAAATACAGGAGCCGCGTGCCGTAATGCCTCGGTAGAACCATCTTCCTGCTCTTCTTTTCCTTCGGTTATGCTAATTTTGGAAGTTAATCTTAGTGCAACAGAAAAATCGATTTCTATCCCACTTTCAAATCCGTAAACGTGCGCTTTCGCGGTATTCTGAATCGCCTGTACACGACTTGGTTCTCCCTGGTAATCTATTTCGGTTTCTCCATTTAATTTGAAATCCCTGCGTACCATCGCATCATTTAAATATGTATAAAATGCGGTCGCGATAAAACTGATATTTTCGGCAGGCTTCCAATCAAAACCAAGCTCACTACTGTAAGCATATTCCGGTTTTAAATCTGGATTTGGCACTACTACTGCTCCAGGTTCAGAATCGAAAATTTTCCCCACATCATCTATATTTGGAGCCCTAAAAGCTGTAGAAAGATTCAATCGCCACCCGATAAACCTGTTTTGTTGCCAGTTAATTCCCGCACTTCCGGTTAAAGCTCCGGTATTAATTTTGGCCTCACTAAATGGAAAATCATATAAATTCTCATCAAATTCAGCATCTACCAAAATATGATTATACCGAACTCCAGATTGAAAAGAAAGATCTTCCTGGATCTTCCATTGATAGGTGGTATAAGCCGCAATGGATTGCCAGGTAGAACCATCTGGATATCGTGAAGCGGTGATGTTTTCTTCTTCCGTTAAAATATTTTCTGCAAATCCCGTAGAATTCACTTTATTAAAAACATATTCGGCTCCATAAAACAACCGACTCTCTTCAAAGGTCTTTTCAAAATCAAAATTAACCGAATAAGCATCTACATTTTCTTTGGTGTTGTATAACCAATCTTCACCTAAATCCCGGTTATGACGGCTCTCTTCAAAAAATTGATAAGCAGTTGTCATCTGGGCTTTATCATAGAATGCTCCGTTTCCTTTTTTATTGATCTTAAAATTCCCCATAAACCATTCCTGAGGGCCATAATACCATTCTGCTGTACGCAAATCACCATCGCGCTTTCGGTAAAGCCTGTCAAATCTTGGAAAATCTGATGTGGTAGAATAGATAAGTCCTAAATTTAGGTCCCAATCTTTATGTGGCATAAACTTTACTTTCTGCAGTAAATTAATTTGTTGATATCCGGTTGGCTTTTGCACTCGAGGATCATCATTTGCAACCACTACATCTTCCCCATTTCTTCGCACTGCATATTCGTTTCGCAAATATTCATCAGGTCCGTGAGATCCCATTCTTAAATCATCAAAATCTGAAAAGCTAATACTGCTTAAAAATGCCCAATTCTCCAGGCCTATATTCACATCGGCGTGTACGGTTTTTTCATTATTTGCAGAAGCGTAACGGGAGTAAGCACTACCAGAAACCGAAGCTTTATGAGTAAAGGAAAATTTCGGCTTCAAAGTGTAAAAATTCATCACCCCGCCAATCGCATCACTTCCATAAACCACCGAGCCCGGGCCGAGAATTACCTCGGTATTTTCTACCGCCAGGGGATCTATTGAGATGATATTTTGAAGATTTCCGCTTCTAAAAATCGCGGTATTCATTCGTACTCCATCTACGGTAATTAAAAGACGGTTCGTAGCAAACCCGCGAATCATTGGACTTCCACCGCCTAACTGACTTTTCTGGACAAAAACCTGCCCGCTGCTTTCCAAAAGATCGGCCGAAGTTTGCGGGCTGGCCATAATAATATCATTTGCTGAAAAGCTGACGATCTTCTGCGGAATTTCATCTTTATTCATTTCAAATTTAGCCACCGAAAGCACTACCTGGTCTAGCTCATTACCATCACTTTTTAGATAAACTTTATTATTATTCCGGATTATTTGGGATTTCCTGAGGCTTTTATCGGTGAAGTTTACGTGCTTAAAATGAATAACCTCATCTTTATCAAATACTGAAATATTAGCTACTCCATCAAAATTAGTTAATACACTTTTAGATTTTTCAGCGTTGTATAAAGCCACACTGGCAAGTGGTTCGTGACTTTCTTCATTCAAAACCTGTATCTGCTGAGCGTAGATACTATTAACCATAAAAAAAAGGAGAATTACTCCTATTATTGAATTTCGCATTTAGCTAAAAATTTCGTTGAGGACGGCAAGTGATTTTGGTTTCTTAAATCCTTCAATATGCAACTCGAAATATAAAAGCAGCATATTCAGGAAATTTGCCCGACTTTGTTGATTCAATTTTACCTCATTCAACTTATCAAAATTTATGCCTAATAACTGCCGTAAAACCGCCACGTTTTGACCATCTACGCAGTAATTATTCACGCTATTTATTTCAAAAACGCCCTCTAAGAGATTAAAATAAGTGAACTCTTTCGCATCGGCATCAGGATAAAAACCAAGATATCTGGTTAAATTTAATAAGAACAAAAGATGAAAATTGGCGATCTTATCATGCAGATCTAACCACATGAGTGAGTTTTCAAGATACTTAAACAATTGAGGATTAGTTTCTTCTTCCCGAATTGCATTTTTTAAAACTTCTGCCAAAAACATAAGCATCGCGCCTTTTACCATATTGGTATGCAGGCTGGTGTAAGTGTGCAACACCTTCGCATCTTTAAGGTACTCCATCTTCCCCTGGTTACGATGATTCGCTACGATCTCTAACTGGGTAAGCAACTGGAATTGCGACGCCTTGAATTTGCCTTTTTTTGATTTCAAGATTCCTTTTAGCATATAGGTTTTTAAACCGTCGCTATAAGTGTAGGCTTTCACGATCAAATCGGCCTCACCATATTTTAAGGCACTAACAACAATTGCCGGAGTGGTAACAAGCATTTTTTAGGAATTTCTTCTCTTCGAAGATAATTAAAAAAGGCCGCTAAAAAAGCGGCCTTAGTTTATCGTTTAAATGATTGAGATCTATACTACTCCCTGGGCAAGCATAGCATCGGCAACTTTTACGAAACCGGCAATATTTGCTCCTTTCACGTAGTCTATATAACCATCTTCTTCTTTTCCAAATTCTACACAACGGTCATGAATATTATTCATGATTTCGTGTAACTTCTTATCTACTTCTTCTGAAGTCCAGCTGTAACGCATAGAGTTTTGGCTCATTTCTAATCCTGAAGTGGCAACACCACCCGCATTAGAAGCTTTACCCGGAGAGAAAAGAATTTTTGCTTCTTTAAATACCTCTACAGCCTCTGGTGTACAAGGCATATTAGCACCTTCGCCAACACACATACATCCATTCTCTACTAATTTCTTAGCATCAGCTTCT
Organism: Salegentibacter mishustinae; assembly: GCF_002900095.1. Taxonomy (NCBI): domain Bacteria; kingdom Pseudomonadati; phylum Bacteroidota; class Flavobacteriia; order Flavobacteriales; family Flavobacteriaceae; genus Salegentibacter; species Salegentibacter mishustinae. The sequence continues at coordinate 733,287 of NZ_LLKN01000002.1, read as the reverse complement.
TCAAGTTCGTTTTGTGTTGCACAAGGAAGCGCCACATCACATTTTACTCCCCAAGGCGTTTCACCTTCAAAGTATTTAGCTGAAGAATATTCATCTACATATTCACTGATTCTACCACGTCTAACATTTTTAAGGTCCATGATAAACTGAAGCTTCTCTTCATCAATTCCGGCTTCATCATAAATATATCCTCCAGAATCACTCATGGTTAAGATCTTCGCTCCAAATTCCAGTGCTTTCTCTGCAGCATATTGCGCTACGTTTCCAGAACCTGAAACAACTACTGTTTTCCCTTCAAAAGATTCATCTCTTGTTCTTAGCATATTTTGAGCAAAATACACATTCCCATAACCTGTAGCTTCAGGACGAATAAGGGAACCACCATAAGAAAGTCCTTTTCCGGTTAAAATTCCTGTGAATTCATTTTGCAATCTCTTGTACTGGCCAAACATATAACCAACTTCACGGGCACCAACTCCAATATCTCCAGCAGGAACATCGGTATCTGGGCCAATATGGCGATAAAGCTCTGTCATAAAGCTCTGGCAGAAACGCATCACCTCGTTATCAGATTTTCCTTTTGGGTCAAAATCAGATCCACCTTTTCCTCCACCCATTGGTAAAGTAGTAAGGCTGTTCTTAAATACCTGCTCAAAAGCAAGAAATTTAAGTATACTTAAGTTTACAGAAGGGTGAAAACGCAATCCGCCTTTATAAGGTCCTATTGCTGAATTCATTTGAATTCTAAAACCGCGATTTACTTGAATATTACCTTCATCATCCAACCAGGACACTCTAAACATAATTACTCGTTCTGGCTCTACCATACGTTCCAGCAATTGCATGTTTTGATACTTTTTATTCTCTTCTATAAAAGGAATAATAGTTTCAGAAACTTCGTGCACTGCCTGCATGAATTCCGGTTCGTTTTGATTTCTTTGAGATACTTTATCCAGGAAATCTTGTATATTTTGTTCCATATTGCGTGATACTACAAATAGTTTATAAAAAAAACTGTGTTTTATGTTGCAAATATATGAGTTCTATAAAAAATGACCTCAAATTTTTATCTTTTCATATAATATTAACGTCTCCATTTTAAGAATTTACAGACAGAATGAAATCTATAATTTTTTGTTAAAGTAGTTTTTATATATTTGTTGCTCGCCCAAGTCTGAAGTAATGCGCAATTACAAGATATTTTTACCTCTTATTGTTTTTATATTACTCTTCCAGGTAAAGGGATATTCCCAATTTGGGATTGCTCACGAAATTGCTGTTAAAGCAGGCCCGGCTTCTTTTTTTACAGATTACGGGGAACGCTGGAATGTAAAAAACAACCTTAACAATGCGGGTTACGGGATAGGGATTTCCCATTATATGAATTTTGCCTACAAAACCGACTGCCACTACTCCCAGGCGGCTTCTTTTTTCACCAACCACTTTAGAATTAGAAATGAGCTGGATTATTTCTACTCCAAGTTAGAACATTTTGGCCCTGTGGCCAGAAAGAATACTATTGGAGGGCAGTTACTTAGAGCAATGCATGGGGAAAGTGAAATTATTGAAGGTGGGATACACCTGGAATACCATCCTTTTCGAATTCGGGATTTTACGCATTCGGGATATATGTTCTCCCCTTATATAAGTTTAGGCGGACATTTTGTGTCTTATAAAGCTGATGCGTATTCTGATCTCGGTTCATTGGAGAATCCCAAGAATGTATTCCCAACTTTTATTGGCGGAATGGATTTTGAACGCGGCAGCACCTATTCTATAGTTGGCGGGCTTGGTGTTCGTTACAGATTAGGTTTTAGACACGACCTTTTAATTGAAGCTCGCGGACAATATTATGGCAGCGACTGGATTGACGGACTAAATATTAATGCGCCTCAAAATAAGTTTAATGATTATATTTTTTGGTTTAATGTAGGCTATGTTTATTACATCAATTTTCAATAGTTGAAGAAGTAATAACCTTACCGCCTAAATCTTTTAATTCTGCTTTTGCTTTTTCAAAATCTTCCGCGTTTAGCGCTCGTGTAGCATCTTCTATTATTGTAGCTTTAAAACCTTCTTTAATTGCATCTTTAGCGGTAAAATGTACACAAATTTCAGCTGCAAGTCCGCAGAAATAAAGATCTTCTGCATTCTTCTCTTTTAAATAGCCAGAAAGGCCAGTAGATTTTAAATGCCTGTTATCATAAAAGGCACTATAACTATCAATTTCCAGACTGGTTCCTTTTCTAAAAATTGCTTCAATTTTCGCGGTTTTCAGCTCTTTATGAAATTCGGCGCCCTCAGTATTTTGAACACAATGTTCCGGCCACATCACTTGTTCAATTCCATTTAGCTCAATGGTTTCAAATACGTTTTTTCCTTTATGACTACTGGCAAAACTGGCGTGACCTTCTGGATGCCAATCCTGGGAGGCGATCACCAGATCAAATTTTTCCTGAAGCTCGTTTATTATCGGTATAATTTCATCTCCATTTGGCACCGCAAGGGAACCACCGGGCATAAAATCGATTTGTGGATCTACAATAATTAGCGTTTTCATAAATCTTATTTTTGATAAGAAGCAATTAATTTATCCCGTTCTGCTTTTAAAGCTTCTGTAATCCCCACTTTGTAAATATGTGGGTTGTTGAATCGTTTATATTCTATAGAAAGCTCTGCAAGCCTGCTTTTGCTGTATTCAGCAATTTCCTGAAGGGATTTATGCTCTAATTTATTTTCTCCATTTTCCATTACTGGCTGAAGCAAGGGTTCTTTTTGTAATTCCCCAATTCGCATCTGCTTATAAGGTTCAAAGGGGTGTATCATATTTTCAATATCATTTTCTTCAAAAAGAGCTATTAGATCGGCTCCAACGCAATGTCCTTCAGCATCCCTTAAACGATATACTTGTTTTTTATGCGGAAGCGTCACCTTAATAATACTTTCAGAAATTTTAATTCTTGGTTTGCCGTGGGAATAAGCTAATTTATAAACCCCGTCTAAAGCGGCATCGGGACTTCCAATAACAAGGTTAGTACCCACACCAAAAACATCTATCCTGGCGCCTTGTTCCAGCAAGCTTTTTATCACATTTTCATCTAATTGATTAGAAGCTGCAATTTTCACATAATCCAATCCGGCCTCGTCCAGCATTTTTCTGCATTGCTTAGAGAGATAAGCTAAATCTCCACTATCAAGCCTAATAGCCATTAATTTTTGACCGCGCTCCTCCATTTCCTTTGCGACTGTAATCGCATTTGGCACACCGCTTTTAAGCGTATCGTAAGTATCTACTAACAACACACAATCTTTTGGTCTTCCTTCAGCGAAATCTCTAAAAGCAGTGATTTCCTCATCATAACTTTGAATAAAGGAATGTGCCATAGTTCCTGAAACAGGAATATCAAAATCCCTACCGGCAATTACATTGCTCGTCCCATGAAAACCGCCAACAATAGCCGCGCGGGTAGCATAGTAACCTCCAGGCCCCTGGGCCCGTCGCAAACCAAAATCTAACAAAGTGCGCTCTCCAGAAACCAATTTTATCCTACTTGCTTTTGTGGCAACTAAGGTTTGAAAATTGAGTAAATTCAGTAAAATAGTTTCAATTATTTGCGCCTCAATGATATTGGCTTCTACCTGCAAAACAGGCCGCGTCGGAAAAACCACGTCCCCTTCCTGAACCGAATTAATATTTCCGCGGAATTTAAAATCTTTTAGATATTCCAGGAAATCATCATCAAAATCCTGCTTTTTAAGGTATTCCAGGTCTTTATCGCTAAATTTTATATTTTCAATGATCTCCAACAGATCCTGAAGCCCGGCAAAAATTGCGTAGCCACCATTGAAAGGAAGTTTTCTAAAATAATAATCAAATATTGCGGTGTAATCTTTTTGGCCTTTTTTAAAATATACCTGCGCCATCGCCAGTTGATACTGGTCGGTATAAGTAGCTGAAAAATCTAGCATAGCTTTTAGTTAGTTTAAACTTCGTCAAGCATCGCTTCGTAAATCTTAAGATCTGCTTCACTGAATAAAACAAATTTAAGCTTTTGCAGGTGTTTAAGCTTTGGGATTTCGGCTAAAATTGTATTAAAACTGATCCTGGTCGCTTCTTTTATAGGATAACCAAATACTCCGGTTGAAATAGCGGGGAAAGCCACAGACTTCACCTGCTTATCTTCTGAATATTTCAACGCATTTTTATAGCAATTTCCCAAAAGTTTGTCAGCCGGATTATCCCGACCGTAGACCGGCCCCAGACAATGAATCACATATTTGTTCGGTAATTTATGAGAGCCGGTAATAACGGCCTCTCCGGGAGAAATAGGCGCAAGAGGCTTACACTCTTCATAAAGTCCCGGTCCTGCAGCACTATGAATTGCTCCCGCCACGCCGCCGCCAGTAGTGAGTTGAGCATTTGCTGCATTTACCACAGCTTCAATTTCAGGTTGATTGGCGATATCTCCTTTAGAAACTTCAATTTCTACATTCTGAATAGTCTTTTTCATAATTCAGAATTTACGAAAACAACCTCAAGAATTCAAACAAATTAAAATAGGCGATATCCAAATGCCAAACCAAAAGTAGGCGAGAAAGCCGTGCTACTGGTATCAAAATCACTTACAAAACCAAGCCCAATATGTGTGTTAAATATAAAATTGCCACCCAAGCTTCGTTGAAGTCCCCAGTGCACTTCGGTTAGTAATGCAGGATTATACGTGAAACTACCGCTTTTTCCGAATGAATATTTAGTTTGCAGCGCCACATAATTTCCAGAATTATTTACAGTAATTTTCTCCTTCTTAATTCGCTTATTAATATTATAGACAAATTTAAGTTTAGATTTCAAAAAAGGAACAGGTCTTACAACATCTAAGGTATAGTTAGCACTATTGCCTCTTGCATTCATTCCCATTCCTGCGCCGATAGCATTTTCCCAAACAAATTTATTCGAAATGGGCAATTCATATCCAAAACTCAATCCGTGAAAGCCCAATTCAATCTTTCCGAAGTTATTTATCTATCTGTTCATTGTCTTTTTCCTGAGCGCTTGCTTTAAAACCTAAAGTTGATAGCAGAATTACAAGTAGTATTTTTTTCATAATAGATTGGGGTTGATAAAATCGAAATAGGATTTTAAGTGATGAAGTTTTTTAATGAATGATCAATTGTATTTTGATAATAAGTATCAAAAATTTAGAAAAGTTACACCTCAAAACCATTATTCTAAAGAAATTATTAAATAAAGGAGAATTTGATGAGGAATATTTAAACCGAAAAATTTTCAGTCAACTAGAAGAGGTACAATTTGAGACTAGTAAAAAATTTTAGTGGTAGAACTGTAACGCAGATTCTTCAGAAAAAGCTGTAAAACAAAAAAGCCTTACATTTCTGTAAGGCTTTTCGCGAGTTGCTCCCCCTCTTGGGCTCGAACCAAGGACCCTCTGATTAACAGTCAGATGCTCTAACCAACTGAGCTAAGGAGGAGTGTTTTGCTCTTTTGCGGTTGCAAATATAAACCAAATTTTAAATCACCGCAAAACAAAAATTGAATTTTTTTCAGGTTTTTTTCTGATAAAATTCAATTGGTATTCTATCATTCAAATAACCAGCGATATACGTCATTCCCATTGGCATAAAGCACCAGGGCAATTAAGATGAAAAAGCCAACCATTTGGGCAATTTCCATAAATTTATCGTTAGGTTTTCTTCCGGTTACCATTTCATAAAGCAGGAACATCACGTGCCCACCATCTAAAGCCGGGATAGGTAAAATATTCATAAAGGCCAGGATTATAGAAATAAGTGCTGTAGTATGCCAAAAACCTTTCCAATCCCAGGTATCGGGAAACATCCCGCCAATGGCTCCAAATCCGCCTAACTGTGTAGCGCCTTTTTGTGTAAAAACATATTTAAACTGAGCCACATAATCGTGTAGTGTCCAGTAACCATAATCAAAACCTTGTTTTATACTTTCTACAAAACCATATTTTTGCTGCTTTATTTCATAGTTAGATTTTATACTAAACCCAAGCATTCCTTCTTCATCTGGCGTGATCATAATGCTTTTAATATCATTATCTCTCTTAAAAACCAGCTCTATTTCTTTTTCCTTATTTTCTTTGGTGATTTTACCTATTTCGTGCCAATAACCAATCTCCTGCTCGTTTACAGAAATAATACTATCTCCTTTTTGCAGGCCAGCAATTTCGGCAGCTTTATCGGCGGTAACTTCCTCTATAACCGGATTTTGAATAGGAATAAAAGGTAACATTACGCCTTTTTCCCACATTTGTTCTCCAATATTTTCAGGAACTTCAATAGTCTCTTCTTCGCCATTTTGATGCAAAACAGTTATGCTGTTTACATCTCGCATAAATAAATACCTATTTACATCGGTACTATTCTGCAAATCTTCTCCGTTTAGTTGCAAAACACGGTCACCATCCTCAAAACCGTATTGTTTAAATTCTTCGGCAATTGCAAAACCTTTAGGCATTTCATCTGGACCTACGTAGTTTTTACCCCAAACAAACATGATCATCATATAAATAAGGAAACCAAGCACAAGGTTTACCGTAACCCCACCAAGCATAATAATAAGTCGTTGCCACGCCGGTTTACTTCTAAATTCCCAGGGCTCTGGCGGTTTTGCCATTTGCTCCTTATCCATACTTTCATCTATCATTCCCGATATTTTCACATAACCACCCAAAGGCAGCCATCCAATACCATATTCTGTTCCGCCGATCTTCTTCTTAAAAAGCGCGAATTTCACGTCGAAGAACAAAAAGAATTTCTCTACTCTGGTTTTAAATAATTTAGCGGGAATAAAATGCCCAAGTTCGTGTAAGACTATTAATAAAGACAAGCTTAACAGTAACTGTATGGCTTTAACTATAAATGGATCCATTCGTAATGCTTCAAATTTTAAATCGCACAAAAGTAACCTTTTATAATCTCCTACAAAAGTTAAAAGCCTTCCTGTTTTAGTGAGCTGAAATTTTAGGTTTTAAACTGCGACTAATTGATTGCTAGCACTTAATTTTGCATCAGCTTTTACTGAAATTTAATTTCAGGAAGACTAAGTTCAAAAAATTAAAATCTCGAATATCGAGTAAAATTAATAGTATGCGTAATCTCTTTTCCTGGCTAAAGAAATTTGCCATTGTACTGTTTATACTCTCAGTAATTATTATTTATAGTATTTACTCTCTGCTAAAACCCGAAGAAACTCTCCCCGTTTATCAACCAGATATGGTAAATGCCGAGCTTGTAGATTCTACGGTGCGCTATGTTAGAAAATACCACACCGTAAAAGACTTTGAACTTATTAACCAGAATGGCGATACCATTACCCAGGATTATTATAAGGATAAAATTTATGTAGCCGATTTCTTTTTCACCACCTGCCTCACCATTTGCCCGGTAATGACTGATCATATGCTGAAAATTCAGGAGAAAATTAAAGACGATCCTGAAGTCTTATTACTTTCTCATACAGTCTTCCCAAAAACCGATTCTGTACCGGTTTTAAAAGCTTATGCCGAAGAAAAAGGTGTAATGGACAAAAAATGGAATCTAGTTACAGGTGATAAAAAACATATTTATGAGCTGGCTCGAAAATCTTACCTCGCTTCAAAAAGCAATGGTGATGGCGGACCGTACGATATGATTCATACCGAGAATTTTGTACTCGTAGATAAAGAAAAAAGAATTCGAGGTTTTTATGATGGTACCGATGCCGAAGCCATAGAAAACCTAATGCACGATATCAAGGTTTTAAAACGGGAATATCGTTAAAAGGGAGTTTTTCTATGGAAATTTTTTACTGCTGAAATTTTACCTTACTTTTGTCTTGTTTAAAATCAATCTAAATAAAAAGTGAAACGAACTCTGGCCGACTTAAAACGTGGTGAACGCGGAATTATCAAGGAATTTTCAGAAGAAAATATTCCGCTAAAATTACTCGAAATGGGTTGTTTGCCGGGCAATGAAGTGGAAATGCTACAAATGGCTCCTTTTAGAGACCCTATGTATTTAAACATTAACGGCAGCCACCTGGCCATTAGAAGAGAGATCGCTTTACTTATAGAAATTGACCTTATAAGCTAACATGGCTAAACAAATAAATGTTGCGTTAATAGGAAATCCCAATACCGGTAAGACCTCTGTATTTAATCAGCTCACCGGTCTTAATCAAAAAGTGGGTAATTATCCTGGTATCACGGTTGAAAAAAAAGAAGGAATTTGTAAACTACCGCGTGGCCTTAAAGCCCATATTTTAGACCTTCCGGGAACCTACAGCCTTAACGCCTCTTCTTTAGATGAAAATGTGGTAATAGAATTATTACTGAATAAAAGTGATAAAGATTATCCAGATGTTGCGGTTGTAGTTAGCGATGTAGAAAACCTAAAACGAAACTTACTCCTTTTTACACAAATTAAAGATCTTGGAATTCCTACTATCCTGGTTATAAACATGGCCGACAGGATGGAGCGAAAAGGAATTTCGCTGGATGTAGATCTGCTGGAAGAACGATTAAATACTAAAGTAGTTCTGGTAAGCGCCAGAAAAAATACCGGGATTGATGAACTCAAAGAAGCGATAATCAATTATCGGCATATCTCAGACGAGCCTTGTGTAAATGCATCAGTTATTGCTCCTGAATATTTTGATCGCTTACGAAAAGCTTTTCCGAAGCAATCACTTTATAAACTTTGGCTGGTAATTACTCAAGATGTAAACTTTGGTAATATCAATCGGAATGAAATTACAAATTCCGATCATTTTGATACTAAATCTCATACCGAGCTAAAGAAACTTCAACATAAAGAAACCATTTTAAGATACCAGTTTATAAACGGGGTCTTAAAAGAAACGATGAAAGTGGATGCCAGTTCTGCAAAAGACCTTCGTTCTCGTTTAGATCGCATTCTTACTCACAAAGTTTGGGGTTATACCATATTTTTTGGTATTCTTTTGTTGATCTTCCAGGCGATTTATAGTTGGTCCAGCTATCCAATGGATCTTATTGATGAAACTTTCGCTTTTTTAAGTGAATGGACAAAAACTACTTTACCGGCCGGAGCTTTTACCAATCTTATTGCTGAAGGCATTATTCCCGGACTTGGTGGTATTGTTATTTTTATACCCCAAATCGCGTTCCTGTTTTTCTTTATTTCCATCCTTGAAGAAACCGGTTATATGAGTCGGGTAGTATTTTTAATGGACCGAATTATGCGAAAATTTGGACTTAGCGGAAAAAGTGTGGTGCCTTTAGTTTCAGGAACAGCTTGCGCAATTCCTGCTGTGATGGCAACCAGAAATATTGAAAGCTGGAAAGAGCGTTTAATCACCATTTTGGTGGTACCCTTTACCACCTGTTCAGCACGCTTACCGGTTTATTTAATAATAATTGCGCTGGTAATTCCAGATCGAGCCGTTTGGGGTTTTAACCTCCAGGGGTTAACCTTAATGCTGCTGTATCTTTTAGGATTTGGTGTGGCTATTGGTTCTGCGTGGATATTGAATAAGATCCTAAAAATTAAAAACCGAAGCCACTTTGTTATAGAAATGCCTAACTACAAGATGCCAATGGGAAAAAATATTGCCATCAATGTGGTTGAAAAAACCAAATCTTTCGTTTTTGGAGCCGGGAAAATAATCCTCGCAATTTCAATTATTTTGTGGGTTCTAGCCAGTTATGGGCCGGGAGATAATTTTAATAATGCCAGTGAAATTGTGAGCGAGCAATATGACGAGCAAAGCAATATCACAGAAGATGAGCTTGATGAAGAAATTGCTTCCTTCAAATTAAAAAATTCCTATATCGGGATTATGGGAAGAGGTATTGAGCCGGTTGTTGCGCCTTTGGGTTACGACTGGAAAATTGGAATTGCTATAATAAGTTCTTTTGCTGCTCGTGAAGTTTTTGTAGGGACTTTGGCTACAATCTACAGCGTAGGCAGCGATGAAGAAGAAACCATTAAAAACCGGATGGCTGCGGAGATAAATCCAATTTTGGGTGGTCCACTATTCACTTTCGCCAGTGGGGTCAGCTTGCTATTGTTCTATGCATTCGCCATGCAATGTATGAGTACTTTAGCTATTGTCAAAAAAGAAACCAACACCTGGAAATGGCCTGTTTTGCAGCTGGTGGTAATGACCTTATTCGCCTACTTTGTAGCATTAGCAGCTTTTCAATTATTAAAATAAGTGTAAGTTAAATAGTATAAAACGACTTAAATATTATGGAATTAATTCAGGAAATTCTCGTTTTTATAACCTTCGCGATCGCATTGGGATATATTTTGACAAAATTTATTTGGAAACCTGCATTCTTAAAAAAGAAGTCTGAAAAGACCAAAGCTTGCGGAGTTTCAGGTTGTGGTTGTAGTTAATCTTCCACCCTCTCTGTTACTTTCAACTTAAGTTGATAATCTGAAGCTTTTATCTTCCTTGAAGTTTTAGGATATGGAGAAAGTGAAAGGAATTCTATGTCCAATTCTTCCCCAAAAAATTTAGCCAGGCTGGTTTTAAAAGAATTCAAATTTGCTCCCACCGTAATAATTTCTTGCCCTAAAGATTTTTCATCTTTAAATATTTCTACCAGAATTTTTGCTTCCCCGGCTCTCACACAGGTTACATCGCTCGGGCATCTTGAGTCTACCAACACTTCTTTAAACCGGATTGTTCTTTCATTAAAATTGAAAGATTCTCCCAGCTGAGTTTCTGCAAAATATGTTTTAATTTCAGCTTCATCTTGCGCTGATGCTGAAATAGTAAAAAGAAAAAGACTAAGAACCAACAAAGCTGATTTTAAAACGGGAAAAATGCTGTTATTGTAAGTCAATTTCATATATCTCGAGTTTATTTGCATAGTTCTTTATTAAAAAGACTATACCTCAACTAAAATGTTGCAAGAGATTTTAACCCAAACCAACATCTAGGGTCATCATCACCATAAAGCCTAAAATAAAGCCCATAGTTGGTATATCGGTAAAATTCCCCTTTTGAGATTCTGGCACAACTTCTTCCACCACAACAAAGATCATCGCACCGGCGGCAAAAGAAAGTGCATATGGTAAAATAGGCTCAAAAGTCATTACAGCCCAGGCACCAAGCACCGCAGCAAAAGGCTCGACAATAGCCGAAAGCTGACCAAAATTAAAACTTTTCCAACGGCTCATTCCCTGCCCTCGAAGCGGCATGGCAACCGCAAAACCTTCAGGAAAGTTTTGTAAACCAATTCCAATAGCAAGAGCCACAGCGCCACCAATACTAGCCCCTTCCAAACCTGCACCCGCAGCTCCAAAAAGCACACCAACCGCTAAACCTTCAGGAATATTATGCAACGTAATTGCAAGGGTAAGTAAAACAGATTTATGCCAGGGAGTTTTAATTCCTTCGGTTTCATTCATTTTAAAGTTTACATGCAGGTGAGGCAGTATTTTATCAAGTCCGAATAGAAAAAGTGCTCCCATCCCAAATCCTACAAGAGGCGGTACTGTTTTCTCAAAACCTTCTCCGGGGCTCATTTCTATTCCTGGCGCCAATAAACTCCAAAAACTTGCAGCCACCATAACACCACCGGTAAACCCTAGCATACCGTCAAATAACTTTCTATTCATCTTTTTAAATAGAAAAACCAGGGAAGCTCCCGCAGCGGTAAGTAACCAGGTAAAAATTGTAGCCAGTAATGCTGCCGTTACCGGATCTAATTGCTCAAAATAAGCGATTAATTCTTCCATCTATTGTATTTTTATATATAGATTATTTGATATTAGTTGTGAAATTCTTAATTCTCTCTCTTCTATGAGAATTAGCATCGACCCATCAAAAGCTTCTTTTTCAAGTACTTTAATTTCTTTCCCCAGGGAAATATTGTTCTTGTCTAAAAACCTTAAAAATTCTGATGAAGAATCTTTTACGCCTACACAAATTCCTTTTTCTGCTTTCCCCAATTCAGAAAGCAGCATTTTATTAGCTACACTAAAGTTTCCTTCAGCATCAGGAATAGGATCTCCGTGAGGATCCCGTTTAGGAAAACCAAGGAATTTATCTAACTCCCGGGTAAGTTTTTCAGATTTAATATGTTCCAGCTGTTCGGCTATATCGTGTACTTCATCCCAATTAAAATTGAGCTTTTCTACCAAAAAATATTCCCACAACCGGTGCTTTCTAATTACCTGGATAGCGGTCTTCCCTCCCAATTCACTCAGTTTTACTCCCTGGTATTTCTTATAGATCACCAATTCTTTTTCCGATAGTTTTTTAATCATATCGGTCACCGAGGAAGCCTTGGTCTCCATTTCTTCCGCCAGGGCATTAGTACTCACACCGGCCTGGTACTTTCTTTCTAAATGAAAAATCGCTTTAAGATAATTTTCTTCTGAAAAACTAAACATACTTCTAATTTACTTGATAATCGAAATTCAAAGCCACCAGCACCTCGATATCTAACTTGGAGGTAGTTTGCATTTCCCAAAAATACATTTTTAAAATTAAAAACCAATTTTTAGACTTATCTAAATTTATTTTATAGTTTTGACAAAAATAAGAAAATGAAAACATTAGCAATAATATTCTTTACACTAACTAGTTTTTCTGGCTTTGCCCAGCAGGGAAAACTTTCGGGAGAAATCACTTCCGAAGGCAGCACTGTGGCTTTTGCAAATGTCTACATCAAAGCTTCAAACCTTGGCACTACTGCAGATAAGGACGGTAAATTCCTATTGAAAAATATTCCGGCAGGGAATCATAGTATTGAGATTAGCGCTATTGGTTTTAAAAAGGTTAATCATGAAATTCTAATAAAAGAAGAACAAAGCAAAACCCTTAATGTTGAACTGAAGAAATCTTCTGAAGAACTTAATGAGGTCTTGATTGTAGATACACAAACGGGGCTTACACGCCGCACCCCTTATAATGTATCCAGCATAGATATGCGGGGTATTGAAACTAAAGGAAATCCTAACGGGATGATGGGTAGTTTACGGGAAATTCCTGGCGTTTATGGAGCAGAGTTTGGACAGGGTATCGTGAAACCTTTTATCCGCGGACTTGGCTTCTCGAGGGTAGTTACTATTTACCAGGGAAATAAGCTGGAAAATCACCAGTGGGGCGCAGATCACGGCCTGGGAATTAATGACCTTGGTATTAAAAAAGTAGAAGTTATTAAAGGTCCTGCTTCCGTTTTATATGGTTCAGGTGCTTTGGGCGGTGTTCTACTCACCCAGGATGATGAGTTTTATAAAGAATCTACTAAGCTTTCCGGAAATATTGGGACTACTTTTAATAGCGTTTCTAACGGTATTCGCACCTATGTTTCTCTGGGGAAATCTTTTGAAAATGGAATTTTTATAGCTACCGATCTTGCCTATGAAAATCACGCCGATTATAAAAACGGGAATGGAAGATTAATTGGAAACAGCCGATTCAATACGAAGACACTAAGACTACACACCGGAATTGAAAAAGAAAACTTTCAGAATAAATTATCATTTTCCTTTAATGACCAGAATTTAGGGATAATCCTAGATGAAGAAATGCAGGATTCAAAAAGCCTTGCAACCAGCCGAAACGATAGGGAAATGCAACTGCCGTTTCAGGAAGTAAAAGATTATTTACTTTCTTATAATCAAACTACACAACACGAGAATTTTGAAACTTCTTTGCACCTTTCACATCACTCAAATAATAGAAAGGAAGTGGAGCAGGATTTTGGTCTTGTAGATCTTGGATTGCAGCAAAATCATAGCTTTTACAATGCAAGAATAACTTTACCTAACGGAAAAATAAAACATAGCTTAGGAACCCAGGGAAGTTTTGTAAAAACCCAGAATATTAAAAATTCGCAGGAATTTCTAATTCCTGATGCCGAAATCTTTGAAAACGGAATTTACTACCTGGCCAGTTTAGATATTGACAGTTGGTTTTTTCAGGGCGCCCTTCGTTACGACTATAGAAATGTTACTGCTGATGCCAGTTCGGAAGAACTAATGGCAGAAGACTTTATTCTTCCCGGAAATCCTGAAAATCGAAAACTTACCAGAACATTTAATGGTTTTACGGGTTCTATTGGCGCTACTAAAAAATTCAATGCTAACAACCAATTAAAATTTAACTTCTCTACCGGTTTTAGAGCGCCAGATCTGGCTGAATTATTCTCTAACGGTCCGCATCCCGGCACCAGCCGATTTGAAAAGGGAAACGATCAATTTGGCAGGGAACAAAGTGTACAGGCAGATTTAAGTTATACCTACAGAAACAACAGGTTTGAAAGTACTTTTTCAGCATTTGGTAGCCGGGTAAACAATTCTATTTATTTCACTGCTACCGATGAAAGCTTGCCAAATCAAAATCTGGAAGTTTGGTCTTACCTCCAAACCGATGCTAACTTATACGGATTTGAATTTGAGATAAAACATACCTGGCTTCAACAACAACGCCTGGAAACAAAATTTTCAGGAGCTATTGTAAGGGCAGAAGATCTTAAAAACGATAGAAACTTGAGTTTTATTCCCCCAGATAATTTTAATCTGGAAGTTGGCTATTTTGGCTTAAAAGATAGATCGCTCTATGCTTTTTCAAAATTAAGATTGGTAAGTGACCAGAACAGGGCCGGTCTTAACGAAGAAACTACAGCCGGTTATACTTTGCTTAATTTAGGAGTAAGTAAGAAATTTAATTTAGGAAACGATCAGCTGGAAACGGGCATTACAGTTTATAATACTTTAAATAAAAACTATGTAGACCATATGTCAATTTTAAGAGCATTTAATGTGAGTAGCCCGGGCAGAAATTTTATGCTGAATTTAAAATATAATTTCTAAAGTCCGCGTTCCTTCTGAATTTGGTCGTAGGCTTCTTGGACTTTATTGAATTTTTCGCGAGCTCCTTTTCTATAAGCTTCATCCATATGGCCTAATTTATCGGGATGATATTTTTTAACCATATTTCTGTATGCTTTTTTAACCTCAGCATCAGTAGCCGATTTTTCAATTTCAAGGATTTTATAAGCATTATCGGCCGATTTAAAGAACATGGCTTTTAGGCTTTCAAAATCCATTCGGCCAATTCTAAGATAGCCGGCAATTTCCTGGATCACGCGAGCCTCAGCTTCACTAACGCGGCCATCGGCTTGCGCTATTCCGAAGAGAAAGTGAATAATTTGCAAACGCGCAGGATACTTTGTTCTGGCAGCCAAATATTGTGAAATTCTTGATGCCGAAATTTCACGATTTTTAATTAGTTCATTAAAGGTTCTAAATGTTGCATTGGCGCGTTCTTTCCCGTAAGCCTGAACAAAATAGGAGCGTACATAGTCCATTTCAGACTGAGAAACCTGGCCATCGGCTTTAATTACAAGGGAACATAAAGAAAGTAGGTTAAGTTCAAAATCGCCTGGAGAAACTTTTTGCTCTTCCTGCTGCCCAAACATTTGTTTAAATGCACCGCCACTTCCGCGCGTCCAGTTATCTATAAGCGTTCCTATTATAAAACCTAAAATCGCTCCCGGAAACCGGAAATACATATAGCCAAGTACTGCGGCAATCCATTTAAACATGAAGAAAATTTTAAATAAGCGGCAAAGATACTATTTTACTCATTAAATGAGATTCAAAAGCCCCAAAGCCTTCGCCCGAAATTTTGTTAGCTTGAGTCGTGCATTTCGACCAAATATTTAGTCAAGTTCATCAATTTAAGCTATTCGCACATAATTAATTGGAATATGGGCAGCTGAAGTTAATTTGGTATCTTTGTTACTTACTAAAGTTTAATACAAAAAAAACAAATATATGTATCCAGCAGATTTAGTAAAACCTATGCGTGAAGACCTTACCAGCATTGGTTTTGAAGAATTACACACTGTAGAAGATGTAGAGAACGCAATGAAGAAAGAAGGAACTACCCTGGTAGTTGTAAATTCGGTTTGTGGATGTGCTGCCGCTAATGCAAGACCAGGCGCCAGAATCTCTTTACAGAATGCAAAGAAACCAGATAATTTAGTAACTGTTTTCGCAGGGGTTGACAAAGAAGCTACAGACAAAGCTCGTAGCTTAATGGTACCTTTCCCTCCATCTTCGCCTTCTATGGCACTTTTTAAAGATGGTGAATTAGTACATATGCTAGAGCGTCACCACATTGAAGGCCGCCCGGCTGAAATGATTGCTGAGAACCTTACCGGAGCTTATAACGAGTTCTGTTAAGCGGCAGCTAGTATAAATCATAGAAAAAGGTCTGAAAGATCACTTTTCGTCAAGCTGCCCCGAAGCATCGGGATTGTTTCAGCTTCTAACCTAATTATAAGTTAGATCCTGAAATAAATTCAGGATGACGTTCTTAAAGCTCTTTCAGACCTTTTTTATTTCCCTTTCCCACATTTGTATTTGTAGGTTTTCGGCTTAAATACTTAATTTAGCCGCATAATCTATGTGATGAAAAAAATACTTTCATACCCCTTAACGGTTTTATTCTATTTTTTCTTTTTTTTAAATCTGCTGGTTTTTCATCCAATCCAGTGGCTGTGCTTAAACCTTGGCGGATACCAGGCTCATAAAAAAAGTGTAGATATTTTTAATTTCTTTTTAATGCGTTGCCTAAATGTATTAGGAACACGATTTACCTTTGAAAATCCCCAGGATATCCCTATCGAGAAGCCCTGCATATTTATATCAAACCACCAGGGAATGTATGATATTCCTCCAATAATCTGGTATTTGCGGAAGCACCATCCAAAATTTGTAAGTAAAAAGGAATTGGGAAAAGGAATTCCCAGTATTTCTTTTAATTTACGCCATGGAGGTTCGGTTTTAATAGACCGAAAGAATAAGCGGGAATCGCTTACTAAAATGGCTAAATTCGCAAAGTATCTTAATGAAACTAATCGTTCTGCGGTGATTTTTCCTGAAGGAACCCGCAGCCGGGATGGAGCTCCAAAAAGATTTGCAGTTAGTGGAATGCAACTACTTTTTAAACAAATGCCCGAAGCTTTAATAGTTCCCATTACCATAAATAATTCATGGAAACTTTTTAAACATGGTAATTTCCCGATGGAACCCGGCGTTCATATAAAAGTGAAAGTTCACGAGCCTATTCCTGTAGCATCGGGCGATCCTGAAAGTTTAGCGGCAAAAGTTGAAAGAACAATTATTGCAGATATAAAATAACAACCAAACCTTACAGGTTTTGGAGACCTGTGAGGTTTAATTATCATCAATGAACAGACCCCAAATATTAAAAAACACCGAAGCCTTCGTAAAAGAAACCCTTAAAAATGCTGAAGGTGGTCACGACTGGTTTCATATTCAGCGGGTTTGGAATAATGCTAAACTGATCGCAAAAAGTGAAGATGCTGATCTTTTTATCGTGGAATTAGGAGCTTTGCTGCACGATATCGCAGATTCTAAATTTCATAATGGGGATGAAAGTGTTGGACCCAAAGTGGCATCAACATTTCTTCAGAAAGAACAGGTTGATCCTGAAGTTATAGATCACGTGGTAAAAATCATCGAAAATGTATCTTTTAAAGGCGGAAATATTCAGCAGGAATTTAATTCTATAGAATTGGAGATTGTTCAGGATGCCGACAGGTTAGATGCGTTGGGTGCGATAGGAATTGCCCGAACCTTTAATTATGGCGGCTTTAAAGCCCGCGCTCTTTACGATCCAGAAATTAAGCCAGAACTGAATATGAGCAAAGAAGAATACAAAGCTTCTACTGCACCCACCATCAATCATTTTTATGAAAAATTGCTTTTACTAAAAGACCGAATGAACACTAAAACAGGAAAGGAGATCGCACAAAAGCGCCATGAATTTATGGAACTTTACCTGGAGCAATTTTATGCGGAGTGGAACGGAAAAGTTTAAATTCTAAGATTTTTCCTGTTGACAGGTAGGACAAAAATAAGTAGTTCTCCCAGAAACTTTAATTTGTTCAATTTTACCGTTCTCCCTGGGGCATTCTGCGTCTTTTTTGCGCGCCTTAGTTAGATAAGACTTCGGGAGTTTCTTCCCTTCTACCCTGGCTTCTTTTACCACTTCCAATACTTCTTCGATCTCTTTAAAAACCTCCTGCTTCTCTTTTTCCGAAAGTTTATCAACTTTGCTTGTTGGATGAACTTTAGATTGAAAAAGCACCTCATCGGCATACAAATTTCCAATTCCAGCGATTAGTTTTTGATTCATAAGCAAGCCTTTGATCGTTCCGGTTTTACCATCTAAAATTTCGAAAAACTGTTTTTTTGTAAGGGCAAGTGCATCAACTCCCAGATCGTTCGCTTTCTGAAACTCAGCTAAATTTTTAGCTAAATAAAGTTTCCCGAATTTACGCGGGCAGGTAAAGGAAACCCTGGAATGATCTTCGAAAGTAAGTGTGAGTTGCGCATATTTGGGCATCTCCTCATGTTGATAGTATTCCAGTTTTCCCGTCATTCCAAAATGCACTACCAAAACGCCATTCTTTTCTAAATTTAGAAATAAGTATTTCCCCAGGCGTTCGCTTCCGGTAAATTGATTGTCTTTTAGGGTTTCTACAAATTCACTTTTATCTGACTGGTAGATCTTTTTATCCCCGGTTTCTACTTTAACGATCTTCTTATGTAAAATAGTAGCATCAGCGTATTTTTTTTGGTAAGCAACTTCTGGTAATTCTGGCATGTTCTCAGTTTTCAGTTTTGAGTTATCAGTTTTTCTCTTATTTCTAAAATATCAATGATTTCAGCATTAAGCTTATAAATTCATCATAAAATTTATGATCTAATTCTGCACCGTGTTTAAAACCTACTAAAGTCTCTCAAAACAGTTTCATTTGCCCGTCTTTAAATTTTTCATGTAGATCGCAGTTTAGCAATGGTCTTTCTCTTCCTTTTAAATATTTAGCTCGCGCTATTTTAAACTGCTGCTTTACCTGATCGGCAAACTCGCCTTCTCCTTTCATTCTTGTCCCAAAGCGACTATCATTGAGACTCCCACCGTGTACACTTTCAATTTGATTCAAAACTTTATCGGCCCTATCTGGCATTGTTTTTCTAATCCAATCGGTGAAAATTGCACCGATCGAACCATTTAAACGCACAATGGTATAACCTACACCCAGTGCGCCCCTTTCAGAAACCTCTTTCACCAAAGGCATGATTTCGTGAGAATTGATGGCGGGAATTATAGGCGCCATCATAACACTAACGGGAATATTCGCTCTGGAAAGTTTTTCTATGGTTTCAAGGCGTTTTTTAATACTTGCGGTTCTGGGCTCCAGAATCCTACGGGTTTTTTCTTCCAGTGAAGTAACCGAGAGGTTTACGTGTACTAAATTATCTGCTGCCAGCTCGCGTAAAACATCCATATCCCTTTGCACCAAAGCATTCTTGGTAATAATACCCACCGGATGTTTGTACTTTAGAAAAGTTTCCAGTAGTTGACGGGTAATTTTCAATTTCTTCTCAATAGGCTGGTAACAATCGGTATTTCCGGAAAGCACTATGGGTGCAGCTTCCCATTTTTTACCGCTAATCTTCTTTTCGAGCAATTGGACCGCATTTCTTTTTACAAGAATTTTCTGTTCAAAATCAAGCCCGGCACTAAAGCCCCAGTATTCGTGAGAATTCCTGGCATAGCAATAAATACAACCGTGTTCGCAACCTTGATAAGGGTTTAAAGAAAAACCCATGCCCACATCTGGGCTGGTCACTTTATTCACAATACTTTTAGAAAAAGTATCTATTAAAACGGTTTTGGAGTTTTGCACTTCATCGCCTTCAGTAGCGCAATGATTTAGAAAATCATCCCTAAACTCGTGATTGTGCGCATCAAATCGGTTAGAAACATTTAATTGCGCACCTCTTCCGTAGATAAATTCGTTATTATTGGACATATTACAAATTTATGGAATATATCCAATTAACAGAATAAAAAATAAGCTTTAACATTCAAAAGACATCTTCTGAATGTCAAAGCTTTTATATTATTTCCCTGGAAAATCTGCTTTGCGTTTATTTAAAAAAGCTGAAGTTCCTTCTTTAAAATCTTCGGTTCCAAAAGAACTTCCAAATTCGCTAATTTCCACTTCAAAACCATTTACACCATCTTCGTAATTTGCATTAACCGCCCTAATTGCAGCACTCATTGCTACTAGAGAGTTTTTCATAATCTTCTTAGCAATTTTTTCTGTAAATTCTATTAATTCTTCAGGCTCACAAACGTGATTTACCAGGTTATATTGAAGCGCCTGGTTAGCATCTATCATACCTGCGGTCATGATCATCTCCATAGCGCGACCTTTACCAACAAGTTGCGGAAGTCGTTGTGTACCACCATATCCGGGAATTAACCCAAGTGAAGTTTCGGGAAGTCCCATTTTTGCATTATCGCTTGCTACTCTAAAATGAGCAGCCATAGCCAATTCAAGTCCGCCGCCTAGCGCAAATCCATTTACCGCCGCAATCACCGGCTTAGGAAAGTTGGCTACAAAATCGAATAACTTCGCCTGGCCATCGGCTGCAAGCTCCCGGCCTTCTTCTGCAGAAAAATCGGAAAATTCACTAATATCTGCACCGGCAACAAAAGCCTTTTCACCGGTTCCTGTTAAGATCACCACTTTTACTTCTTCATCGTCCTTTGCATCTAAAAAAGCATCGTGGAGTTCCTGGATAGTATCCCGGTTTAGTGCGTTTAATTTCTTTGGACGGTTAATGATAATCTGTAAAATTCCGTCGTTATTTTCGGTTAAAATATTTTCGAATTCCATATTTAAAATTTTTGGTTCGTTACTTATTTTACTTCGGAAAACGTACTCTAAAAGTAGTCCCCTTTCCTTGCTTAGAGGTAAAGGTAATACTTCCATTATAGGTTTCCACAATATTCTTTACCATAGCCAGCCCAAGTCCCATTCCGCTGCTTTTGGTAGTAAATTTAGGTTCAAATACCTTCTCTAAATTTTCTTCGGAAATCCCCGTCCCATTATCTGAAATGATCACGCAAACATTTTCTTCCTCTTCGTGAATACTCACCATTATTCGCGGATTTTCCTGACCTTCCATTGCCTGTATTGCGTTTTTCACCAAATTGGTAATTACCCTAATAAGTTGGGTACGGTCAAATTTGGCCAGAATCTCTTCTTTTTCACTGCTAAATTGAATATAATTTTCATTAAAAATATCCAGCGCCAGCTTTACTATTTTTGGCACATTTAGCATCTCACTTTGTTGAGCTGGCATTTTTGCGAAATTTGAAAAAGCCTCTGCAATAGAGCTCATGGTATCTATTTGGTTGATGAGCGTAGTAGAATACTCGGCTACTTTATCTTGAATTTCGGGATCGTTCTTATCAAAATTGCGTTCAAAACTTTGTACACTTAAACGCATTGGGGTTAACGGGTTTTTAATTTCGTGTGCCACCTGTTTAGCCATCTCTCTCCAGGCCTGCTCCCGCTCACTTGCAGCTAGTTTAACCGCACTTTCTTCCAACTCATCTATCATACTATTATAAGCGGCTACGAGCGTGTAGATCTCTTCGGAAGCGTTGGTGATGTCTATTTTTTGATTACGTTTATCCAGCCTGGTTTCAGTGATCTTATCTGAAATGATCTTTAAGGATTTGGTGATATATTTTGAAAGAAAATAAGACAGGATTATAGCAAGAACCAGCATAAACAAATACACTTCTCCCATTCTTAAAAGGAAATTATTAAGGTCTCGGTTTAGCACAGTATCATCCTGAACATAAGGAAGGTATAGAATGGCAAGTGGCTTAAATTTCCCATCTGTAATATAAGTATAAGAAGACTGAAACTTTTGCCCATTAATTTCATTCTTTTCTATATATCTCTTGTTTTCAGATAATTCTAATTTTTGCAAAATGTGGCGGTCTAACTGATTATCTGTGGTATCTCTAAAAAATGATTGATCTGATTTTATTAAAAGTTTACCTTGCAGATCATAAACATTTATCTGCATCTCGTGAACCTGGGCCACTTCGTGAATTTTATCTCGCTCCCTTAAGATAATATCCATATTCTCCGTATTGACCAGGAAGGTGGTACTGGCCAATATGAATTTAATATTTTCGGTAATAGCCTGCTCTTTTCTCTCCAGGCGTTCACGGTGATAATTCTCGGCTTCCTGTTTATATTGGTAAACAGTGATTCCCACAATTAAAATAGAAGCTCCCAGCACCAATAAGATCATGGAGATAAAAATGCGGGTACTTAAAGAAAGTTTTGAAAGCTTCATAAATAATAATTAGCCCAAATTAATCAATTATCACACCAATTAAGCATCGGGGTTTTTAGTTCTAATTCGCTTATACATTTTAATACCCAACATTAACATTGCGGCTAGCAAAAAGATTCCCAAAACTCCGTAGATCCAGTTTAAAGCATCCCTAACTATTACTAAGAATATTACGGAGAAAAGGATTAAGGTAGAGCCTTCATTCCAAAGGCGCATTTGGTTGGAGGTCCATTTTACAATATCGTCTTGAAGTTCTTTAAAAATGAAATGAGATTTTATGTGATAAGCATAGAGTAAGACCACAAATCCCAGTTTTACCAACATCCAATCTTGTGAAAGCCAACCCGGGGCCAAATGCAATAATAAAAAAGCAAATAAACTCGCTAAAATAGCCGAAGGCCAGGTGATGATAAACCAAAGCCTTTTGGTCATTAGTTTTAATTGGTTAGCTAGAATGCTCTTTTCAGGTTCAGGTTTTTGCGTGGCTTCAATATGATAAATAAATAAGCGCGGGATATAAAAAAGCCCGGCGAACCAGGTGATCACGAAAATAAGATGTAAAGCTTTTATATACTGGTAATATTCTATCACAAATTATGGTTTTTTGGTTGGATTTTGATGGGTATTAAAAATCGCTAGGATTATTATTTCTTGATAGTCTATTTCAAAAATCACTAGGTAAGGAAAAATATCTAAAAGGGCATTTCTAGAATTATTTTCCAGCTGAAAAATATATGGATTAGATTGAATTTGGATTAATGTGTTTTCAAAATCATTTAAAAATCGCTTGCCTAAACCGAATTGTTTAGATTCATACCAATCGATCGCACTTTTCAAATCAAGTTGAGCCGAAGAGTTTATCTTAAGGCTAAAACCCATATTCTCTTTCAATTTCTTTCCTGGCATCTTCCCAGGGAATTGCCTTCTCCTCGCCACTTTTGTAAGCTTTCCAACGCCTTTCTATTTCTTCAAGTTGTTCATTAGAAAGTTGACTGTTTCGGCCTTCTACTTCATAGCTTTCTTTAGGCTCACTGGCTTCAGGTTTTACATTTTTCAACAAACCTTCAATTTTTATAAGCAAATCTTTTTCATCACAGGCAATGATCTTTTGTATCAATTCTATTTTTAAAGCATTTGCATCCATGGTATTTACAGCTATCTAACAAAGATAGGGATTTATGATTTTTCTTCGGGAATATTATCGGGAGGTTTCGGGCTTCAGTTTTAGCCTGATTTCCCTATTTAGAAAATAGGCTGTGACAAGAGTAGAAAGTAAATCGGCGATGGGGAAAGAGATCCAAACTCCAATTTCTCCGTAGTAATTCGGTAAAATTAAAATTAACGGAATAAAAAAGAATCCCTGCCGGGACAGCGTAAGCAATAATGCCGGAATTGCTTTTCCTACCGCTTGAAAATACGCTGCACCAATTAGTTGAATGGCAACAATAGGAGTAGCCGCAAAAACCCAACGCATGGCATCTGGAGTTTCGGCAATAATCGTTGGATTTTGAGTAAAGATTTCAACAATCTCTTCAGCAAAAAACATAATCCCACCAAAAACTAATAAACCCAATCCGCAGGCATATAAAATAGCAGTATTAATACTTTCTTTAACTCGTTGGTATTTTTGAGCGCCATAATTAAACCCGGCAATAGGCAAAAAACCCTGTGTAACTCCAAGAACAGGAAAAAGGGCGAACATTAACATTCTACCTATAATCGCATATATCGCTACTGAATCTTCGCCGCCGAGATCAAATAAAATATTATTCATCAGTAAATAAATAATACTAACTACTGCTTGCCGCGATAAAGTGACAAAACCAAGGGAACCCATTTCAGAAAGTATAGATTTATTAAGTCCGAAATCTGGTAAACTGATTTTAAGCTCCGAATTTTTAGAGACGAAAAACCAGAAAACATAGGCAAAACAAAAAAGATAAGAAGCCGTAGTAGCCCAGGCTGCACCCCACATGCCAAGCCCCATTTGATTGATGAAGAAATAGTCCAGAAGTAAATTCCCTACAGACGGAATTATCATGGCAATCATCGCGAATTTGGGTTTCCCTTCTGCCCTAATCACGGTATTACCCATCATGCAAAGTGCTAAGAAAGGCACTCCGTAAAGTACTATGGTGTAATATACTTTTGCAGGTTCAAAAATATCGCCTTTTCCCCCAAAAGCAGGAATAAGGGAATCCACGAATATTAGCCCAATAATAACTAAGGTAATGGTAAGAATTAGCGTTAAACTAATCTGGTTTCCAAAGGTCTTTAAAGCTTTTTTACGGTCATCACCGCCAAGTGCCCGGCTAATTATAGACGAACCGCCAATACCAATAGCCATTCCCAACGCGGCAATAAAGAATGAAACCGGCAGTACTACATTAATTGCTGCAATAGCGGTAGAACCAATCCAATTTCCTACAAAAATGGTATCGATTAAAATATTGAGCGACATTACCAGAATTCCTATGGAAGCCGGTGCCGCTTGCTGTACAAGTAATTTACCTATTGGTTTTCTCCCAAGATTTTGAGAATTCGCCGAGGCCATTATGCTTCAACGGGCTTTTGGTGCGCCCACTCATCTACCCAGCGAGAAAGCACCTTTACCCAATCATCTCGATCGTTTAAACAAGGAACAACGGTAAATTCTTCGCCTCCTACTTCGTGAAAAATCTCTTCACCTTCCATAGCGATCTCCTCTAAAGTTTCCAGACAATCTGAAACAAACGCGGGAGTTACAATAGCTAGTTTTTTCATGCCCTGTTTTCCAAAACGCTCTATGGTTCTATCGGTATATGGTTGCAACCATGGATCAAAACCTAAACGAGATTGGAAAGAAACACTGTATGAGTTTTCTTTTAATTCTAAGTATTCGGCAACCAGGCGTGTGGTTTCATAACATTGGTGACGATAACAAAATTGATGTGCTGCAGAAGGCGTTTGGCAACAACTACCATCTATTTTACAATGAGATTTAGTAACATCGCTTTTTCTAATATGTCGCTCCGGCACGCCGTGATAAGAAAACAATAAATGTTGAAAATCTTTTCCTTTTAATTTTTCAGCAATACTTTCCGCTAAAACCCTAATATAATCTGCGTGA
This sequence comes from Salegentibacter mishustinae, assembly GCF_002900095.1. Lineage (NCBI taxonomy): Bacteria > Pseudomonadati > Bacteroidota > Flavobacteriia > Flavobacteriales > Flavobacteriaceae > Salegentibacter > Salegentibacter mishustinae. Next base: position 707,939 of record NZ_LLKN01000002.1, on the reverse strand, counting down.
TTATAAAATGGCGGCACTGCAGTAAATTGCATTTTTGGAAAATGTTCTTTTCTAAGCTGTTCGGCTAAAACAAGAATAGTTTCTGTGGTAGCCATCGCGAATTGAGGGTATAAAGGAAAAAGCAACACCTCATCTACACCCTTATCGTGCAATTCCTGAAGCCCAGACTTTATACTCGGTTCTCCGTAACGCATTGCCAAAGCAATGGGCACAGAGGTATTTTTATCCATTTTTTCCTGAAGGCGTTCTGACAGAACAATTAGAGGAGAACCCTCATCCCACCAGATCTTCTGGTAAGCTGCAGCCGACTTTTTAGGTCTTGTATTTAGTACAATTCCCCGTACTAAAAGAACCCTGGCCCAATAAGGAACGTCAATTACACGTTCGTCCATTAAAAATTCGTCGAGGTATTCTTTTACATCTTTTGGGTCGGTGCTTTTTGGGGATCCCAAATTAACCAATAGTACGCCTTTACTCATAGTTTTTCTTTTTCAACATCAAAAATAAGCTTATTAAAAGTGTAACAAAGCTTTATATTATTGCACTTTTTTATGCCTTAATAGAGGAATTAGTTTTTTGTTTTGTCTAACGCATACAAAATACTTTGTAAGATATGCTCTTTAAAACCGGGTTCTATATATGATTGAATGGTGTGACCCAAGCCTGTATAAATAGAAACTCCGCCGCAACCGGTTTCCCTAAACCAGGCTATGGGATGCTCTTCTCCGTTTGTTCCGCCTTCGTAAGAATTCTCATCAAGGTAAAGCAACACCTGCATTTCAGGATTTAGATTTTTGTAATTGTACCATTCATCTGTTCGCGTCCAAATCTTTGGCAGATGAGAAACAGCCGGGTGTTCAGGCATATTTACATGAATATCTGCTTCCTGTATTTCTGGGTGGCCAGCAAAGTAACCTCCTACCAATTCGCCAAACCACGGCCATTCATATTCAGTATCTGCTGCGGCGTGAATTCCGAAGAAATTACCACCGCTTTTTATATATGTTTCGAAAGCTTCCTGTTCTTTTTCATCCAGCACATTTCCGGTAGTGCTTAGAAAAATTACGAGATCAAATTTTGCCAGGTTCTTTTCATTAAAATCATCTGCATCTTTAGTGGCAATAACTTCAAAATCGTGATCTTCTCCAAGATCAGCAATAAAAGACCTTCCTGTAGGAATTGATTTATGCCAAAAGCCTTCGGTTTTATAGAAAACCAGCACTTTATCTTTATCATTTTTGACCTGCTCCTCAACTTCCTGAGCAAATCCGGGGTTTTGTGAAATAAAAACCAGCGAAAGGAAAAAAGTCAGCATTAATCTAGACATAATTAAACGTTTGGATTTAAAGACATGATATATTTCTTTGGCGTAGTACCAAATTTCTTTTTAAAAGCCGCAATAAAATGACTGGAAGTACTGTAGCCTACCTTCAACCCAACTTCGTTTACATTATAATCGCCACTATCCAGAAGTTTTCTTGCGAATTCCATTTTATAGTCAAATAAAAAGCTATACACCGAATCGCCATAAATTTGTTTAAAACCTTCTTTTAGTTTTTTCAGGCTTAATCCAATCTCATCAGATAATTCCTGTAGCGAAGGTGGCTCAGCCATTCGGGAAATCACGATATCTTTAGCTTTTCTAATCTTTATAATGTTTTCTTCGTCACTAAGAAAAGGGCATTGCTCTACATCTGGATCTTCTGTTCTATTAAAATACAAACTAAGCAGCTCATAAGCCTTACCCTTTAAATAAAGATTTTTAATGCTTTGGGTAAGACTAAAATTCATTACCTGATTTAGCACTATCGCCATAGAAGGCGAAATGGGAGCATCTTTATAGTATTTTTTATCTTTATTATCGGCACTTAAAAAAGTGATGTATCCGGCTTCCTGTGAAAACAGTGAATGGAATTTTTTAATAGAAATCACCAGGGAAATTAACCAGGAATTCGGTTCTAAAACTAAGTTAAGCGGAAGATCCTGTTGTGGGTTATATAGTAATAATGAACTTTCTTCGTTAAGCGGAAGCTCGTAATTGCTATTATTAAACAGAAACTTACAGTTTCCCTTTAAATTGAAATGAAACTGGATAAAACTACTATCTATATCGCGAATAATTTTTTGATTATCAGAAGTTTCGTTTTGAAACTTTAAAAGATAAAAACCATCTTCAACTTTTAATTCTTCCGTAAATCCTTGAGCGTTATTTTTATCTTCTAAAATCATATTTTTAATTTTTAGACTATTTAGAATTGTTCTAAACTATTACCTCCAAATCGACTATCACTACTACAAATGTAAGCAAATACCATTTTTTGAAGATATAAAAAACCTAAAATAACTGAAAGCGATACAAAAAGTACTTTGAGCGTTACTTTTTGATTTAGCATTAGCTTAATTTTGCGACCGAATAGCCTAAATAGGTACATGGAAGATTATCACATCGCAAGCGGAAAACATTTTTACACAATAGGCCTTAGCTACAAAAAGGCTGATGCAGAGATAAGAGGACATTTTAGCTTAGACGAAGAAGCAAAGAAACGTTTACTTCAGCAAGCTAGTGCCGAAGGGATTGAAGCTATCCTGGTAACATCTACCTGCAACCGCACCGAAATTTACGGATTTGCACAACATCCATTTCAACTTATTAAACTGCTATGTGAACATACACACGGCACCGTAGAAGAGTTCGAGAAAGTAGCTTATGTTCATAAGAGCAAACAGGCTATTTCTCATATGTTTAGAGTTGGCACCGGGCTGGATAGCCAGATTTTGGGAGATTTCGAAATTATTAGTCAGTTAAAAGTTGCCTTTACCCGTTCCAAAAAGCTTGGTCTTGTCAATGCCTTTTTAGAAAGACTTGTAAACGCGGTAATCCAGGCTAGTAAGCGCATTAAAAATGAAACCGAAATTTCTACAGGGGCGACTTCAGTTTCTTTCGCTTCTGTACAATACATTTTGCAAAATGTACCCAATGTTTCTGATAAGAATATTTTACTATTCGGAACAGGAAAAATAGGTAGAAATACCTGCGAAAACCTTATAAAGCATACACATAACGAGCATATTACCCTTATTAACCGTACCAAAGATAAAGCGGAAAAAATTGCAGGGAAATTCAACCTTATCGTTAAAGATTACGCCGATTTACAGGCAGAAATAAGAAATACCGATATCCTAATTGTGGCTACAGGGGCGCAAAACCCTACTATTTCTAAAGAACTGATCTATTCTAATAAAGATCTACTGGTTTTAGACCTTTCTATTCCAAAGAATGTTTCAGAAGATGTAGCGCAATTACTGAATGTAAAACTGGTTCATCTGGATCAGCTTTCAAAAATTACCGATGAGAACCTAGAACGCAGAAAGCAGTTTATTCCTGAAGCCGAAGTAATTATTAAAGAGGTGGAAACCGATTTTAATAAATGGCTGGAAACCCGAAAATTCGCGCCTACCATAAAAGCTTTAAAGAAAAAGCTTAGAAGTATGAAAGATGCCGAGTTAGATTTTCAGCGCAAGAAAATTTCAGATTTCAACGATGAACAAGCTGAAATAGTTAGTGACAGGATCATTCAAAAAATAATGAAGCATTTCGCTAATCATTTAAAAGGAGATTCCGAAACCACCGATGAAAGCCTGGAACTAATCCAGAAAGTATTTCAGCTAGAAGAACAGGCCAAATGAACAAAGTAATTCGCATTGGCACCAGAGATAGCGAACTCGCGCTTTGGCAAGCAAAAACAGTGCAAAATGCATTGGAAAAGGCCGGCCATAAAACCGAACTAGTTCCTGTTAAATCCACGGGAGACCTTAATCTAGACCAGCCACTTTACGAAATGGGCATCACCGGGATTTTCACCAAAACCCTGGATGTCGCCATGATAAAAGGCGAGATTGACATCGCTGTACATTCTATGAAAGATGTACCTACAGCACTACCCAAGGGCATTGTTGAAGCTGCGGTTCTAAAACGAGCTAATACTAAAGATATTCTTATTCATAAAGGCCTTGATTTCTTAGAAAGTGAAGGCATTATTGCCACGGGAAGTCTTAGAAGAAAAGCGCAATGGCTTAATAAGCACCCTAATCATAAGGTGGTAGATTTACGTGGAAACGTAAATACGCGAATGAAAAAATTAGACGATAACGACTGGAACGGAGCTATTTTCGCAGCTGCCGGCCTGGAGCGCATCGCTCTAAAACCAGATAATTTCACAGATCTTAATTGGATGATTCCAGCCCCGGCACAAGGCGCAATGCTTGTGGTGGCCATGGAAGAAGACGAATTTACCCGCAAAGCACTTGCTTTATTAAACCATAGAGAATCTGAAATTACCGTGCATATTGAACGCGAATTCTTAAAGGTTTTAGAAGGTGGTTGTACCGCCCCAATCGGTGCTTTAGCCACTATAGATAAAGATTTGGTTTACTTTGAAGGCGCATTATTTAGCCTGGATGGGAAAGAAAAAATTGGGGTAGAAAAAACAGTTTCCATACACGATATTGAGAATCTTGGAAGGCGTTGTGCTGAAGAAATTCTTAATAATGGCGGTGCAAAATTGATGCAGCAAATTAAAGCTGAAATAAATACCGAAGGCTGATTCTCATTTAAATAACTATGAATGAAGAGCATTCTCTCTACCAAAAAACTCAGTAACTCCCAGAAACAATTGTTTCTCAATTCGGGATTAAGCCTGGTAGAATATAATGCGATTGTAACCGAAACTACCAATTTTAAACTTCCTTCAGAAAAAATTGAAAACGCCATTTTCACCAGTAAAAATGCAGTGAATGCCGTTTTAGAAAAAGTTCAACTTAAAAATTGTTTTTGTGTTGGAGAAAAAACCGGGGAGCTTTTAAGTGACAATGGATTTCATATTCAGGAAATAGCAGATTATGGCAAAGATCTAGCCGAAATTATTACCAAAAAATATGCTGCTGAAGAATTTACTTTTTTCTGCGGAAATAAAAGAAGGGATGAACTTCCTGAGATTTTGCAAAAAGAAAATGTTCAGTTTAACGAAATTGAAGTTTATAAAACAAGCTTGAATCAGCAGTCCTTTCCGCAGGAATTTGAAGGGATTTTATTTTTTAGCCCCAGTGCGGTGCAGAGTTTTACAGCCAAAAATCAGTTAAAAGACACTACGGCTTTTTGCATAGGAAACACTACGGCTGCAGAAGCGCAAAAACATACAAATAACATAATAATTGCTACCAAACCGACCATTGAAAATGTGATTGTGCAGGTAGTAAAATACTTCGGAGCAAGCTCACGAAGCATTTAATATTTATAAATATAATTTGATTTCGAGTCAAGCCTCGAAACATTTAATCTCGATTATCGAGTAAAATATTCTAAAAAATGATAAAAAACGATCTATTTCTAAAAGCTTTAAAAGGAGAAACGGTAGAACGCCCACCGGTTTGGATGATGAGACAGGCAGGCCGTTACCTTCCAGATTTTATGAAGCTTAAAGAAAAATACGACTTTTTCACACGCTGTAGAACCCCGGAATTAGCAACCGAAATCACCGTGATGCCCATTCATCAAATAGGAACCGATGCTGCTATTTTATTTAGTGACATTTTAGTGATCCCTCAGGCGATGAATATCGAGGTAGAAATGAAACCCGGTGTTGGCCCGTGGTTGCCAAATCCTATTCGTACCGCTAAAGATGTAAACAATGTAATTGTTCCAGATATCGAGGAAACTTTAGGTTACGTGATGGACGCCATTAAAATGACCAAACAGGAATTAAATAACGAAGTTCCACTAATTGGTTTTGCCGGCTCTCCATGGACAATTCTATGCTACGCCGTGCAAGGGCAGGGTTCTAAGAATTTTGATAAAGCGAAGAAATTCTGCTTTACTAATCCGGTGGCTGCCCACCAATTATTACAAAAAATCACCGATACAACTATCGCTTATCTTAAAGCAAAAGTTGCTGCCGGAGTTGATGCAGTACAAATTTTTGATTCCTGGGGAGGAATGTTAAGTCCTGTAGATTACCAGGAATTTTCCTGGAAATATATTCAGCAGATCATTGATGCTTTAAAAGATGAAATTCCAGTTATCGCCTTTGGAAAAGGATGCTGGTTTGCACTTCACGAAATGGCAAATTCGGGAGCTTCAGCTTTAGGAGTAGACTGGACGCTTAGCGCCAGGAACGCTCGCTATTTAAGTGGCGGCAAAATTACCTTACAGGGTAATTTTGATCCTTCAAGATTATATTCTCCTCCAGCAGAGATCAAAAGAATGGTAACCCAAATGATTAATGAATTTGGAAAGGATAGTTATATCGTAAACCTGGGACACGGTATTTTACCCGATATTCCAGTTGAAAACGCAAAAGCTTTTGTAGATGCGGTAAAAGAATACAAAGCTAATTAGTGGCAGTCTGGGCGCGGATTAAAAACATGAACTTTAAGGAACTGCTTGCGGTCTCTAAAGTTTTTATAATTAAACCGCGCTATATTTTACCAACCTACCGGGCAACGATTGAGACCATTAGAATTTGTGACGATCTTTATAAAAAAGAACATCATAAAAATGGAAAAGAAAATGCCTTTAGACACGCCCTCTGGAATTATTTAATTTGCCAGAAATGTTTTAAAATTTCCAGATCGGTTGAAGCTGCCAGAGTTTGGAGCGACCATTTTACAGGTTTACACGAAAAACTTTCTCCAAATAAAAAACTGGCCAAAGCTATGGATTTACACAACAACCGGTTTGGGCAGGCTTTATTTAAAGGAAATGACGTTCCAACTGAGGAAATTATTCTTCTGTTTCAGGAAAAAATGAAAGTGGCTATTAAGGTTTCCAAAGTGGAAGAAATAGAAAAAACGAAAGATAAACTGGTTTATATTGAAGATTGAAAATGAGAGCGGAATTTTATAAATATATTGAAGATTTACAGGATCGCATTTGCGAAAAACTGGAAGAGATAGACGGCACAGCCAAATTTCAACAGGACCTTTGGGAACGTGAAGAAGGTGGTGGAGGCAGAACCCGGGTTATAGAAAACGGTGCTGTTTTTGAAAAAGGCGGCGTAAATATTTCGGCAGTACACGGGCCTTTAGCTCCGGCAATGCAACAATATTTTAAAGTTGGCGATGTAGATTTTTTTGCCTGCGGACTCAGTTTGGTGATCCATCCTAAAAACCCAATGGTACCCACAGTTCACGCTAATTGGCGTTATTTTGAAATGTATGATAAAGAAGGAAATGTTTTAGACCAGTGGTTTGGCGGCGGGCAGGATCTTACGCCTTATTACCTTTTTGAAGAGGATGCCGAACATTTTCATAAGGTTTCAAAAGAAGCTTGCGATAAACACTCCCCGGAGTTTTACCCGGAATACAAGAAAAAATGTGATGAGTACTTCTGGAATTCCCACCGAAACGAAGCCCGTGGAATTGGAGGATTGTTCTTTGATTATTTAAAAGCTTCCGAAGAAAAAAGTATTGAAGACTGGTACAATTTTGTAACCGAAGTTGGTGATAGCTTCCTGGAAGCTTATGCACCTATTGTTGAAAAACGTAAAAAGTTATCATATTCTGAGGCAAACCGAAACTGGCAGGAAATAAGGCGTGGCCGGTATGTGGAATTCAATTTGGTACACGATAAAGGCACGCTTTTCGGTTTAAAAACCAACGGAAGAATAGAAAGTATTTTAATGAGTTTGCCTCCTCATGTGCAATGGGTTTATGACCACCATCCAGAACCCGGCAGTGAAGAAGAGAAAATATTGAAGGTTTTGGAAAAACCGAAATCTTGGGTTTAATAGCTGTTAGCCTTTAGCTTTTAGCATTAAGCAGGGAAGTATGAGAAACTATAAAAATTATTCAGTTTGGGAAAAAGCACATAAACTCACGCTTGATGTTTATCAAATAGTAGCCAATTATCCTCAAGAAGAACTTTATAGTTTGGTTAGCCAAATGAAACGTTCTTCCAGTTCTATTCCCACAAATATTGCTGAAGGCTGTGGAAGGAAAAGCGACAAAGATTTTGCAAGATTTCTCTACATTGCATTTGGTTCAGCCAATGAATTAGAATACCAAATTCTATTAAGTATTGATCTTTATTTTATAACAGAAGCAGAAAGCAAACCATTGTTGCTTCAAGTAGAAGAGATTAAAAAAATGCTGAACTCTTTAATTCAAAAATTAAATTAAACGCCAACAGCTAATTGCTTATAGCTATTGGCTTAAAGCTAAATAAATGTATCCATTAAGAAGAAATAGAAGATTAAGAACCAGCGAGGCGATGAGAAGCCTGGTTAGGGAAAACGCAATAACTCCGAACGATTTTATCGCGCCACTTTTCGTGGTAGAAGGAAAGAACAAAAAGGAAGAGATCGCTTCTATGCCTAATTATTTTAGGTTTAGCCTTGACTTGCTGGAAAAGGAAGTTAAAGAACTTTGGAGTCTAGGAATAAAATCGGTTTTGCTTTTTGTAAAAGTGCCTGATAACTTAAAAGACAATGCGGGAACGGAAGCTTTAAATGCTGACGGACTAATGCAACGCGCTATTAAATCAGTAAAAGATTCAGTTCCGGAAATGCTGGTCATGACCGATGTTGCCCTGGATCCTTATTCTGCTTATGGACACGATGGAGTTATTGCCGATGGAAAAGTAATCAACGACGATACTACTGCTATTTTAGCTGAAATGGGACTTTCTCACGCTAAAGCAGGTGCTGATGTTCTAGCTCCAAGCGATATGATGGACGGCCGAATTTTTGAAATGCGCAGTCTTTTGGAAGATGAAGGTTTTCACGAAACCGGCATTATGAGTTACAGCGCAAAATATGCTTCAGCATTTTATGGACCATTCAGGGATGCACTGGATTCTGCACCTGTTGATGCCGAAAATATTCCGAAAGATAAAAAAACCTACCAGATGGATCCTTCAAACCGCGAAGAGGCGGTTAAAGAAACCCTTATGGATATTGAGGAAGGTGCCGATATTGTGATGGTAAAACCAGGCTTGTGCTATTTAGATATTGTTCGTGATATTAGAAATGCAGTAGATGTTCCAGTTGCGGTTTACCAGGTTAGCGGCGAATATGCAATGATTAAAGCTGCAGCCGAAAAAGGTTGGTTAGACCACGATGCTGTGGTTTTAGAACAATTAACCGCCATAAAACGAGCCGGTGCTTCTATGATTGCCAGCTATTTCGCTAAAGATGCGGTGAAATTGATTTCCTAATTTTATAACTAAAATTTAGCGATAACCAATCAGGTTTTTATATACATTTACAGGGTGAAAAACCAGAAAAATTTGAAAGCTTTATATGCGCTATTTGCCATATTGTTTATGTCCTTTTCAGGGCAGGGCTTCGCTTTTTCTGGTTTTTCTGCTCATAATCTTGATTCCCGTAATTACGATTATCTGCAGGCCGATCAAAATAAACAGGCGGTACTATTTTCTGAAGTTATCTCTTCTGAAAATACTATTTCAGAAGAAAATCTGTCTATTTTTTCAGGGAATTCAGCTCCTACTTTTACTTCAAAAGAACCCTTACTGCTTCCAGTTGAGAAAAAATCTTTTTTCAACTATATAGACCAAAGACAGTTAATACTTCAACAAATATATCCTTTCCATTTTTTCTGGTGAATTGCTTGATTTCCGAAGAACTTAAGGTTTTTCGCAATTCATATTTAGCTCAAAAAAAAGAGCAAACAAATTAAAATTCACCTAAATATTATTAAAATGGATACCGTATCTACACTAATTGGCCTTGGCCTTTTAGCCGTTTTTATGCTGCCAATATTATACCTGATTTGGCAACAGAACAACAAAGAAAAAAACAGGCTTAAGAACCTTAAAAAAATAAGTGCTGAAAATAACTTAACAACCGATACCGTTGAGATTTCGGCCAATTTATTGCTGGGGTTAGACAGTAAAGCAAATAAGCTGCTCATTATAGAACCTGCCAATAATATGCAACACCGGGTTTTAGATCTCACTAGAATAAAGAATAGTAAAGTAAATTCTCATCCTTTCCCAGAGAATCATAAATTAATTAAAAGTGTTAGTTTGGATCTTATTGAAAATAGTAAGAACCAAAAACCTACTGAAATTATCTTTTACGATGAAGATGATAATGAGAATAATAACGCATCAGAAAGGTTAGTAGCAGCCCAGAAATGGCAAAGGATAATTAGTGCAAAACTCTCAGCTTAAGGCTTAATCAGCCACTCTTATTCAGCCTCGATTTTAATCTATCGGGGCTGTTTTTTATGTTTTATCATTTCTTTGCATCTGTTTGCAGGAATTATCTTTAAATTAGTATTTCAAACAAGCCTAAAAACCAATATGGGATTACTAATTTTATTTGCTGTTCTTTCCATTTTCTTTTCTTTTATGTGTTCAATTTTGGAAGCAGCTTTATTGAGCGTAACCCCTTCTTATATCAAAATAAAAAATAAGGAAGGAAAAGCATATGCCAAGACCCTGGCAAATTTTAAACAAGATATAGACAAACCACTAATTGCAATATTAACGGTAAACACCATTTCGCATACCGTTGGAGCAATTTTAGTAGGTGTACAGGCCGAAAAAATCTATGGCGATGGCGGTAATGCTGTTGGTATAGTTTCCGCAGTTATGACGGTGGCTATTCTTATTCTTTCAGAAATAATCCCAAAAACCATAGGCGCAACTTACTGGCAGGCTTTAGGAAATTTCACTGCTAAAGCACTTAAAATAATGATTTTCCCGCTTAGGTATACCGGTATACTTTGGTTGATGATGCTCACTACAAAACTAATAGGGAAATCGGCTCACGTTTCTTCTATGAACCGCGAAGAATTTGCTGCAATTACCGATGCTGCCGAAGAAGAAGGCGTTTTTGACGAAAGTGAAACCACGGTTATTAAAAACCTACTTGTATTTAAATCGGTTAAGGCAAAAGATGTAATGACGCCATATTCTGTGGCGATTATTGAAAATGAAGATACCAGCATAGAAGAATTTCACCGAACTCATAAAAATCTTAAGTTTTCCAGGATTCCCGTTTATAAAAACCAAACCAACAATGTTACCGGTTTTATTTTAAAAGATGATGTGTTGGAGGAAATGATAGACGATAAAGGTGCTGAACCTTTGAGCACACTAAAAAGAGATATTTTTATGAGTGCTGAGGACACTCCAATCCCCGAACTTTTTGAGAATTTTGTTCAAAAAAGAGGGCATATTTCCATGATCGTAGACGAATTTGGAAATACCGTTGGCCTGGTAACCATGGAAGATATTATTGAAACTTTGTTGGGGCTTGAAATAATGGACGAAAGCGATAGTATTGAAGATATGCAAATGCTGGCCCGCCAAAATTGGGAAAAAAGAGCTAAACGCCTTGGGTTAATTCAAAGGAGAGACAATGAAGAAAACGAAGACGAAAAATCAGATATTTCTGAAAACTCCACTGGGAACAGCCAGAATTAGCGGAGATCAAGAGGGGGTTTCGGCCATCCATATTCTGGATGAAAAAATCCCAACTTCAACAGAAATTCCCGATTTTCTTCAGTCGGCGTTTCAACAATTAAACGATTATTTTAACGGAGAACTGGAAGAATTCAGTTTAAAATTAAATCCGCAAGGAACTGCTTTTCAGCAAAAAGTTTGGAAAGCACTTAACGAAATTCCTTTCGGAAAAACCTGTAGCTACCTCGATCTTTCCAGGAAATTAGGTGATGAAAAAGCAATAAGGGCAGTAGCTTCAGCCAATGGAAAAAACCCACTTTGGGTGGTAGTTCCCTGCCATCGTGTAATTGGCAGTGACGGTTCCCTAACCGGTTATGCCGGTGGATTGCAGCGAAAACAATGGCTTTTAAACCACGAAAACAATACTTCACAACTTTCAATGTTCTAAAAACCTCAGCCCTATGACTAGATTTTTAAAGATTCTTGGCTCGGTAATACTCGTCCTTTCTATCGCCATCGTTATTCTGATTATTTTTGATTTCGGTTATATTTTCCGCGGAATTCAAGCCACTTATTTTCAAGGTCACAACACTGCTTTTATAGATGATTATCCACATTTTGAAAACAGGCTGATTGAGGCAGGAACTGAACCTAATAAATGGCCAGGACATTCCAATTACAACTCTGTTGAATCAACTCAAGATCTAGCCCAATTAAACAAAGAGCTGGAAACTGCTGCATTTTTAATTATTAAAAATGACAGTATTTGGTTTGAGAAATATTACCAGGAATATGGCCCCGACTCTAAAACAAACTCCTTTTCTATGGCCAAAAGTATTGTTTCGGCATTATTGGGAAGCGCTATTAAAGATGGATATATTAAAAGTCTGGAGCAACCTGTTTCCGATTTTTTCCCACAGTTTGAATCTGATCTAAAAGTTGGAGACCTGGCTTCTATGTCTTCTGGCCTAAACTGGAATGAGAATTATTATAACCCCTTCGGGATGACTGCAAGGGCTTATTTTGATGAAAATATTCGGGAATTAGTATTACGTCTAAAAGTAACCGGAACTCCCGGAGAGCGCTTTAAATACCTTAGTGGCAATACTATTTTACTCGGTATGGTTATAGAAAAAGCCACAGGGGAGAATCTTTCAGATTATTTAAGTCAGAATTTATGGAAACCCATGAATATGCAGCACGATGCCCTTTGGCAACTAGATAGCAAAGAAAGCGGGATGGAGAAGGCCTATTGTTGCATAGCGTCTAACGCAAGGGATTTTGCACGGTTTGGGAAACTTTATAAAAACAATGGACAATGGAATGGCAAACAGCTATTGAGCCCCGAATTTGTTAAGCAATCTACTCAGCCAAGGTTTAAAGACAGTCCGCAATATGGATACGGATTTTGGTTAAGCGATTATAAAGACAAAGATATTTTCTATATGCGTGGTATTCACGGTCAATATGTTATCGTTATTCCCGAAGACGATCTAATTATTGTAAGATTGGGGGAAAACCTGATTAAAAAAGATAAAGACGAAGAGCACGCGCCCGATTTCTATAAGTATATTGATGAGACTTATAAAATGCTAAACGATGTTGCAAACAATTAGGCTAGAGCATATTCTCTTTCTCGATATTGAAACCGTGCCTGAATTCGAAAGTTTCAATGATCTCTCTGAAGAAAAGAAGTCACTCTGGGAAGAAAAAACCCAATACCAGCGCAAAGACGAATTTACTGCAGAACAGTTTTATGACCGTGCCGGAATTTGGGCAGAGTTTGGTAAGATTGTTTGTATCTCGGTTGGTTTTTTCAGCTTTAAAAATGGCGAGAGAACTTTTAGACTAACCACTTTTAAAGATGAAGAAAGAACTCTACTCCAACAGTTTTCAGAATTATTAAAAGAACATTTTTCAAAACCTCAGCATTTACTTTGCGCTCACAACGGCAAGGAATTCGATTTTCCCTTCATTGCACGCAGAATGCTAATTCATAATCTTTCACTACCTCTAAAACTAAACTTGTTTGGAAAAAAGCCCTGGGAAGTACCACATTTGGACACTTTGGAGTTATGGAAATTTGGAGATTACAAACATTTTACATCTTTAAAATTATTGACAAACGTGTTAAAAATTCCTTCTCCTAAAGATGATATTTCAGGTAGTGACGTAAGAAATGTTTTCTACCTTGATAAAGATCTGGATCGTATTGTTAGCTACTGTGAAAAAGATGTACTTGCCATTGCACAGGTTATTTTAAAACTACGCCAGGAAAAACTATTAGAAGCATCAGAAGTGGTTAGCGTATAAGCCTTTAAAATTTATGAGTCTTATCATATCTTTAATCATTTTAACCTGAGCTAAAGAATTATCCACCAAATAATTACTAACTTTAGAATATAACCGATAAATTTTGTTGTTATGTATTTGTATATTGAAATGTGGAATGTTACCCATCAATGGATAAAACTTAGCGTTGAAGAACGTCGCCAGGTTTTCACAAATATGGAAGAACGCATTAAAGAGATGAAATCTCGAGGTGTAGAAAATATGGGCTGGGCTCGTAACGATGAGCACACTCCTTACCGTAGTGATTATAGATATATAACGGTTTGGAAAATGCCTTCTAAAGAAGAAGTGAAAATGCTTGAAGATAATTTAGATCGGGTTGGCTGGTATAAATACTTTTCGCAGGCTAATTCGAGAGGAGAAATAATTGATCGCGATGAGGCTATTGATTTTCTTATCAACATTAAGGAAACTTCCACCTCGTTTTTAGATATCTAAATTATTAAATAGTAAGTACTTTGAGACTCTAAATGTAGAGTCTCAAAGTACTTATATTATATATCCATTTCAGGAATTTCGCCTTCTACAAGCAATTTTCCTTCAGTAGCTTTTTGAATTTCTTCTACACTTACTCCGGGAGCTCTTTCCAGCAGTTTAAAACCGTCTTTAGTAACTTCAATAACCGCAAGGTTAGTTACAATTTTAGTCACACAAGCCACGCCGGTTAAAGGCAGGGAACATTTTTTAAGCAGTTTAGAATCACCTGCTTTGTTGGTATGCATCATAGCTACGATAATATTTTCGGCACTAGCCACAAGATCCATGGCGCCGCCCATACCTTTCACCATTTTCCCCGGAATTTTCCAGTTGGCGATATCACCGTTTTCTGCAACTTCCATAGCTCCTAAAATGGTTAGGTCTACGTGCTGACCGCGAATCATCCCGAAGCTCATTGCTGAATCAAAGAAACTAGCACCGGGAAGTGCAGTTATAGTTTGCTTTCCAGCATTAATAAGATCGGCATCTTCTTCTCCTTCCAATGGAAATGGTCCCATTCCCAGGATTCCGTTTTCACTCTGAAATTCTACTTCTATATCATCGCGTACAAAATTGGCTACGAGGGTAGGAATTCCAATTCCCAAATTCACATAATACCCATCTTTCACCTCTTTGGCAATACGTTTTGCTATTCCTTCTTTGTCTAACATAATTCAATTTGAAAATTTGATTATTTGCTGATTTGAAAATTCTGTTTACCGTCTTTTAGACGAACTTATAATCTTTGAAGTTATCCTTGTAATAGAGGTCAATTCTGAAAAAAGTTCTTCATCTGGGTCTGGAAGATGTTTTGATGCTTTGCAAAGTTTTAACCAATAATTAGTTTCATCAGCTTCTTTAGCTGATATTTTAAACTTATGAATAAAATCAGCATTGCTTACAGCATTTTGGGCCTCCCAAACATTTGCTCCAATTGAAGTACCACTTTTAAAAAGTTGAGAACACATTTCATATTTATGGTTTGATCTCAATTTTTCCGAATAATCGATAATCTTTAGCGCAAAATCAAAAGTTTTGCTTACTATAATATTATCTTTATCATTCCTCATAACCAAAGTGCAATTAATTCATTTAACCTTCGATTTTTACTAAGCTATGGCAATTTTGTAAAAACGTTTAATCAATAAATCATCTTCAAATTATCACATTTTCAAATCTTCAAATCATAGTCTATTTAATATTGGTTCTTTGTTCAATGGTCACTTTTAACCATTAACTCACTTTTCGAACTGTTCTCTTCTCAATCCGTTTTTCGTAATTTTTTCCTTCAAAAATGCGCTGCACAAATATTCCCGGAATATGAATCTGGTTTGGATCCAGTTCTCCCGGTTCTACAAGTTCCTCCACCTCAGCCACAGTCACTTTAGCGGCACCGCACATTAGCGGATTAAAATTACGGGCGGTTCCTTTAAAAATAAGGTTTCCGGCTTTATCGCCTTTCCAGGCTTTTACAAATGCAAAATCGGCTTTGAAAGCTTTTTCTAATACGTACATTTTGCCATCAAACTCACGGGTTTCCTTAAACTGGGAAACTTCGGTACCGTAACCGGCAGGTGTGTATATTGCCGGATACCCTTGTTGAGCAGCCTGGCAACGCGCAGCTAATGTTCCCTGCGGAATAAGTTCTACGTCCAGCTCTTCGCTAAGCATTTGGCGCTCAAACTCGTCGTTTTCTCCCACATAGGAAGAAACCATTTTATCTATTTGTTTCTTTTGAAGTAAAAGTCCGAGGCCAAAATCGTCTACCCCGGCGTTATTGGAAATGCAGGTAAGATTCTTTACATTAAGACGAACTAATTCTGAAATGGCATTTTCTGGAATACCGCTAAGGCCAAAACCTCCCAGCATAAACGTCATACCATCTTCTACGCCCTGCAAAGCATCCTTTACATTCGCTACAGTTTTTCTAATCATCGGTATTTAATTTTACCGAAAAATACGAAAATAAAAATGCTGTTACAATGCTTTTAGGCTTGTAGATTATATTTTCCTGATAAATAAAGCTGAAATTTTGCTAAATAATCAAAAACTACGAGGCAAGACCAAGACGTCTGAATCGGAATATACTTTTTAAAATTACGAGATTCGCCTGGAGGAATCCAACCCTCTATAGCGCTTAAAAATCAAGTTCGTCTGGTACACTATCGGTTTGAGATTGATTTTCCTGATTATACTGCTCGCAGTCTGTCGCAATAGAAAGATTATCGGGTTTTGGAAATGCTTCTTGTGAAACATCAAGCTCTTCATCTGCATAAAGATCTTTCATATACATTCCCCAAATTGGTAACGCCATTGTAGCTCCCTGGCCGTAAGTTATACCAGGAAAATGAACGGCACGATCTTCAGCACCAACCCAAACACCGGTCACCAAATTGGGAACCATTCCCATAAACCAACCATCACTTTGATTTTGCGTGGTTCCGGTTTTACCGGCAATAGGATTCTTAAAATCATAAGGATAACCAGTTACCCCACGTTTGTAATGGTCAAATTCTTTCGCGTAAGTCCCGCGCAAACGAGCTCCTGAACCATACTGAGTAACGCCTTCCAAAAGGTTTACCGTTACATAAGCAGCTTCCTTATTAAGTACATCTCGAGTTTGCGGAACATGTTGATATAGAACCGTTCCGTTTTTATCTTCAATCCGGTTTACAATCACCGGTTTCACATAAACACCTTCATTTACAAAAGTGCTATAAGCAGAAACCATTTCAAAAAGGCTCATATCTTCGGTACCTAAGGCAATCGCAGGGCCAGTTGAAAAGTTTTCGGTATCTACTCCTAATTTTTTTACTAGATCTATAACCGGTTCGGGGCCTGTTTTATCAATTAATCTTGCGGTTACCGTATTTATAGACTGTGCCAGGGCATTTTTCAAACTTATCATCCCATCATATTCTCCGTTAGCATTCTCTGGAGACCAGTCTTTGGTATTCCCGTATTTTCCCTGTTCTATAGTGAACCTGTTCTTAGGCATCATATCACAAGGAGAAAGCTTTAACTGGTCTATTGCAGTAGCATAAACAAATGGCTTAAAAGTAGAACCTACCTGGCGTTTTCCCTGTTTTACGTGATCGTATTTAAAATGTTTAAAGTTAGTTCCCCCAACCCAGGCTTTCACTTCCCCGGTTTGCGGTCTCATAGACATTAAGCCTGCCTGTAAGAATCCTTTGTAATAAAAAATAGAATCCTTAGGCGTCATAATGGTGTCTTTTATGCCATCCCAGGAAAAAACACGCATTTCGGTCTCTTTATCGAACGAGGCCAGAATATCTTCTTCAGATTTTCCCTGATCTTTCATTTCCCGCCATCTTACCGAACGCTGCATCGCGCTTCTCACAATACTATTGATCTGTCCCTGGTCTAGATCCCGAAATGGAGCGGTTTTATTATTTTTATTTTGCCTGTCAAATTCTTTCTGAAGATGTGAAATATGTTTTTCCACCGCAGTTTCAGCATATTGTTGCATTTTAGAATCTATGCTGGTATAAATTTTTAATCCATCACTATAAAGGCTGTATTCTGTTCCGTCTGGTTTTGGATTTTTTTCTATCCAGTCTTTCATAAAGCCTTGCAGGTATACACGGAAATAGGTTGCCATACCTTCATCATGACCTTCAGGAGAGAAATCGAGGTTTAATGGTAATTTCTGAAGAGAATTTTTTTCCTGTTCAGATAAATATCCATTTTTATGCATTTGAACAAAAACCTGATTACGACGCTGTTTTACCAGTTCTGGCCTACGCACAGGGTTGTATAGCGCAGCATTTTTTAACATCGCCACCAATACCGCCGATTCTTCTATATTAAGATCTTTAGCTTCTTTTCCGAAGTAAATTTTTGAAGCTGAACGAATTCCCACTGCCTGGTACACAAAATCGTATTTATTGAAATACATGGTAATAATCTCCTCTTTGGTGTACTGGCGTTCTAACCTGGTAGCGATAATCCATTCTTTTACCTTTTGTAAGATCCTGGCAAAAGGATTATTGGACACTTGCTCTGTAAATAATAATTTAGAAAGCTGCTGGGTAATTGTACTCGCACCACCTCTTGTTCCCAGGTAAACCGCGGCTCTAATCGTACCTTTTGCATCTATCCCGGCGTGTTTATAAAAACGTTCATCTTCGGTAGCAACAAGGGCTTCCACCAGGTGGTCGGGAAGATCGTCGTATTTTATAGGTGTACGGTTTTCACTATAATATTTTCCTAAAGTTTCCCCATCTGAAGAGAAAATTTCGGTAGCAAGATTGGTTTCAGGGTTTTCAAGCTCTTCAAAATTGGGCATCTTACCAAAAGCGCCCCAGCCCGCCATTAAGAAAATTAAAACTACAGCTAATAATCCAATACCAAAAAGAGTCCAAAATCCAATAATATAAGGCCTTTTACTGGTTTTGGTCTTTTGCTGCTTCTTTTTTGTTCCGGCCATTTATGTAAAATATTATTGCAGGTCTTTTTCTATCCTGAAACCTACGTGGGTAATTCCTTCTAAATTCTCTATTCCATCAACCTGGTCGTTTTTACGCATTGCCTGTTTTATGGCAATCCTATATTTACCGGGTTCAGTAAAACTCACATTTTCTTTATACCAGAGCTTACTTTCTTTTACATCACCAAAACCTGTACCAAGCCAGGTTCCATCTGGCGCTGCCATTTCATATTCCAGGGTATCGGTAATTACTTTGCCCTGCGGAAAACGCATTTCGGTAATTAAAAATAAATTTCTGTAATTATAATCTTTATTATTTCTAACGTTTATAAACAGGTTATAATTTTGTAGCGAGTCTAATTTTCCCAATTTAAAGACCAGGGTAGAATCTTTGTCCCAACCGCCATTTACAGGTTTGTATTCGTCATAAACCCGCTTTTTATCGCAGGAAGTAAAAAAGGCAAAGGCGCCAATAAAAATTAAAAATAACCAGGCATTACGCATTCTTAGAAGGTTTTCCTTTACGTTTTCTTCGCTTTTTTGACTTGTTCTTTTTTTGCTGACCTTTGGGCTTATCGAAACGCGTTAAGCTATCCTGCCCAACCACATTATTAAAATCTGGTTTCTCTTCAATTTGAAGCTGAACTTCAAACTCTTCAAGGCTACCAACATCTTCTTTCTTACGATTTGAAGCTATAATTTTATTCGCCTGTTCTGCGGTTAATTTATGCCAGTTCATCCATTCTCCCTCATAGGCATACCAAAGTACGCCTTGAAAAATGTCTATTTTCTGGCAAACTGCAGTTCCTTTTTTGGTAAAAAGCTTGGTATCGGTTCTTGGAAAGGTTTTTAAAGCCTCCAGGTAAGAATCCAGCTCGTAGTTAAGGCAACATTTCAACTTTCCACATTGTCCCGCTAATTTCTGCGGATTTAAGGATAATTGCTGATATCTCGCTGCAGAAGTACTTACCGATCTAAAATCTGTAAGCCAGGTAGAACAACAAAGTTCCCGCCCGCAAGAGCCAATTCCGCCAAGGCGGGCAGCTTCCTGCCTTAAACCAATTTGGCGCATTTCTATACGCGTATTAAATTCCCGTGCAAATTCTTTGATTAACTGACGGAAATCTACGCGATCATCTGCTGTATAATAAAAAGTTGCTTTTGAAGCATCCCCCTGAAACTCGATATCGCTAATCTTCATACTAAGATTAAGGCGAATGGCGATTTCACGAGCACGTTTCTTTATCGCTTCTTCCCTACCGCGAACTTCTTCCCAAACATCAATATCTTTTTGGGTGGCTTTTCGGTAAATCTTTAGAACTTCTTCGCTATCGGGTTTTACTTTTTTCTTTTTCATTTGCACCCTCACCAGTTCTCCGGTAAGGCTTACCATACCCACATCGTGCCCGGGAGAGGCTTCAACAGCCACTACATCGCCCATACTAAGGCTTAGGTTTTCGGTATTTTTAAAAAAGTGTTTTCTTCCGTTTTTAAAGCGAACTTCTACATAATTAAAAGGTTCTACACCGTTAGGCATAGACATATTTGAAAGCCAATCGAATACAGAAAGTTTATTACAGGAATCTGTGCCACAGGTTCCGTTATTTTTACATCCTTTTGGCTGACCGTCTTTGGTTGAGCAACTGCTACAAGCCATAAATATTTATATGTTGTAAGTCTTGCAAACTAATTTGCAGACTTTTGGGTTTATATTGAGATTCTAAAAAGGTAAATATACCAATATTAATTGGCACTCCCTTTTAAGAACGCTGTGTTAACTTTTATATTTTAAAACCTCAGAACGCCCTTTTTTGAATATTTTATTGCTGTTTCCTTTACCCTTTCTCAGGGCTTTTTGCTCTTCGTAAGGCAATGCAGCAATCTCCATGCAATCTGTAGAACAACAATTATTCATTTTTTCGGCACATTCTTCACACTGAATAAACAGTAAGTGACAGGCTTCATTAGCGCAATTTACATGGGTATCGCAAGCTTTTCCGCACTGGTGACAATTTGCGATCACATCTCCTGAAATTTGTTCGGCACGGCGATGATCAAAAACAAAATTCTTACCTATAAACTTGTTCTCTAGTTTTTGCTTTTCTACCTGGCGGGCATATTCAATAATTCCACCTTCCAGCTGATACACATTTTTAAACCCTTTGTGCTTATAATATGCGCTGGCCTTTTCACATCTAATACCACCGGTACAATACATTACCAGGTTTTTATCTTCTTTATAATCTTTGAGATCGTTCTCTATAATTGGCAAAGAATCTCTAAATGTATCTACATCTGGCTTGATGGCTCCCTGAAAATGACCAATTTCACTTTCATAATGGTTACGCATATCTACCAATACAGTATTAGGATCGCTAATAAGGTCGTTGAATTTTAAAGCATCTACGTGCACCCCTTTATTGGTAACATCAAAAGTGCTATCATTAAGTCCGTCAGCTACTATTTTATCACGAACTTTAACCTTCAGCTTTAAAAAAGCTTTGGCGTCGTGTTCAATAGCGATATTTAGTCTCACGCCTTCAAGAAAATAAATATTATCAATAAACTTTTTAAATTCCTCAAATCGTTTTGCCGGAACAGAAAGTTGGGCATTAATCCCCTCGTGCGCAACATAAATGCGGCCAAGCACATCCATTTGGTCCCAGGCGATAAAAAGATGATTTCTGAATAAATGTGGATTGCCAATTTTGGCGTAGGCATAAAAAGAGAGCGTTAAACGGTCTTCTCCCGCTTCGTCTATAAGTGTTTCCCTCTCTTTAGCGCTTAATTTATTGTACAGTTGCATGCTATACGAATTAGTTAAGGTTAAAGAAATTTTTTGCAAAGATACGTTTAAAATTCAAGGAAGAAAAAATGCCCTGAAAATTGAATTCCCAGGGCATTTTTTGTGTGGCTAATTCGGTTTGTAATCTTTTTTACTTTCTTTCATAAATTAGATTTTAAAATTCTAGCCACCGTCTACCCGGCAACTCACATTCAGCAAAATAATCGCTGAAGCATCAAAACCACCAGGCATAACCAGACTTTTTCTCAAAAATCTCATAGGCAGAGTTAATTTTTAAATTTCTATTTGGTTTATTACCTCTTTGCAAGTACAGCGAGGCATTTGATTCAAAAAATTAAAATACCTCAGCAAAATTGTTTCAGTATTTTAAATCTATCATATAAGGTAAATATACAAAAGCCGTTCATATAAAATTGTGATGCAGGAAAACTTATAGTAATTTAGCAACTCTCTAAATAGATTATTCAAATTATGAGCAACGATAAAGAAAAAGAAGCAAAACTAAAAGCCTTAAAGCTTACCCTGGATAAAATGGATAAAACCTACGGAAAGGGTACCGTGATGAAGATGAGTGACCAGGCCGTAGTAGACATAGACGCCATTTCTACCGGTTCTTTAGGTTTAGATTTAGCCATGGGTGTTGGAGGATATCCACGAGGAAGGGTTATTGAAATTTATGGACCTGAATCTTCGGGTAAAACAACTTTAACTTTACACGCAATAGCTGAAGCTCAGGAAAAAGGAGGCATCGCTGCCTTTATTGATGCAGAACATGCTTTTGACCGTTTTTATGCAGAAAAACTTGGTGTAGATATAGAGAACCTTATTATTTCGCAACCAGATAATGGAGAACAGGCACTGGAAATTGCCGATAATTTAATCCGGTCTGGAGCAATAGATATAATTGTGATAGACTCGGTTGCTGCGCTTACTCCTAAAAGTGAGATTGAAGGTGAAATGGGAGATTCTAAAATGGGATTACACGCCCGTTTAATGTCTCAAGCCCTTAGAAAACTCACCTCTTCTATTAGTAAAACAAATTGTACCGTAATCTTTATTAACCAGTTAAGGGAAAAGATCGGGGTTATGTTTGGAAACCCAGAAACTACTACCGGTGGTAACGCTTTAAAATTCTATGCTTCGGTACGTTTAGATATTAGACGTTCTACGCAAATAAAAGATAGTAATAGTAACGTTATGGGTAATAAAACCCGTGTAAAAGTGGTGAAAAACAAAGTTGCCCCTCCATTTAAAACCGCCGAATTCGACATTATGTATGGCGAAGGAATCTCTAAGATTGGAGAAATTATAGATATTGGGGTTGATTATGAAATCGTGAAAAAGAGCGGTTCCTGGTTTAGCTACGAAGATACCAAATTAGGTCAGGGTCGTGATGCGGTAAAAACTCTACTAAAAGACAATCCAGACCTTATGGATGAGCTTGAAGAAAAAATAAAAAATGCTATTAAAATAGCTAAAGAAGCTTAAGCTCAAGATTAAATAACAACAAAGTCTTAAAAATCCCTTAAAAAAAGGGATTTTTTTGTTTCGGCACGCAACCATTTCAATAAAGCTGCATCTATGAAATAGATAACACTTAAATAACAAATTAAAAATGAAAAGAATTGCCTTGTTAATGGTCCTGGCCCTAAGTCTTTACAGTTGCGAGACAGATGATGATGGTCCCAATTTAAATTTTGCGATCGCAGAAATTACCGGTACTGATTTACCGGAATATTTTGAAATTGGTGAAAGTTATGATTTAGAAGTAGCTTATGAGCTACCTAATGCGTGTCACAAATTTTCTAATTTTAGCGTCAATCAATACATAGCTGAGGAAACCGATTCTACATTTGTAATAGAAATTGCTGCATTAACTTCATATGATGCAAATATTACAGACTGTACTGAAGAAGGAGAATTAACTGATAGTCGCACTATAACAGATTTAAGAATTACTAGTGAAGATTACAATAATTACCAATTTAAATTACTTACGGGAGAAGATGAAGATGGAGAAGCAGAGTTTTTAATTATTGATGTTCCGGTTGGAGAGCCAGGACCAACAACACCACAAGAAAATACTAACACATAACAATCTAAGTTAGTGAGTTTAGAAAAACTCATACATCAGTGTAAAAAACAGGATATTAGGGCACAGGAAAAGCTTTACCGACTGTACTCCGGTAAACTTTTTGGCCTGTGCCTTAAATATTCTAATAACTATCAGCAGGCTGAAGACAACTTGCAAGATGGTTTCATCACCATTTTCAATAAAATCAACCAATATGAAGATAAAGGTTCTTTTGAAGGCTGGATGAAACGTATTGTCATAAACACCACCCTACAAAAGCACCGAAAAGAGAAATATTTTGAGATCATTAATGAAAACCTTCTGGAAGATCCAGAAATAGAAGTTGATGACGAAGAAATTACAACCGATTTTCTATTAGAAAGTATTCAGGATTTGCCAGAACGTTACCGGCAAATTTTTAACCTCTATGCACTAGACGGATTTTCACACAAAGAGATTGCAGAAATGCTGAATATAAGTGTAGGAAGTTCAAAATCTAATTTGGCCCGTGCCAGGCATATTTTGAAGTCTAAAATAGAAAACCACCTCAACGACAATAAGGTGCAATCGCTATGAAAGAAAGAAAAAACATAGACCGGCTATACCAGGAAAAGTTCAGGGATTTTGCCCCAGAACCAAGTCCTGAGTTATGGAATAATATTGCCGGCAAACTGAAGGAGAAAGATCGAAAAAAGCCTTTTATCATTCCGCTATGGATAAAACTTGGCGGAGTTGCCGCAGTTCTAGCGCTGGTGCTTGGCGGCTATTTCTTTAGCCAGAATAATTTCACAGAGACACAAGTTGTTTTTGAAGTGGAAGAAAGTGCAAAACCTCAAATAAATTTACCAGAAATCAATAAAAACGAACAGTTTACCAATGCTTCAGAAATATTGAAGAACAATGTGGATGAAACATTTTATTCAACATCTAAAGATTCCAAAAACTCATCAACTAATAACAATTCGGCTTTAGCTTCAGAAAACATTAATTCCGGGTTCGAAAAAACTTCAGGTAATTCTGCTGAAAAACAGAAGTCAGAAAATATTATTACAGGTGAAGTAAGCGAGCAGAATTCAGCATTAGCCACAGAAGATCATCAAAATTCCGAAGAAAAAAATATTCAACATAAGGATTTCATCAATCCAAATTCAAAAAACGAACAGCAGGAATCTGAAGCTATCGCTCAAAATGAAGCGAATAAAACTGAAATAGAAGAGCAATTTTCAACGAAAGACAGCCTGGAAGTAGCCCGGCAATTAGCCCAGATTGAAAAAGATAAAAACCTGGAAAAAGAAGAAGATCTTATTGCAGAAACAACCAAAAAGAAACTGCGTTTAAGCACTTTTGCCGCTCCTGTTTTTTATGACAATATTGGAAAAGGAAGCCCGATAGCGCCACAATTTGCAGGTAACAATACCAGCTCGCAGGTAAGTATGGCTTATGGAATGAATTTGGCCTATGCAATTTCAGATAAAATAAAGATTAGGAGTGGAATTTCTAAAGTATCAATGAGTTACGATGTAGAAGATATTATGTTTTCTGCCACTGTAAACCCTAATAATATTAGTTCCATAAATTACGAGTCAGATAATGTGCAAATAGATAGCGCACCCATTATTATTCCGGGAAGGGAGCTGGAAAATAGTGACGGAAGTAATTTCTCTGGCACCAACATGGCCTTACCCGGCGAAATCAATCAACAGTTTGGATTTATTGAAGTTCCGTTGGAAATTGAATATAATCTTGTAGATCGTAAAATTGGAATTAACTTAATTGCCGGCGGAAGCAGCCTGTTTTTAGATGAAAATAATATCAAGGTAAATACCAATAATCAAAACACCAGAATTGGCGAAGCAAATAATATTAATAAAGTTAGCTTTAGTACCAATGTGGGAGTGGGATTAGATTACAAACTTACCGATAGTTTTCAGTTGAATTTAGAACCCATATTTAAGTATCAGTTAGATACTTTTAATGATGCTCCAGGCGTACGCCCATTCTATTTAGGCGTGTATTCCGGAATAAGTTTCAATTTTTAGCACCTATGAAAGGAGTAGAATCCTTCAGAAGTTTTATTTTGAAGGATTTTCTTGCTCCAGGTTTTTAGTAAGCTCTTCAAAAATTACCTGGCGCGTTTGATTTCTTAAATTTTTTCTATCGGCGGGTTGCATTCCTTTTGTAGTAATAAATTCATGAATTTTCACGCGAAGTTTCCCCGGGGACCCAGAAACGAATTTATAAGAAAAGCGTTTTTTATTATCGTAAAAGGTTATGGGAACAATAGGGATTTGATGAGCTATAGCTAATCTAAAAGCCCCATCTTTAAAACAATCCAAAACCAAAGACCTGTCACTGGGCACACCTCCTTCGGGAAAAATGCAAATACTCTCTCCCATATCTAATCTTCGGCGAGCTTCAGTAACCACATCCTGCTTACTTTTTGCGCAATTTCTATCTACGGTTATATTTGTTTTTCGGTAGAAAAATCCAAAAACAGGAATTTTAGCAAGTTCTCTTTTCCCTACAAAAATAAATGGCTGCTTAATGATCACCAGCATCATCATAATATCTATCATAGAAGTATGATTAGCAACTAACATATAATTCTTCTTCGGGTCAAGTTGCTGCATCCTTTTAATTTCAGGATAAAAACCCATTCCATATAAGATACATTTAGCCCAAATACGGGCACAAACATAATATTTAGGATAAAGCCTTTCTGCCGAAGAAAATACAACAAGCACCGGAAACATTACTAAAATTGGTAATACGAGTAAAATATAAAACCAGATTCGCCATAAAATAGTAAGTATTGTGCGTAGGATGTTCATAGAAGCCAAAAGTACTAAATTGAACCGAGGGAATTCGGTAAAAAAATTACCTTTGCAGAAAACCGAAAAAGCAGATGTCCAGAATTCTTACAGGAGTACAAAGTACAGGAACTCCACACTTAGGAAATTTATTGGGAGCAATTTTACCGGCTATAGAAATGGCCAATAAACCCAATAACGATTCTTTTATTTTTATTGCAGATATGCATTCGCTAACCCAAATAAAAAATGCCGAAACTTTAAGAAACAACACCTATTCTGTAGCGGCAACCTGGCTTGCTTGCGGTATAGATATTGAAAAAACCGTTTTTTACCGACAAAGCGATATTCCGCAAACGGCAGAGCTTTCCTGGTATTTAAGTTGCTTTTTTCCTTATCAACGCTTAACCTTAGCGCATTCTTTTAAAGATAAGTCAGATAGGTTAGAAGATGTGAATGCCGGGCTTTTTACCTATCCAATGTTAATGGCAGCAGATATTTTACTGTATGATGCCGAAGTTGTACCCGTAGGAAAAGACCAGCTTCAGCATTTAGAAATCACGCGTGATGTAGCTTCACGTTTTCATTCTAAAATGGGCGAAGCTTTTGTAATTCCTGAAGCGAAAGTTCAGGAAAACACCATGTACGTTCCTGGAACCGATGGCGCCAAAATGAGCAAATCTAAAGGCAACACCATAAATTTATTTGTAACCGATAAAAAACTAAGGAAGCAAATTATGGCTATTGACACCGATAGCACACCTCTCGAAGAACCAAAAAACCCTGATACCTGTAATGTTTTTGCACTTTATAAATTAGTGGCTACAGATGCACAAATCGCTGAAATGCGCAAGAATTATGAAGCGGGTGGCTTTGGATACGGGCACGCTAAACAAGCTTTATACGAATTGCTTCTAGAGCAGTTTGAAACTCCCAGAAAAAAGTATGAATATTATATGAATAACCTGGAAGAGATTGACAAAGCCCTGGAAGTCGGTGCCGAAAAAGCCAGAAATGTAGCTAATCAGGTTATAAACAGGGTAAGGAAAAAAGTAGGTTACTAGATCAATTCAAATAATTTACCGGGTAATGGGCGTACCACGCCTTTTAATTCCATATTAATTAAAATACCCGCAGTTTTATAAGAGGGAAAGTTACAGTTTATCGCAATGCTATCTAACTGGGCTTTCCCTTCCTTTTGCAGAAAATCTAAAACATTATTTTCTTCCTCATCAAGCTCTACAAACAGTTGTTTTTGTACCGGTTTCGCTGATTCTTCCGGTTGCCAATTTAGCATATAGATCAAATCTGCTGCAGAATTCAATAAATGGGCCTTTTGAGATTTTATAAGATCATTACAGCCTTTACTCAATTTGTCTGAAGGCCTTCCCGGCACAGCAAAGACTTCCCGGTTATAAGAATTTGCAATATCTGCAGTAACCAGCGAACCACCTTTTTCAGCACTTTCTATCACTACAGTTGCTTCGCTTAGACCGGCGAT
Organism: Salegentibacter mishustinae; assembly: GCF_002900095.1. Classification (NCBI taxonomy): domain Bacteria; kingdom Pseudomonadati; phylum Bacteroidota; class Flavobacteriia; order Flavobacteriales; family Flavobacteriaceae; genus Salegentibacter; species Salegentibacter mishustinae. The sequence continues at coordinate 680,041 of NZ_LLKN01000002.1, read as the reverse complement.
GATTCGGTTTCGTTTTAAGAAATTATTCCTATCAAATTTGTCACTGCTCCAGAAATCGGTAAAGAACCCGCCATGCTCTTCTATTGAGGCTACATATTTTTGATGCACTTTTGGATAAATTTGATTTAAACCATGTGCCAGGCAACCTATATTCTGCAATTTATTGGCCACTGCTGCCCTTTGTGCGGTAATATCAACTCCATAGGCGAAGCCAGAAACGATCACAGGATTTAACGGACTCAATTCTTCTATAAATTTTTCGCAAAAAGCCACACCACTTTGCGTGATCTTACGGGTACCTACTACACTAACAATTTTTTGTTTCTTTAAATTGATATTCCCTCTTTGGAAAAGTACCACCGGACCATCTATGCAATGCTTTAGGTTATCGGGATAATCCTGATCTTTAAAATAAAGTACTTTTATCTGATTCTTTTCAATGAATTTCAACTCTTCCTCTGCGGCTTTGAGATGAGAGGCATCAAAAAAATCGCGTAAACGGTAGCCACCAATCCTATCTATTTTTAATAAATTCTGCTTTTTCTGCTGCAATACATTTTTAGCCGATCCAAAATGCCTGATCAATTTCTTAGCAAGCGTATCTCCCAGATTTGGAATATGTTGCAAGGCCAGGACATACTGTAATTCTTCAGAAGACATAATTGAATTTTCATTAAAATTACAGAAAAAAAGATTTGTTAATAAAATTTCTTTGGGTAACTTTAGGAGGAATAAAATAACCCCTTATTTTTGCGGCAATGAAGATAGCTAACTACATCCAGGATTTACTTTATCGTTATGAATGCGTAATTCTGCCAGGCTTTGGGGCTTTTTTATCCCAAAAAGAACCGGCATTTATAGACAAAGACACCCAAACTTTCCATCCACCCAAAAAAGTGGTTTCTTTTAATTCGCAATTAAGGAAGAACGATGGGCTTTTGGCAAACTATATTGCTGCAGCGCAAAAAGTATCTTATACTACTTCAGTAAATATGATTGCTGATTTTGTAGAAAAACTGGAAGAATCTTTTAAAGAGGATGGCAAGGTTGAGCTGGAAAATATTGGACGTTTCTTTTATTCGGAAGAAAAACTTCAGTTTGAACCTTTTGAGCACGTAAATTATCTAACCGATTCTTTTGGACTGGATAGCTTTAAAACTTCAGCAATTAGCCGCGAAACTTATAAGAAGCAAGTGGAAGAGCTGGAAGAAAAAGCTCCTATCCTATTTACCCCTGAAAGAAGAAGAAAAACTCCTGCTTATCTTAAATATGCCGCTATAGGTCTTATTGCTTTAGGAATTTCGGGCTTTGCAGGATTAAATATTTATAGTAGCCAGGTTTCCAAACACAATATAGCCGAGCAACAACAAGCCCAGGAACAACTTCAGGAGCAAATTCAGCAGGCTACTTTTGTTATTGATAATCCTTTACCGGCAGTTACTTTTAACGTAGCTAAACAAACCGGAAGCTATCATATTGTAGCCGGGGCATTCCGTGTAGAAGAAAATGCTAAAACCAAAGTTGCTGAACTTAGAAAAGAAGGTTTTAAAGCTCATCTTCTTGGCGAGAACAAATATGGATTACACCAGGTAGTTTATGCCAGTCACGAAAAAAGAAGAGACGCCATAAATATGTTGCGTGAAGTAAAATCCATCAATGAAGCTGCGTGGCTATTAGTTCAGGAACTTTAATAGTTCTTTAAGCTGTAAATTGCCCAAAGCACCTTATTTTTGCCAAAAATTGGCAAAATGCAGGCAAAACACCCAGAAGAATCCAGAACTACTTTAACCGACTTGGTTTTACCCAGTGAAACCAATCCCCTAAACAATCTATTTGGTGGTGAGTTACTTGCCAGGATGGATCGTGCTGCCAGCATTGCTGCAAGAAGGCACAGTCGCCGTATTGTGGTTACCGCATCGGTAAACCATGTAGCGTTTAATAAAGCTGTTCCTTTGGGAAGTGTGGTAACGGTAGAAGCTGCAGTTTCCAGGGCTTTTAAATCTTCTATGGAGATCTTTATTGATGTTTGGGTGGAAGATCGCGAAAGCGGAAACCGCTCTAAGGCCAATGAAGCCATCTATACGTTTGTAGCCGTAGACGAAACGGGTTCTCCTGTTGCCGTTCCTCCTTTAGATCCCGAAACAGAGCTGGAAAAAGAGCGCTATGAAGCAGCTTTAAGAAGAAAGCAACTTAGCTTGGTACTTGCAGGAAAAATGAAGCCAAATGAAGCTACAGAACTCAAAGCTTTATTTGAGAGTTAGCCATTCGGGTTTTGTAGATGAAGCCTCACCCCAAAGCCAAGCAGCAACAAACTTTGCTTATTGAAATAATCGTCGAGAGTTGGCGGAGTATCAATGTCCATTCTGTCCCAGCGCAATGTAGCTTTGATGAAAATCGCGGCGGTTTTATCAAACCGATATCCTATCTCGCTTCGCAAAATTAAACTGTTCCCATCTTCGACAAAACGAGAATCCGGGGCTCGGTTTACATTATTAACCTCCCCAAAACCGGCCAGGGTATGTAAGTTCCATTCTTTATTAAAAGCGTGATAATAACCAAGATGAAGTCCCAAATAATGACTGGTAATACCTTTCACTGCTCCGGTATTATTGATGTCCTCTCCTTTTAAATTTCCACCCATAAGGCTATATTCTCCACCAATTGTCAAGAATGGTAATACAAACCAATTAAAATCCAGGCCAAAACCTAATTGAGAATAGTTCTCCCAACTGGAATTATTTACACTATAACCTCTAAAAAATTCTCCGACAAAAAATACGGTTTCAGGATCTGTAGCTACATATTGATTTAGATGTGGTTCGGGGATACTATCTTGCGCAGTTAGCGAAAGCGGAAATAGAATAGCGAATAGAAAAAGTTTAAAAGTTGAACTCATACACGGAATTTTCAGGAGTTATTTCAACATTTATTGTATCGTAAACCGCTTCAGCACTAAATTTATATTTAAACTGAAGATCGCTGTTTTCTATAGTTTTAGCTGAAATTGTCATTTCATCTTCTCCTGGCAATATTTTGTTCCAGTATTCGCTCTCCCCCTGAAACCGGAGGGGATTATCAAATGAATCTTCCTGAATTTTTCTGTATATTTCAGTAGAAGAATAAGAAAATTCAAAAAATAAAGTATCGTTTCTGGCCGAAGTATTATTGAGCTTAACTTGAAATTCCAGAATTTTAGGTAGTTGTATATTTGTCAATTCAAAGGAATTTCCTCTCGAGCCAATAGTATCTAAATAGTGAATAGTACTAAATTCTTCCCTGTAATCCTGATGATTTGGATGGTTTATACTTACCCCATAAAAACTATTATCGGTATCTAAACTTACAAAAGAAAATTCCCCGGATGCATCTGTAGAACTTTCTCCAAGCATTTGGGCTGGCCTTGCCCATAGTCTATCGTATTCTGCGCCCGATGCGATTACACTTATATTTTCTATCGGTGTATTTTCAGCATTTAGAATATTTCCCGATATCAGCATTCTCTTACTGCCAACCACTCCTACGTTGTGCTGGACGCAACCGGTAAAAACAATAAATATTAGAAGTAGTAATTCTTTTTTCATAGGCAAATAACCAGGTTTATACTATTAAGATGCAAAAAAACGATAAAGGTTGCGTGGAGAAACTACATTTCCAGAATCCAATCTGCCGGATCCATCTTTTGCATATTCTTATAGATCAAAAAGTGCAAAGTAGTTTTTCCTGAGGTGCGGCTGGTCGCCACAGCACCAAGCTCCTGCCCTGTACTTACTACATCTCCTCTTTTCACATAAACTTTTTCAAGGTTATCGTATATGGTAATATAATCTCCGTGCCTTACCATAACCGCTTTATTAGCTCCTTTTAGCACCTGAACTTCACTCACAGTACCATTAAAAACAGCGCGCGCTTTTCCACCAGAATCGGTATCGATATTTACCCCGTTGTTATTTATGCTAATAGATTTCACCACCGGGTGGGGCTGCCTACCAAAACGGGAAGTAACCACGCCAGAACGCACCGGCCAGGGCAAACGGCCTTTATTTTTTACAAAATCTGCTGCGAGAGCTTTTGCAGCGGGAGTTAATTCATAAACATTTCTTTCGGTAGAGCCGCTTTCTTCGTTAGATTTCGCAATAGATTCACGAATCATTTTCTCAATTTGAGCGTCAATTTTATTGATCTCCTGTTGTTTTTGCCTAATCTGTGCAGCGAATTCACCTTCTTTACTTCTAATATTCTGCATCAAATCCTGCTGCGCTTTTTTGTTCTTTTCCAGTTGAGTTCTGGTTTGCCTGTTTTCGGCAATAAGCGCATCCTTAGCTTCTTTTTGATCGGCTAAATCGGCATTGAGTTCCTGCAGCTCTTCAGTTCTCACTTTAATTTCATCTCCTTGCTGCTTGCGGTAATTGGTATACTGTTTCATATACTGCAGCCGTTTATAAGCCTGCAAAAAGTTCTCGGAAGACAATAGAAACATTATCCTACTCTGCGAAGATTTGCTTTTGTAAGATTTCTCGATCATCCTTGCATAATCTTGTTTAAGCTGCTCCAGTTCTTCCCTAAGCCTGGAAATTTTATTGGTATTCGCGTTTATTTGATTGGTTAGAAGATTGGCCTGTTGGTTGGTTACTTTTATTAAATTTTCTGTACTTCTTATTTGTTGATCCAGGTCTTCTACCTGACTTAAAACCGAACGCTCCTTTTGTTTATTACTGCTTCTTAGCTCATTTATTCTACGGATCTCATTCCGAAGTTCTACCCGCTTTTTCTCAAGGCTTTCTCGAGTTGTTTGAGCTGACAAATTTCCCGCGGAAAGCAGTAAGAATATAAAACAGTATAATAATCCAGAAAACTTCTTAATCTTCATTATAAACTAATTTCTTCATAACCTGATGGGATATCAAATGGGAAGCTGAGATCTCCCCTGTCAAATTCCAGTGAACGATAGGTAAGTTCAATTTTCGTGCTGCTTCCGGCCTCATTGGCAATAATACTTATTTCTTCCGGAAAAATCTTTCCTTCCACTTCCTGGTAATCAGAATAAGTTACGGTCACACTTTTATTTTCTTCTGTTTGTGCCAGCTGCTGGGCAGAGGTTTTGAAGTTTTTAGGATTCAAAAGGAACATTTTTCTTATTAATCCACCATTTGAAGGCATAAATTGAAAGCCTTTTGCGGTTTGGGAAAATTCAAACTCCTCTTCCCTAAGATCATAAATTGCCTGACCTATGAGTAAATTCTGAAGTTTCTGGAAATCTAATGGAGTGCCTAAAAGATCACTTAGCAGTCGAAAATCTCCGTCAAAATAAGTTTGACTTACCTTTTCGTAATAACTTACCCGAGAAGGCGTGATGTAGGCTTTGGCAACTGGAAATCCCAGTACCGAAGCGCTCATCCAAATCGCTTTATCCTTCTCCATTCTAAAACTCAAATTAACCGATTGCGTACGGTCTTCGTTTTGATAAACCGTTTTTAACTTACCGGTAAGTGTGGTAAAGCTGGTTTCAGAATTATAGTGACTTTCTATAATGTTTGCGGCTTCAGCATTTTTAGTAGCAATTCCTTTTACTCCCTTCCGGCTTCCACAGGAAACGATAAAAAGGCTTAATAACACTACTCCTAAAATCTTTCTATACATCTATTCTATTTCTTTTATTAAAGCTTCGACCTTACGCGAAAATTCAGCCGATTTTTCTTCTTCTCCAAGTTCTTTGTAGGCCATTTTTAATTGTGTGTAAAAATCAATTTCCATCCTTGGGTTATCAATCAAGTAATCCAGACCAAATGTAAGTATTTCTATAGCTTCACGATACTCCTTCAATTGGTTTAGTGCAATGCCCTGTAACAAAAACAAAACAGGCTGCGCCGGAAATACCTCTAGCATTTCCTTACTCAAATCCCGGGCCTCTTTATACTTTTCTAACTCTAATTGAAGAAAAATAGTATTTTTTACCAACTGAAAATCATCAGTATTTTCCGCCAGCCCGGCCTTAAAGAAATTTAACGCATCTTCCAGTTCCCCACGTTTCATATAATACTGACCTAATTGGCTGTAGAGTTTTGGAGCATTTTCACGTTCGCTAAGCATTTTGCTTACCTGCATTAGATCTTCTTCATATTCGGGATTGTTATCTACAAAAATCAGAAAATCATTAAGCACTTTAAATTTTGATTCGGCATCAATTTCTTCGCTTTCAAAAACAATTTTCATTGAATTAACAGCCTCTTCCGGTTCTTCTCTTTCAAGGTGAAATTTATACAGTGCCAGGTGCACTAAGGTAGATCCGGGATTAGCTTCCAGCAATTGTAAAGCGGTATTATAAGCCTGTTCGTCATCTCCCATATCGCTATAGATATAAATGAGATTGAGATAATTCTTTTCGTTTTCAGGATTATTAGCGATTCCCTGTTCCAGGTTCTCTATTTGTGCGGCGGTGTCGCCGGTGCGGGCGTAGATTTGCCTTCGTAATTTATTTCGGTAAGTACTGGGCCCTTCATGCTCGTCCAGTTCATCTATAGTTTGGAGCGCCTCATCAAATTGCCGGTTTAACAGGTAAATATTGGCAAGCTTTTCTTTATAGTCTTCATCAAAACTCAGTAATTTCAATAAGGTTTCGATAGCATTATCATATTGCTTTGCCCTTGTATAGGTCTTATAAAGTTGATCTAGAACATCTTCCCTTTTAGGCGCTAATTGGTGAGCCTTTTCAAGATTTGCAATCGCCCTGTCATAATTCTCTAACTCACTGTAATTTCTGGCCATTTCAAAATATACCACCGGATTATTTGGTTCCAGTCTTTGGCATTCTTCTAATGCAAGTATGGCTTTTTCGTAATTCTCAATACCCTTTTGTTTTAAGGCCTCAAAGAATTGCTCCTGAAATTCGTCGGTTACATTCCCAAGGTCATCCTGATTTACATCTTCAAGCACCACTTCCTTTTCCTGGGCAAAACTTCCCTGAAATGAAAACAAGGCTCCTGAAAGCATAGCAATAATGAAGAAGTACTTTTTCATAATTTTCAGGATAAAATTAAAATAAAGAGGTTGTTTGAAAAATTTTTATGATCGACCTCCTGAATTTAGTTCAGGAACTAATTTATTGTTATTCAAAACATGTTAGAAGCTGAAACCAGTTCAGCTTGACGAAATCCGATTCTTCAAACAACCTCTTAAATAAGCTTATTCTAAAGTTGAATAATCACCAATACTAATTTGGGTAAAGTTCCCGTCAAATTTCGCAAAATTCCCTATCATCGCGTTATCCAGTTTTGCATTTCTCACTTCAGCAAAAGTTTGAATTAAGCTATTCTTCACTTCAGCATCAGTAATTTTAGTCCCATCGCCTACTGAAACATTAGGTCCTATTTTAGCATTTACCAGCTCTACATTTTCACCAATATAACAAGGTTCGGTAATTTCAGAATTAGTGATCTTCACAGAATCTGAAATCAATTTTTCACCATCCTGGTGCAGAAAATTCAGCATTCTGCCATTGGTTTCTACGGTTACATTTTTGTTTCCGCAATCCATCCATTCGTCTACGGTTCCGGTTTTAAAGATCCTGTCTTCAGCCATCATTTTCTTAATACCATCATTAATCTGGTATTCGCCACCATGCATCAGGTTTTCATCAAGCACTTCTTCCAGCTTCTCTTTTAAAACTGCAATATCTTTAAAATAGTAAATACCAATTACGGCCTGGTCACTTACAAATTCTTTTGGCTTTTCAACCAATTCTATAATCTCGTTCTTTTCGTTAAGGTTTACCACCCCAAAAGCTTCGGGATTCGCTACTTTTTTAGTCCAAATCACCGCATCGGCCTCCTTGTCAAGTTTAAAATCAGCTTTTATCAAGGTGTCAGCATAAGCTACAACTGCCGGGCCAGAAAGGGATTCCTTCGCACTCATAATAGCGTGACCGGTCCCTAAAGGTTGATCCTGGCGGTAAATAGAGGCTTTTGCATTTAAGCTTTTTGCCAGGCCTTCTAAACTTTCTACGATATCGTCTCCAAAGAAAGCAGGATCGCCCAAAATAAAAGCGATCTCGTCTATTGGTTGGTCAAGAACCTTTGCAATATCTTCTACCAAACGATGCACGATTGGCTTTCCAGCTACGGGAATTAAAGGTTTTGGCACTGTTAACGTATGAGGACGAAGTCGTGAACCACGACCCGCCATGGGAACTATAATCTTCATTTATTTAGTTTTTGTGATCTTCAATCCTTGAAAATCGATATTCATATTAATTTTCCGCACAACCGGCATTCACCGATTAAATTATATTTTTATTTGTTTCCTGTGCTTCCGAAGCCACCTGCACCACGAGTGGTTTCTTCTAGCGTATCGACTTCTTCCCAGGAAATATGTTCGTGTTTAGCAATCACCATTTGAGCAACACGTTTGCCATTTTCTATAGTGAATTCTTCATTAGATAAGTTCACCAAAATCACCCCTATTTCTCCACGGTAATCGGCATCTATGGTGCCGGGTGCGTTTAACACGGTGATTCCTTTTTTGGCGGCCAGGCCACTTCTTGGTCTCACCTGAGCTTCGTAACCTACCGGAAGCTCAATAAAAAGTCCGGTTTTAACGATAGTTCTCTCTAATGGTTTTAACGTAACAGCTTCAGAAATATTGGCTCTAAGGTCCATTCCTGCTGAAGCTTCAGTTTCGTAATGCGGCAGTTTGTGTGCCGATTTATTGATGATCTTTACTTGCATAGTTAAGATTGTAATATTTTAATAAGTTGTTTTCTTTCCGAAACATATACGGTTCCGAGAAAGACTATTAATAAGCTAATTCCAACGAAATAATTTCCGCGAAAAACGTAAAAGGAAAATACCGAAAATAAGACGGAAAGTACTAAATAGCCGCCTATTTTTTTAAGGTTATATGGAATGGGATAATATTTTCTTCCGTAGAAATATGAAAGCAGCATCATCACCCCGTAAGCTACCAAAGTTGCAATGGCAGAACCGGTGTAGCTTATATACGGAATTAAGATAATATTGAGCGTCAGGGTAAATAAAGCTCCCACTACAGAAATATAGCCGCCAAAACGGGTACGATCTGTAATCTTATACCAAACGGAGAGATTGTGATATATCCCGAGGAACAGGTTTGCAAGTAGAATAAGCGGTACAATATGCATTGCATCCCAATACGTACTATTTTGAATTAAAAGTTCTTTTAAGATATCTATAAAAACGATCACGGCCACAAGTATAAAACTTCCAAAAACTACAAAGTATTTAGTGATTACTGCATAGGTTTCCGGGGCATTTTTATTTTCAGCGTGGCTAAAGAAAAAAGGTTCTATTCCCAATCTAAATGCCGTGGCAAAAAGAGTCATGAATAAGGCTAACTTATAACAAGCTGCATAAGCACCAATCTCGGCCCGGGCTATATCCTGCGGAAGCAAATAATCTAACATTATCCTATCAAAAACTTCGTTTACCGAAAAAGCAAGTCCTGCGATTAATACCGGAAAAGCATAAGACAACATAGATTTCCATAATTTGGTATTAAAGCTGAAATCTATTTTAAAATAGAAAGGAAGCATCATTAACAGCGTAGCAGCGCTGGCCACCAGGTTGGAAATAAAGATATAGCTGATCTCAAAATCTGGAATATAAATACTTTGAAAAACTGAATCCTCTACTGCCAAATCTTTTAAAAACAGTAAAAAGAAAATATTGAGGCCTAGGTTGATGCAAACATTTATAATTTTAATTATTGCAAACCGCATAGGTTTTTCAGCTGCTCGAAGCCAGGTAAACGGGATGATCACGAGGGCGTCCAATAATAGAATCCAGATCACCAGTTGAATATATTTCACCGGTATATTTGCCATTTCAGCAATAAAATCCTGTGCTAAAAAAGCTGCTGTAAAAAACAGTATAGACGTTGCTACAATTGACCAACCGGAAGTACTTAGCACTTCCTTACTATTCTTCATTTTATTGTAAAACCTAAAAAAAGCGGTTTCCATCCCATAAGCAAGGATCACATTGAAAAATACAAAATAGGCGAAGATTATAGAAACTTCGCCATATTCTTCTTTCGGTAGAACATGAGTATATAGCGGCACCATAATCACATTCAGCATACGCGGCAACACTGTGGCGAGGCCGTAAACAAAAGTTTGCTGAAATAGTTTTTTAAAGGTACCCAATCGAAGGATAAATTAGATTTTGAGCTTAGTTCTGCGCTTCTATTCCCGTTAGCTTATAATATTTAGTTTTATTATTTTGAGAAAACACGAGAATAGCTTCTTCGTCTTCAAGCTCAAAGGGCATTTCTTCCGTTTTTTGTGGCACCCTATTTTTGTTTTCTTCAGTAGGATCGGAACTCATCACATCCATTCCACCTGCAGTGCTGAAATTGGCAGTAAAGAGATTAGTTTGTTCTTTATCCTGAACCAATGGAGATTTCATTCCTCTAAAATAAACACTATCCATACTTACCCGATTATCCTGAATAACCGCCACAGGAATGTGGAGATCTAACCCATTTTCACCCTGTGTATAATAAATATCCTGAAACTGTGCGGGAGCACGTTCCTGTAATTCCTTATTGCTGCCGCAGCCTGTAATTAAGATTAGAGCGAATATACTGCTGAATAAAAATAGTAGTTTCTTCATAGTAGAAAGTTTGTTGTTTAAAAGTACAAAAACAAAACGCATACCAAATAAAAAACCCGTAGTTAACTTACGGGTTTTTAGAACGGAATTACTTCCGGAATATTATTTTTTGGTTTATCCATTCAATGCCTCGGCACCACCAACGATTTCAAGAATTTCGTTGGTAATAGAAGCCTGTCTGGCTTTGTTGTAAGACAACTTAAGATCGTCACGAAGTTCTTTTGCGTTATCGGTTGCTTTGTGCATCGCCGTCATACGGGCACCGTGCTCTGAAGCGAAAGAATCTCTTAATGCTTTAAACAATTGCATTTTTAGAGATTTAGGAATAAGCTCTTTTACAATCTCGATCTTTGAAGGTTCAAAAAGGTAATCGAGTTGCTTTTCTTCTTCCGTTTCAAATTGTTCTATAGGCAAGAATTGTTCGTGCTGTACAATTTGTGTAGCTGCATTCTTAAACTGGTTGTACACCAATACGATCTTGTCGTACTTTTCGTCTAAAAACAGCTGCATTAATTCTTCTGCAATTTCTGATACGTTTTCAAAAGAAAGGTCGTCGTAAATTGCATTGTTATTCTTATAAACCTCGTAGTCCTTTTTAAGAACATCATTGGCTTTTTTACCAAGTGTGTAAAGATCTATCTTTTTAGAATCGTAATCGTTCTTAGCTTTATACTTAACGGCCTTTACAATATTGGTATTAAAAGCACCCGCCAAGCCCTTATTAGAAGATATAGCCACCATCAACACGTTTTTCACTTCGCGTTCTTCGGCGTATTTGCTACTGGTATCATCATCAAGGGTTGCACTTAAATCCTGTAACAGCTGGGTTAATTTTTCAGAATAAGGTCTCATTTGCGTGATCGCATCCTGAGCCCTGCTCAACTTTGCTGCCGACACCATTTTCATGGCGCTGGTAATCTGCATCGTTGATGATACCGAAGTAATCCTGCTACGTAATTCTTTTAAGTTTGCCATTTTATTTAGTATTGAGTATCGAGTATTTAGATTTTAGACAAATACTCGATACCTATAATTTATTTAAAGTTTAAATATGAACTTAAGTTTCTAACTGCTCTAAGCTCAATACTCAATACTATTTTTTATACTTAGCTGAAAGCTCTTTCGCAACTGAAACCAAGGTATCTGTAACCTCGTCGGTTAATTTACCGGCTTTTAGCGTATCTAGCATATCTCTATGCTTAGCGTTAAGATATTCCAGGTAGTCTTTTTCAAATTCCTTCACTTTCTCTACCGGCACATCTTTTAGCAAGTTCTTAGAACCTGCATAAATAATTGCGATCTGGTCTTCTACCGGGTAAGGATCATTTTCAGCCTGCTTAAGGATTTCCACGTTACGCTTACCCTTTTGAATAACTCTTAAAGTAGTAGGATCAAGATCTGAACCGAACTTAGCAAAGGCTTCAAGTTCACGATATTGTGCCTGGTCTAATTTTAAAGTACCGGCAACTTTCTTCATCGACTTAATTTGCGCCGAACCACCTACACGAGATACAGAAATACCAACATCAATTGCAGGACGAACCCCAGAGTTAAATAAATCTGAAGTTAAGAAAATCTGACCATCGGTAATCGAAATTACGTTGGTTGGGATATATGCTGAAACGTCTCCTGCCTGTGTTTCAATAATTGGAAGTGCGGTTAAAGAACCTCCTCCTTTGATTTTTCCTTTAAGAGAATCAGGAAGATCGTTCATATTCTGTGCAATATCGTTATCATCAATAACTTTTGCAGCACGCTCTAATAATCTTGAGTGCAAGAAGAAAACATCTCCAGGGTAAGCTTCACGTCCCGGTGGGCGACGTAAAAGCAAAGATACCTCACGGTATGCAACGGCTTGTTTAGAAAGGTCATCATAGATAATCAAAGCAGGACGACCAGTATCTCTAAAGTACTCACCAATAGCAGCACCTGCAAAAGGGGCATAAACCTGCATAGGAGCAGGATCTGAAGCGTTTGCAGCTACAATGGTAGTATATTCCATTGCACCTTTATCTTCAAGTACTTTTGCAATACCTGCTACAGTTGAAGCTTTTTGCCCAATTGCAACATATATACAGTGTACAGGTTCCCCTGCATCGTAAAATTCTTTTTGGTTAAGAATGGTGTCAATACAAACGGTAGTTTTACCGGTCTGACGGTCACCAATCACAAGCTCACGCTGCCCTCTACCTACAGGTACCATCGCATCAATAGATTTGATTCCTGTTTGCATTGGTTCACTTACCGGCTGACGGTAAATTACACCAGGCGCCTTACGCTCTAATGGCATCTGAAAAGTTTCCCCTTCAATATCACCTTTACCATCTATAGGATTTCCTAAAGTATCTACTACACGACCAACAATTCCTTCACCTACGTTGATAGAAGCAATTCTTTCGGTTCTTTTTACTACAGATCCTTCTCTAACATCTTTAGAAGGTCCTAATAATACGATACCTACATTGTCTTCCTCAAGGTTTAAAACCATTCCTTCAAGGCCGCTTTCAAACTGAACCAATTCCCCGTATTGTGCGTTTGCCAAACCGTAAACGTTAGCGATACCATCACCAACAGTAAGTACAGTTCCCACCTCGTCTAAAGAGGCTCCACTTTCAAAACCTGATAATTGTTTCTTTAATATTGCTGATACTTCAGCAGGATTTACTTCTGCCATAATTATTTAAGATAAAATGCCACGATAATTGCGTGACGGTTTTTATTAACTTTTTGCAAGCCCATTATGGGCATTTATATAGATGAAATATATGAGTTTGTCTTCAACTCCCTTTTTAGCCTATTAAGGTTTCGGGATACGCTGGCATCATATTGCAGATCTCCAACTCTTAAAACAAAACCTCCTATAATATCTTTATTGACAACATTTTTAATCTTCGCACCGGTCCCAGTTAATTCCTTAACCTTAGCTAAAATCTTTTCTTCAAGCTCTGCAGTTAAAGGAACTGCTGAAGTTACTACAGCTTCCTGAGAACGATTCATTGTATTGTAACGAACAATATAATTTTTCGCTACTAAATCAAGAATATTAATTCTTCCGTTTTCAACGAGCACATCAAAAGCTCCCTGGGTAATTTCTCCAGCATCTTTAAAAATCTCTTTTAAACTGGCTTTTTTAACCGTTGAATTTACAACCGGACTTTTAAGCATATCCGAAAGATCTTCACTTTTTGCGATAGTTTGAGAAATCTGTTGCATATCAGTAAAAACGATATCTGCAGTGTTTTTCTCTTTTGCCAAGTCTAAAATTGCTTTGGCGTAACGTTGTGCTGCCCTGGTTCCTTTCATTACTTCTTAGTTTAAGGTAGCATCGTTCAACATCTTATCAATCATCTGATGTTGCTTCTCCTCGGTAGACAATTCTTTTCCAATTACTTTTTCAGCAATTTCTATAGAAAGTGTAGCTACCTGATTTTTAATATCGGCCATAGCTGCACGCTTCTCCATTTCAATGCTTTCTTTAGCCTTAGCTACGATATTACCGGCCTTTTTCTGCGCATCACCTTCAGCTTCAGAAATCATCTTTTCTTTTAACTGACGTGCTTCTTTAAGGATCTCATCCCTTTCAGCACGAGCTTCCTGTAACAACTTTTCGTTATCTGCCTTTAGATTTTGCATCTCTTTACGTGCATCTTCAGCAGAAGCAAGAGCTTCATTAATAGACTCTTCACGAGTTCTTACCGCACCAAGAATTGGCTTCCAGGCGAATTTGGCAAGAATAAGCATCAGCACTAAAAATACGATGGTTTGCCAAAAAATCAGACCAACTTCCGGAGTAATTAAATCCATAATTCTTTATTTATATAATACCTGTTAACATCATTTTTTAAAAAGCCCATTCGCAACCAACCGTTACGAATGGGTTTTTGAAATCTTAGGACTAAGCCGGTGTAGTAAGCACCCCTAGCAACGCAGCTACAACTCCAAAAAGGGCAACACCCTCTACAAGTGCAGCAGCAATAATCATTGCAGTCTGGATTTTTCCAGAAGCTTCCGGTTGACGGGCAATAGCGTCCATTGCTGAACCACCAATTTTACCAACGCCAATAGCGGCTCCAACAACTGCTAATCCAGCTCCTAAAGCTGCAAGTCCAATGTGTAAATACTCCATAGTATAAAAATTAAAAATTAAAATTAATGATGTTCATGTTCCGCAACTGCCATCCCGATAAACAGGGCAGACAGCATTGTAAAAATAAACGCTTGTAGGAATGCTACTAACAATTCCAATATTGTAATAAAAAGGGCAAAAGGAACCGAAATCCAGGCAACTCCAGCACTTTCCAGTATAAATATCAATCCTATTAAACTCAATATAATAATGTGACCCGCGGTAATGTTAGCAAATAAACGAATCATAAGCGCAACCGGTTTAATTACTAAACCAATCACCTCCACCACCATCAAAATTGGCTTTACGAATGTTGGAATTCCAGGCATCCACAAGGTATGCTTCCAAAACTCCTTATTTCCGTTTATCAATATTAAAGCAAGCGTAAATAAACCTAAAGAAACGGTAACCGCAATATTACCCGTTACGTTTGCAGCACCCGGCAACAAACCTAAAAGGTTAGTGATCCAGATAAAGAAAAACACTGTTAATAAAAACGGCATAAACTTCATATACTTCTTATCGCCAATTTGAGGTTTTGCGATCTCATCGCGAACAAAAAGCACTAAAGTCTCTAATATATTATTGAAACCAGCAGGAGCTTTTTTATTCTTTTTGTGGTGACCGGCTAAACCGAAGAAGAAGATCAACATTAAAATAACGGTTAAGAACATAGCAGCTACGTTCTTGGTTATAGAAAAATCCCAGGGTTTACTGGCATTTAACACGTTATGCTCTTCATCAAACTCAACAGTTTCAGCACCTGCGTCTAATTTGTAAATATCTTCGTGATAATTCACAAAACGCATCCCATCTTTTTCTACCACATGATGCCCTTCGGTATCGTGGTGAAATTCGCTAGACATGAAAGTAACAAAACCATCTTCCTCAGTAAATAGAATTACTGGAAGCGGTAAAGTAAACGAACTGTCTCCTTCACCAAAAAAATGCCACCCATGAGAATCACCAATATGGTGCATAATCATCTCGGTAGGATTAAATTCATCTTTATTTTCTTCTGCCTGAGAATCGTCCTTGGCAAAAGCGTTAAAAGGAAGTAAGGCTAAGGCTAGTGTAAACGTCACTATAATCTTTAAAGATTTATGTGCTATCATAGTACCTGTTCTGCTTAAAATTATGGGCTCTAAATTCGGGTGCAAAGGTATACTTTTAATTTTTATTTGAAAGCACCCCAACTAAAATTTTAGCAAAAGCGTTATTTTTATTATTATAACTGATAAACAGCATCTTAAGCTTTGTTTATTAGTTTCACTGCGTATAGGGTCTCAAAGATCAAATACAAAAAGTAGGGAATAAAAAAGGCAAGAATATTAGCAAACACTGCATTTATCTCGCTTAAGACTAAGGGAAGTAAAAAAATTACCGCTGCCACCATCTTAAATAAACTTAATCCCATAAAAGCAAAACCGGTATTCTCGGTAAAATTTCGATAAACAAAAACCAGGCTTAAATAAATAAGAAATGTAGCCAGGAAATGGAATAGATAAATACTAAAACTGCTATAATAGAATTCCATTTCTAAAACATAGCGCTGCAATAGAAACTGAATTAACCATAACAATAAAGTAAAAGGAAGCAATCGCTTTAGGAAAGCCAATAGATCATTTTTCATTTTTTTCGTCTTCTTCGCTCATTTTAATTACACTTCTATAAACCTGATAGAGCGCTATAAAAACCCCTAAAAGTGATAAGGAAATTGTAAATGCAGAATATTTATTCGGAAATTTCCCGTCTAACCAGATCCCTAATAAAACTCCGCCGGCAATAATGATTCCCATCTGGAAAGCAATATTCACAAAACCCAGGTATTTATTTAAATTATCGTTTTTCATAATTTAAGCTGAAAAAATCTTAATTGATCGGTTGCGGGTATTCCTCTAAATTCTTCTGAATTTGTACAATTCTATAATTTTCTGTTGAAATCTCGATAGGTTCTTTTTCAACTAAATAATCTTCATTTATTTCAAGCAACTCTGCAAAACCTCTCGCCCTATTAAGATTTTCAAGACCGTGCACCATCACAAAAACCACTTCCGGATCATAAACATCTATAGAAACCGAAAGATGATCGTAGTTAATTTCTGAAATCGCAGCTTCTATCTTTTCTTTTAAAGCTAAAGCCGGTTCCTCTTCTGAAACATCAAACTTATAAAGCAATTTATAATTTTGCTGAAGACTATCGGTATTAAATTCTAAACCACTTAACTGCGGAATTGTTTTATTTAAAATTTCCTGCGCTTTTTTTCCTTCCTGAGTTTGCGGATAGGTCAAAGCCACGTGATTCAATGCGCTTTTATAAGCTTCTAAACCTAAAAGTCTTCCGCTGGCCTGGGCTTTTAAAAGTTCCAGCTTAGGAACAATTGCATCTCCGGCGAATTCTGAACTATATCTATTGGTTTTTGCAATCACCTCCTTGAAATTTTGCGCTTCAAAATCACGATAAAGTTCAGCGTAAATTGCTTCAGGAGAATTCTCATCTTCCAGGATGCTTTCAGGGTTTAAAATATATGCTGCGTAGCGGGAATCTGGGTAATTCTCCAAAATTTCCTGCTTCATTTCTTCTGCCCTAAAACTTTGATTTGTAGTTTGATAAACCTGATATAGATTATACATAGAAGGCAAAATAAGGCGCTCATCTGAAGACATCTCTAAAACAGCTTCCAATCTATCCTGCGCCATTTTATATTCCCTGAAATTCTCTTTATAAATTATTCCCAGTTGATAATACGCAAAATCCCTGTCCCGGGTTATGGTATCTAAAACCGCTAAATCGGTCGGAATTTGATTTATATAAGTATAAGGATCAAGCCTTGGATCGTTATCTAAAACCTGTTGTGAAAGCCCGGCTTCTTCTGCAACGGCATCTTCGTTTTCAAAATTCACTTCTGCCCAACGCCAGTTATCGGCTAATGGCCTATTTCCCCACTGATTCAAGAATTCCTGTCTGCCCTGCTGAACTCTGGCTTCATTATAAAAATAAAAAGTACGCGCCGAATTTTGTTGTCCTGAACCTATTGCCGGCAGAGTTGCAGGTAATACAGCTTTAGCATCATCAGCTTCTAACTGGGCACGCAAACCGGATGTATAATCTTTAAAATAATCTAATTTTGCCGCAGGCGTCATTTGGCTTAAGCGTAATATGCTATCGTTTTTATAAGCTACGCCTTCATATTTTATAACGTCTTCTAAATTATCTCTTTTCTTCTTTATGGTTCTAAATTCTCTAAGTTTAGGATCCATCTCTGCCAGGGTACTGTCAAAATATTTACTTGCTAATACATAATTGCTTTGGTCGAAATTTATATCCGCGAGAATTTCATAATTGATAGAGCGTAGATAAACATCGCTGGCGGGCTCTCTCAGTGATTTTTTATAATAATCTATAGCAGTTTCGGTAGAGTCTAACCGATTATAATATTCTCCTATTTGGAAATAAATCTTGTCTAAAAATGGCCTGTTCTCACGGTCTTCTTCCAGTTCCCGAAGCATTTCCCGTAATTCATAATTATTACCCCGTCCCAGTTCAAAATTACGTGCCTTTTGAACGTAAGCATTAATCATATAAATCCTGGGAGATTTCCTGTTTAGCTCTATTACCTCGTCAAAAGCAGCATTAGCCGATGCAGTTTGCCCTAAGCGATTATAAAGTTGTCCCAGTATATAAAAATAGCGACCTTTTTCTTCATTTTCATCGGTAAACTCTGCAGCATTACTTAGCGGAACAACCGCACTGTCTAAATGTCGAAGATTGATATAAGCCTGGGCCATTGTAGCACTGGCATCGGCAATATCCTGTTCTTCAAGATAATCCAGATCCAGCACTTTTTTAAGATTATTGATGGCAAGTCGATTATTTTCGAGCCGCATATGCGTTTTTTCACGCCAAACACGGGCATGAATAATATTGTTACTGGCAGGATAACGTCTTAGGATATAATTAAAAGCTTCCAGGGCGGGAATAAAACGCTGATCGAAATACCGGGCTTTCCCCAGCAATAAATAAGCTTCATCTATTTGCGGGTTTCTTTCCTTTCCTTCTATCAGCATCGAGTGACGCTGAATCGCTTTTACCGCTTTTTCTTCGGCATAACCAAAATTTTGATTTCGAACACTATCGGGCAAAACGATGTTTTCATCAATTTGCATCCGTTCAATGGGTAGAATATCCCAGTAATTATCGGCGTAGTTTTGGTTAAGCTCTTCCTTTCCCTGTTCAAGGCCAAGATTGCCGTTATAGAGTGTATTATACTCTGTAGTAACCGCGTGCCAGTTTCGGTTTACAAAGGTGTTCTTTTTACGCGAACAGCCAGCGATGCTCCCCACCAGGAGCAATAGTAGAATAAGTTTGGTAATTATATTCAAAATTAACCGTTTCTCGATGGCTTTATAACTAAAAATCAGCTTATTTAGTGTGCAAAAATACGCTTCTTTTTGCAAACGCAAACCAATTCATTATAGTTCTTCTACCGGAGTGGCGCCAACTTCACGCGAAAAATAGCTTTCTAATTCACTTAAAGTAGCTTCAGAGGTTTTAATATCTTTTACCGGTTCGCCCTTATCTAAAACCACAATGCGCTCACAAACTTCGGTCACGTGAATAAGATCGTGGCTGGAAATTAGCACCGTAGTTTCCCTGTTTTCAGTAAGTTTTTTAATAATCTTTTTTAGGCGAATTTGAGTGGTAGGATCTAAATTAGCAAAAGGTTCATCTAAGATCACCACTTTTGGGTTTCCTATTAAAGCCGCAACAATACCAACTTTTTTCTGGTTTCCTTTAGAAAGATCTCGTAAATATTTCTTTCGGTCTAAAATTTCTCCGTGAAAAAAATCTTCAAAATTGGCTAAAAACGAATCGATATCAGCTTTATTAGCCCCGCGTAATTCCCCCACAAAATAGAAGTATTCTTCCGGGGTTAAATATCCAATAAGAAAACTTTCATCTATAAAAGAAGCGGTAAAAGGTTTCCAGTCTTCACTTTGACTCACCGTGATCTCGTGGTTAAAAATGTTACCGGTAGTTGGTTTAATTAAATCCAGCAATAAGCTGAAGAAAGTTGTTTTCCCGGCCCCGTTATTACCTACCAGGCCAAAACTTTCTCCTGTTGGGATATCGAGATGATCTATGTTTAGAACTTTTGTTCCGCCGTATATTTTACTAAGGTTTGTAGCTGTTATCATAATTATAAAATTTTATTCGCCGGTTTGTTTAAAGCCGTTAATCATCGCATATTTTCTTTTTCGGTAAACTCCCGCAATGTATTCCATTAAACTAGCGCGTAAAACAAGACCAAGCACTCCCAGGCTTGCAAGTCCTATTAAAGCTGCTTCAAAACTTATAAAGAATTCTAAAAGCCAGAAAATTAAGACCGGCACCACCATTAAAGGAATAGAAACCAACCATTGTGCTGCTCCAGTGCCCTGGTAGTTCATAAACGGACTTTTATCAAGGTCTATTTTCTTTTTGTTGAAAGACCCTGAATAGAGTAAAATAGGAACATTTACCCCAATATTATATAAAGCGGCTACCATATTTATCAATAATATATTCCAGCCGAAATAAATATAAGGTGTAGTAAGAATAGCCAGTATTATTACGCTAAAACTAAGCAATAACGCTTTAGACGAAAGGTAATCTTTCATAGGAATGTTCTGCGACATAATTAAGGGATAATATGAAGCATCCCATGAAGGTACAAACTGCCCAAAATTGATCATAAATATACCGGTCATAAAAATACCTATAAACACATAGAAAGCTTCAAACTGGTGGTAAGCATCGTTAGGATAAAAGAACAACCCGTAACCCAACAAAATAAAAGACATATAAATTGTGGTTTTTGGTCTTTTGTTTCGCCATATCAGTTTTAGATCTTGCTGAAGAAAAGGAGCAAGCGTTCCAAATTTTCTGGTCCATCCAAAATCCTTTGTATCGGCATCTTTTTGTTTCTGCTTTAAACCGGCATCCAAATAAAATTTACTTTCCAGGTTATGTTGATTCCATTTAAATAGAACTACTAACAGAACTATAGGAATAATTACCAAATAAGGGTTTAAAACAAGAAAATCTAACATTTTCCCAAACCAGAAACTAATTTCAAAAACCCTGAAGTATTCCAGAGCCGCCAAAACTACCACGGTAAGAATCGCAGGAATTAAAGCCTTTAGATCATCGGTAAATCTCTTTTTAAAAATAAAATTCAGAAAATTGATACATTGGGTGATGGCTATCATAGCAAGCATCCAGCCTATAAGGTTCCAGGTCCCATAATCAGCCTTATAAATACAAAAAATTCCGAAGGGAATTATAATAAATAATGGCAGGAAATTAAAGAAGGAATACATAGACTTGCTCAAAACAAAATTCACTGCTTTGCGCCTGGAAATTGGTAAATTTAAAAGCGGTTTTATGTCCAGAACCGGCAAGGTTTGAATAAAAAACCTAAAACCTAGCTCAAACACCAGCCATAATAATACAAACCTGTTTACCAGCTGTAACGGATCCTGATCTGGAAAATATTCCTTCAATAAAGGATAAAGTCCAATTCCCAAAGCAAGAAAAGCGACCGAAAAATATAAGGCCAGGAAAATTAGCAGGACTTTTAACCCAATACTTTTCCCAACACTCGCAGAACGGAAGAAAGATTTCCATTCTAACCATAAAAATCGTTTAAACATAATTTATAATTTACCCAATAATTGGAATTAAAAACGCGCTGGTATCCATCCAAAAACTGAGGAGTGCTTAGACTAAAAAATTGTTCATCTCCACAATACCAATATCGATTACCTTACAAGTATAGAAATTTAGGCATTTGTTACACTCTTTAATTTCACATACTTTGTATTTTTGCCAAAAATAATTTTTTGATGAGTACGTTTTTTCCATTAGAGATAAAAGAAGTAATTAGGGAAACCCCACAGGCAGTGAGCTTGTCTTTTAATATTCCAGAAAACTTAAAAGAAGAGTTTAAATTTAATGCTGGCCAATATATAACGATAAAAGCAAAATTAGGCGACGAAGAATTAAGACGTGCATATTCCCTTTGTTCGGCACCAAATTCGGGAGAATTTAAAGTGACCGTAAAAGAGGTAGAAGGCGGAAAATTTTCGGTAATCGCCAATAACAAGCTTAATGCGGGCGACATTTTGGAAGTTCACCCACCAGAAGGCAAATTTATTCTCAAACCTAGCGGCGAAGCCAGGACTTATGCAGCCTTTGCTGCCGGAAGCGGAATTACACCGGTACTTTCTATCATAAAAACGGTCTTAGCCGAAGAACCTAAAAGCAGGTTTGTGCTTACTTATGGAAATAAATCTCCTGAAGAAACCATTTTCTTTAAGGAATTACTTGAACTGCAAGCAAAATTTCCTGATCGGCTTTTTATTGAATTTGTATACAGCCGTACTAGAGAAGACAATTCTCACTTTGGAAGAATTGAAACCAGCACGGTAAATTTTGTGGTTAAAAACAAATTTAAAGAACATGCTTTTGATGCTTTCTACCTTTGCGGGCCAGAGGAAATGATCAACCAGGTAAGTGATGTTTTAAAAGAAAATGGAGTGACCGAAGACAAAATTCTTTATGAACTCTTTACTTCTGAAGACACAGGTGCTATAGAAACCAATGTAGAAGGACAAACCGAGCTTACCATTATGGTAGACGATGAGGAAACTACTTTCTCGATGGATATCAAAGAAACAGTATTGGATGCCGCTTTAGAGCACGATCTAGATGTGCCATATTCCTGCCAGGGCGGGATTTGCAGCAGTTGCATTGCCAGGATCGTAGAAGGAAAAGCCGAAATGCGTAAAAACCAGATCTTAACCGATGAGGAGATCGAAGAAGGCTTGATCCTTACCTGCCAGGCACAACCACTTACCCCAAAATTAAAAGTAGACTACGACGATGTATAGTTTCTTTGGCAAGAAAGGCTGAAAAGATTATCTTGTTAAGAACAAATCAATTTTATGCTGAAACTCAAAAATGTCTCTTTTGCCTATGCTGAAGAACCGGTTTTAAAAAACATAAGTTTTAAGCTTGAAAAAGGAGAAAATCTCTCGGTGATTGGAGAAAGTGGCTGCGGAAAAAGCACATTGCTTAAACTTATTTACGGCTTACTTCATACCGATGGAGAGATTTTTTGGGGAGAAAAGGAATTATTAGGGCCAAAATTCAACCTCGTGCCTGGAGAGCCATCGTTTAAATACCTGGCACAAGATTTCGATCTCATGCTTCCCTTAAGTGCAGCCGATAATATTGGGAAATACCTCAGCAATCAATATCCACAGAAAAAGAAGAAGCGCATAAAAGAGCTGCTGGAAGTTGTTGAAATGACCGAGCTAGCCGATAAGAAAGCGAAACTTTTAAGCGGTGGCCAGCAACAGCGGGTAGCTTTAGCACGGGCGCTGGCCAAACAACCCGAACTGCTTTTGCTGGATGAACCATTTAGCCATATAGATCATTTCAGGAAAAATAATTTACGCCGAAGACTTTTTGCTTATTTAAAAGACCAGAATATCGCCTGTATTGTGGCCACCCATGATAGTACCGATGCACTTTCTTTTGCCGACAAAACTGTCGTCCTGAAAAATGCAAAAATCTATGCGGAAGATGCTCCCTCGGAATTATATCAAAATCCGCCAAATAAATATGTAGCTTCCCTTTTTGGCGATGTAAATGAATTTATGCTAAAGGACCTCGTTGAAGATGAAAGCAGCCGAAAAAAATTAATTCTTTACCCTGAAGAAATAAAATTTTCCAAAACTTCCGGAATAAAAGCAACAGTAAAAAAATCCTGGTTTAAAGGTGAAACCTGGCTAATTGAAGCCAGTTTAAACGGAAAAACTGTATATTTTAATCATTTACAGGAATTAAAAGAAGGAAAAAAAATAAATCTAAAAGTTTCAGAGAAATTAATCGAATCCAGGTTGAAGCAGTTTAATCTTCGCCACGAATACACGAATAATTCCAGTCGATAGTCTGTAGTCATTAGACGTTATATATAAAATTATGGCCCAAAAACCCAAGCCTAATACCCAGGGATAAACGCCATTTCTTCCAAGAGAGAAGTCCGCAGACCGGAAGGGTTTGATCTTGTTTCTTGTTTTTTATTCTTTACTATCGTCATTTCGAGCGACGCAGGAGCGCGGTAATCTTTTGAATGAGAGTTTCATTTATGCGGATTGCTTCAGTCGTGCTTTCTGAGCAATCACGCATTGTTTTTTGTAACCTAACCCCACCTTTATTCATTCCCTTTAAAAGTAGAGAAGCAATTTTATAGAATATTCGTGTATTCGTGGCTAATCATTTTAATTTAAAACACTTCAAGTATTTCAGCTGATTTCCCGTTGAAGGTAATTTCTTCTCCGGCTTTTTTATGAAGCAATAATTGCGCGATCGGGGAATTGGCGCCAATGGCAAAATATTCATCGCCATCTACAATAATACGATCTGCCGGGATGGCGATAAAATAATTAGACATATTGGTCTTTACCGCAGTTCCCAATTGAGCGGAGCCATTGTTAGTTCTGCTTTTAGCAATATTAAGCGTATTTCTAAGATTTTTAAATTGCTGTAGCTGTTCGGCTAGTTTATTTATTTCCAGGTTTATCATTTCCCGGCCGGTTTCATATTTATCGCCCGCACTGCTTTTGGTTTCGTTTTCCAGATCACTTTCCAGTCCGGCCATAGAAGCTTCAATCCGCTTTATACGTTCTTCCACATAAGCCTCGCAAACTTTATAAAGTTTTTCTTTTATTGAATTCATAGGTTTTTTTAGCTAAAAGCCACAAATAGTTTTTTCAGTGGTCATCCTGAATTTATTTCAGGATCTAAGATATTAGAATCTGAAACAAGTTCAGATTGACGATAAATGAAATTATTGTAAATTTATTCCAATGTAAATTTCCCATAATTCTGCATTTGCCTTACAATCCAGTTTTTTCTTTGATTTATATAGTTGCTTGCGGGATTTGCCCGGTATTCCCGGGGGTTCGGTAAAACCGCGGCAATAGCAGCGGCTTCGTAAATAGAAAGATTTGCCGCCGATTTGTTGAACCAATGCTGTGCAGCAGCTTCTGCGCCGTAGACTCCCCGGCCCATTTCAATACTATTGAGATAAACCTCTAAAATTCGTTCTTTACTCCAAAAAGTTTCGATCAAAAATGTGAAATAAACTTCCAGGCCTTTTCTAAACCAATTTCTCCCCGGCCATAAAAACACATTCTTTGCTGTTTGCTGGGAAATTGTACTGGCACCGCGCACCCGCTTTCCTTTTTGATTGTCCTCAATTGCCTTCTCTATAGCTTCAAAATCAAATCCATTATGTTTTACAAAATTTTGATCTTCGCTGGCAATCACACTAAGTTGCAAATGCCGGGAAATATCTTGTCGTGGCACCCACGAATGCCGTATTTCTTCTTCAGGATTTTCAAAATAACGAATAGCCATTAAAGGGGTGAATGGTACCGGAAGCCATTTATATAGCAAAACCATAAAAATGGAAAATAAGATTAAACCACTTATAAGTTTCAGGATAAATTTGAATATTTTCTTGATCATGCTACCAATTCTGAAAGTTCTTTTCCTACTAAACTACCAATGGCTACGCCCATCCCGCCTAACCGCACTCCGCAATAAACGTTTTCTGAAATCTGTTTTACTATAGGGTTTTTCTGTTTTCCAACGCCCATAATTCCGCTCCAGCGTTGATCAATTTCAAAGGAGGTTTCAGGTAAAACGGTGGTGTTAAGCAATTCTTCCAGCTTCCGCTGAATAAGTTCTGTTTGAGCGATTTCGGTGGTTTCTTCGGACTTAAAATCTAAATTTCTGCCACCGCCTAAAAGAATGCGATCGTCAATATTCCTGAAATAATAATAACCCTTATCTAAATGAAATGTGCCTTTGATCTCCAGGTCTTTAAACGGTTTGGTGATCAACACCTGGGCGCGTGCCGGTTTTACCTGAGCAATGCCCAATTTTTCTGAAAAACCATTAGTAGCGATCAATAATTTCTTTGCCGAAAATTCTAATTTATCGGTTTTGATATTTACAGCATTTTTGGTCTCAATGAATTCTTCCACAGTAATATTATTCAGAATTTTGATGCCGGCCTTCTGCACTTTGTATAGCAGAGTCTCCAACATTTTTCCGGTATTTAATTGCCCTTCAAATTGATTAAAGATGAGTTTTTTCTGAACATTTCGAAATCCGAAGTTGTCTTTTTGAATACTAAAAACGACGTCACCAAATACCGGTTTTAGCATCTCATTGAGTTCAGGCAACTTCGCTTTACAATCTGCAAAAAGTGGCTGATCTTCTTTGGTAAAAAGTTCGTAACCACCATATTCTTTATAGCCTATATTTTGGTCTCCCAGATTCTTCCGAAGTAAATTCAAGCCTTTTAAGCGCTTTTGAATAAGTTGCATCACTTCTTCCTCTGTATGGGAATTTAGATCATCTAGGATCTCAGAAACGCTTCCAAAACAGGCAAAACCGGCATTTTTTGTACTAGCTCCATTTGGTAAGGTGCCACGTTCTAAAACCAGGACTTTAGATTTTGGAAAACGATTTTTTAAGTTTAGTGCACAATTTAGCCCAGTAATTCCGCTGCCGATAATGCAAAAATCAATATTTGAAAACCAGGTTTTGGTTTCCCAGTAAGAAAGGTTCATGGAGTTGGTTAATTTTCAATGAAAATACGAAATAAAAAAAGACCTCACAGGTTTAGAAAATCTGTGAGGTCTTATGCTTTAACTATTCTAGATGTTAGATTCTGAAACAAGTTCAGAATGACGTTGAAATTTAATCTTCTTCGAGTGGTTTCATTTTAAAATCTTCCATAAACTTAGTGGTATAATTCCCTTCAACATAGTCTGGGTGATCCATAAGTTGTCTATGAAATGGAATGGTAGTTTTCACACCTTCTATCACGAACTCATCTAATGCACGTTTCATTTTGTTGATCGCTTCTTCCCTCGTTTGGGCGGTAGTGATCAATTTGGCGATCATAGAATCGTAGTTTGGCGGAATGATATATCCGCTATAAACGTGTGTATCTATTCTCACCCCGTGCCCACCTGGCGCGTGTAAATTAGTGATCTTCCCGGGAGAAGGCCTAAAATTATTATAGGGATCTTCAGCATTAATTCGGCATTCTATAGAGTGTAATTGTGGGAAATAATTTTTCCCGGAAATTGGCACTCCTGCTGCTACAAGAATTTGCTCTCTAATAAGATCGTAATCTATTACCTGCTCGGTAATTGGGTGCTCTACCTGAATACGCGTATTCATTTCCATAAAGTAGAAATTTCGGTGTTTATCTACCAAAAATTCTACTGTACCTGCGCCTTCATATTTAATATATTCTGCAGCTTTTACGGCAGCTTCTCCCATTTTCTTCCGAAGACTATCGGTCATAAAAGGAGAAGGAGTTTCTTCGGTTAATTTTTGATGACGGCGTTGTACCGAGCAATCTCTTTCAGAAAGATGACAAGCCTTACCTCTACTATCTCCAACAACCTGTATTTCTATATGGCGAGGCTCTTCAATAAGCTTCTCCATATACATATCGTTATTATCAAAAGCGGCTGCAGATTCCTGTCTAGCAGAATCCCAGGCAGCCTGGAGATCTTCTTCTTTCCATACGGCACGCATTCCTTTACCACCACCACCAGCAGTAGCTTTAAGCATTACCGGGTAACCAACTTCTTTAGCTAGCTTTTTACATTCGGTGAAGTCTTTTATAATCCCTTCTGATCCTGGTACGCATGGAACTCCGGCAGCTTTCATTGTAGCTTTTGCCGTAGCTTTATCTCCCATTTTCGCAATCATTTCAGAAGAAGCTCCGATGAATTTTATATCGTGCTCTTCGCAAATCTTTGAAAATTTAGCATTTTCAGAAAGGAAACCATAACCGGGATGAATTGCATCGGCATTAGTGATTTCCGCGGCAGCGATAATATTTGAGATCTTAAGATAAGATAAATTACTTGGGGGAGGTCCAATACATACGGCCTCATCAGCAAACCTTACGTGAAGGCTTTCAGCATCTGCAGTAGAATAAACCGCAACTGTGCTAATTCCCATTTCTTTACAGGTGCGAATTACGCGCAAAGCGATCTCGCCCCTGTTTGCAATCAATATTTTTTTAAACATACCTATTGTTTTTTTGGCCCAGGAAAAAGTACCTTAAGCTAAATGGGCAGTAATTTATGATGGATCTACTAAGAATAAAGGCTGATCGAACTCTACCGGAGAGGCATCATCTACCAGTACTTTTACGATTTTTCCTGAAACTTCGCTCTCTATTTCGTTAAAGAGTTTCATAGCTTCAATCACACAAAGTACATCGCCTTCTTTAACCGAGTCACCAACTTCTACGAAGGTTGGTTTGTCTGGAGAAGGTTTGCGGTAGAAAGTTCCAATAATAGGAGATTTTACCGTGATATAATTTGAATTATCCTCACCAGCTGATTTTTGATCATCACTGCTCTGCTGTGCACTTTCCTGTGAAGGTGCCGGTGCTTGCTGTTGCTGCTGTTGCGGCTGTGCAGGCATTTGTGGCATTTGGCCACCCATAGGCACTTGTTGAACAATAGTTTCTTTCTCGTCTGAGCCTGTTCTAATAGTGATTTTTACATCGCCAGTCTCCAGTTTTACTTCACTGGCACCAGACTTGGCCACAAACTTAATTAAATTCTGAATTTCTTTTAAATCCATAATATTAGGGTGTTGGTTTTTTAAGAATTATATGCCCATTTCAAGTAGGTAGCTCCCCAGGTGAAACCGCCTCCAAATGAAGCAAAAACTAAATTATCTCCTTTTTTGAATTGCTTTTCATAATCTCCAAGCAATAAAGGCAAAGTAGCCGATGTAGTATTTCCATAGCGCTCAATATTCATAAGCACTTTTTTATCGTCAAGTCCCATGCGCTGAGCCGTGGCTCCCACAATTCTTTTATTTGCCTGGTGCGCAACAAGCCAATCTACATCATCATTCATTAATTTATTGCGCTCCATAATTTGTTCACTAACTCCAGACATATTAGAAACCGCAAATTTAAAAACGGTTTTACCATCCTGCCTTACATAATGTAACTTGTTAGCTACAGTTTCTTCACTTGGTGGCATTAATGAACCACCAGCTTCTATTTTTAAAGATTCCCTTCCTATGGAGTCACTTCTTAGAATCTCGTCTTGTAAGCCAAGACCTTCTTCATTTGGTTCCATAAGTACCGCACCTGCACCATCACCAAAGATAATACAAGTAGTTCTATCAGTATAATCAATTATAGAAGACATTTTATCGGCTCCTACCACCAATACTTTTTTATAGCGCCCAGATTCTATATATGCTGATGCTGTAGACATCGCATATAAAAATCCTGAACAGGCAGCTTGAAGGTCGTATGCAAATGCATTGGTAGCGCCAATTTGGGTAGCAATATGTACACCTGTAGAGGCTACGGGTAGATCTGGAGTTACAGAAGCAAGAATCACCAGGTCTATCTCTTTTGGATCGAGATTAGATTTTTCTATAAGGTTTTTGGCTGCTTCTATTCCTAAGTATGAAGTTCCTTTACTAGGGTCTTTAAGTATTCGGCGTTCTCTAATTCCGGTTCTGCTGAAGATCCATTCATCATTGGTCTCTACCATCTTTTCCAACATTTTGTTGGTCAACACATCCTCGGGCACATAGGTGCCCACAGCGGTAATAGCTGCTGTGATTTTATTCATAGATTTGACTTTTAAACCCCTTCTACGCTTAGAAAAACGCAAAAATATCTAAAGAAAAGTACTAATTTTTCTTTGACTGGGCGTGCAAATTAAGGCCTTTTTAGCACTTATTCAACTTAAAACAAAAAACTCCCACGAGGTGAGAGTTTATATAAAAGTTAAAGCTCTATGTTAAACTAAGCTTCTATTTCTTCAGTATTATCAATTAATACCTGACCTCGGTAATATAATTTACCTTCATGCCAGTGTGCTCTGTGGTATAAATGAGCTTCTCCTGTTGTAGGATCTGTAGCTATTTTTGGTACCGAAGCTTTGTAATGTGTCCTTCTTTTATCTCTTCTTGTTTTAGAGATTTTTCTCTTTGGATGTGCCATGGCTTGCTGTTATTTATCGTTTAATAAGTTTTTTAATTTATCCCAGCGAGGATCTATTTCATCCTCATCATTTTTATTCTCGTTATTATTAATACTTAATTCCTCAAGTTTATCAAGTACTTCTGAATCTAAAGTTCCGTCTTCTACCCCGGGATGAACCCTCTTTAATGGTATAGATAGTACAATAAGTTCGTAAATATATTGCTGAACATTCACCTCATATTCACCGTGCGGCAAAATTAGCAAATCTTCATTTTCATCATTAAACTCTTCACCAAATTTTATAACCAAAAATAAACTTCCATCAATTGGCTGGTCGTATGGCTCATTGGTAAGGTCACAATTTACGTTCACAGAACCGGATGCTTTAAAAGTAAGCTCCATCATTGTTGTTTTTTTCTCTAACAACAAATCAATTTTTACGTTGGAACTGTTTAGATCGTCGTACTCAAAATGCTCAAAGAACTCATTATCAATATCGTATTCAAACTGGTGTTTTCCCAGCTTTAACCCTACAAAAGGGATCGTATACGCTGCTAAATTCCTCATCTCATCATCAGTTTCTTGCCCGAGCAGCTTCTGCTTAGGCGGGTGCAAATATATAAAAATTAATAAATTAGAGCGCTGTTATAAACAAATTTTTGTTTATAACTTTTTACCCTGTTTCTTTAAAGGATTTTTAGTGAGCTCCTTATATTCTTCGCGGCACTTATATATCTCTATAGCACGAAAAACAGCTTCCTTAAATGAGTTAATATTTGCTGAATTAGTTCCGGCTATCTCAAAAGCGGTACCGTGATCTGGCGAAGTTCTCACCTTGCTCAATCCTGCGGTAAAATTAACTCCGTTCCCAAAAGACAGGGTTTTAAACGGAATTAAACCCTGGTCGTGGTAAGAAGCCACCACCGCATCAAAATTTACATAATTTTTTGAGCCGAAAAAACTATCTGCTGAAAATGGGCCAAAGACCAGGTCTCCTTTATCGCGTAACTTCTGAAGCGTTGGTTTTAAAATTTCTTCATCTTCTTTCCCAATAACTCCATTATCTCCGCTATGAGGATTTATACCCAAAACAGCGATTTTAGGTTTTTGGATTCTAAAATCCTGTTTTAAAGTTTCCTGGATTATCTTCAGTTTCTTTTCGATTAATTCTGGTGTAATCGTATTAGCGATATCCTTTAAAGCTACGTGGTCTGTAAGCAAGCCTATTTTTAAGGTATCGGTAATCATAAACATAAGGCTTTCGCCTTCCAGTTCTTTCGCCAAATAATCGGTATGTCCCGGGAAATTAAAATCTGCCGACTGAATGCTGTGTTTATTAATTGGTGCGGTTACCAAAACATCTATTTCATCTGACTTAAGTGCATGGGTAGCAGCCTGTAAAGATTTAAATGCATATTCCCCAATTTTTGGATCTTCTTCTCCAAAATTAATGTTAACGCCTTCTTTCCATACGTTTACGACGTTTATTTTTCCGTCAATTGCCTTGGAGGCATCATCTATTCCCTGGTAATTTAAAGAAAGATTAAATTGCTTCTTTAAGAACGTAAGCACTTTGGTAGAAGCAAAAATAATCGGTGTACAAAAATCCAGCATTCGGGAATCATCAAAGGTTTTAAGCACTATTTCACTGCCAATTCCATTCAAATCTCCTATACTTATTCCTAATTTCACCTTTTCCGCGTGCTTCATCTGCTCAAATTATTTGGGTTAGCTATTCTACGACTTTTATCAATCTCAACCCAGGTATAAATATGAATTTGTTCCTGGATATTTCATTAAACTTCCCCTGTTTATTTCTATTTTTACATCACAAATGTAAGAATAATCCAAAGATATGTTTACCGGAATTATTGAAGAAGTAGGAGAAGTAAGTCGCGTAAAGCCTGAAGGTGGAAATATGCATTTCAGCATAAAAGCGGCAATGACGCCTGAATTAAAAATAGACCAAAGTGTAGCGCATAATGGCGTTTGTCTAACTGTGATTTCAATTAATGATAACGAGTATACAGTTACTGCAGTAGCCGAAACCCTGGAAAAAACCAATTTAAAAGATTTAGCTGAAGGCTCACCGGTAAACCTGGAACGTGGAATGAAGCTTGGCGACCGACTTGATGGCCATATTGTACAGGGACATGTAGATCAAACCGCTATTTGTAAAAAAGTACAGGAGAAAGACGGAAGCTGGGAATTTACTTTTGAATATGACCCCTCTTTACAGAATATTACCATAGAAAAAGGATCTATTACGGTAAATGGCGTGAGTCTGACCGTGGTTAATTCAAAGAAGAACGAATTTAGCGTAGCTATAATTCCATACACCTACGAGCATACTACTTTTAAACATTTTACAGAAGGAGATGTTATAAACCTGGAATTTGATGTAATAGGCAAGTACGTAAAGCGAATTCAGGAATTAAAGTAGTTACTTCCTGTTTCTTATATGATGAATCCCAAATCCCAAACCGGCAGCGATTAAAGCGGAGATGCCGAAATCTATAGGAAGACCGGGAGGTACAACAGGACCCTCTTCTCGCATTTGAGGCTCGGGCAAATTATGGCTCTGAACCTGTGCTGAAATACCTGTAGATAAAAGCAGCATGATTATAATAAATAAAAAATTTATTTTGACCCTCATAATTCGTGCGTAATGTACCACAATAATATTATCTCCCAAAAACTATGGTTTGGGTTATATAACGTAAAAACAGGTAAGATGGTTTTGTGTGGGGGCAACACTATATAAATATAATAAAAATTCGCTTTACTTTAACATTTGCTGGTATGGAGTTGAACTTCCTTCTAATTTGGTTTACCTAATTTCACTTAAGCTTTGCAATATTATTTTAAACATTAACCCACTTTTCAACTTTTTCAAATAATTGGTTCTTTTGAAATGGTTTTGCTAAATAATCGTCCATTCCAACCTCTTTACATTTTTGTCTTTCTGCAGCCATAAAATTTGCTGTTAACGCCACAATAGGAGTGGAAAGTTTCAATTGATCTCTAATAATTTTGGTAGTTTCATAACCATTTTTAACCGGCATTTGTACATCCATAAAAATAAGATCGTAGCTATTTTCTTCTAAAAACGAAAGTGCCTTTTCGCCATTTGACGCCACATCCACTTTTAAGCCTTTTCGCTTTAAAATAGCTCTAACCAAACGTTGGTTTAGTTCACTATCCTCACAAACCAGTATTTTACCCGTATAATCCTGAAAAATCTCGTCTGCCTCAGCTTGTGAAATTTCAAGTTGTTCTAAAGGCTTTTCAAATGGAATATCAAAAATGAAATCGGTTCCCTTTCCATGTTCACTCTTCACTTCAATACTCCCTTCCTGTTTTTCTATAAGCTGCCTGGAGATATTAAGTCCCAGGCCGGTACCGCCGTATTTTTGCGAGGTGGTTTCTTCTGCCTGTAAAAAACGTTGAAAAACAGTATCTAATTTATCTTGCGGAATTCCAATTCCGGTGTCTGAAACTTTAAAATTCAGTATCGTTTTTTTTGAAATATCCTTAATTACAGTGACTTCAAGGCTTACACTTCCCTCTGTAGTGAATTTTATCGCGTTCCCTAAAAGATTGATAAGTATTTGGGAAAGCCTGTTTTTATCACCTATCAATAATTCTGGAACATCCGGACTAACAAATGGTTCAAATTCAATTCTCTTTTGGTGTGCTTTAAGGTGTAAAATTGAAAAAACCCTGCTAACTACCTCTCTAACATTAAAAACATCCTTATCTATTTGCAATAGCCCAGCTTCCATTTTTGAAAGATCCAGAATATCGTTTACAATAAACAGCAGGGAATCACCGGCAATTTTCACTGCATTTAAGTAATTAATTTTGTGCTTATCATCTTCGTTTTCCAATAAAAGATCGGTAAATCCAAGCACGGCGTGAATTGGCGTTCTAATCTCATGACTCACATTGGCAATAAAATTGTCTTTTTGTTCATTGAGATTTTCAGCCATTTCTTTGGCTTTTTGCAGTGATATAGCGGCCTCAATTTCTTTGGTAATATCCTGGGAAATCTTAACAACTTTTATCACTTTTCCCTCAAGATTCTGGATAGGATTATAACTCGCCTGTAAATAAAATTCTGCTCCGTCTTTGTGTATTCTACGTACCCGGCCGGTTTTAAATATTCCCTGGCCTAAAGATTTCCATAATTGGTCGCTTTCTGCATAATCCTTTGGGGTAATTAGCATTTTGTGATGACTGCCCAGGAGTTCACTTTCAGAATAACCAGAAATCTCTTCAAAATTCTTATTTATGGAAATTATTGTACCGTCTGGATTAAATTCTACGACACCACTAGAATTCTTGACTGCCTTCATCAGGTCTTTATTCTCAATTTCCTTAAGCTCAAGTTTCCTTTGGGTTTGCTCTACCTTTTTTTCAAGAATACTATTCAATTCGGTTCCCAGGCTTTTATTTTTCTGCCTAACCTCTATAAGGTGCATAGCTTGCTTTGTAAGCAATTTCAATGCTTTTTTTTGCCGGTCGTTTAGCTCTTTCGGTTTACCATCAACCACACATACAGTTCCAATATTTGAACCGTTTTCGGCTTTTAAAGGCATTCCGGCATAGAACCGAATTCCATTTTCGGAAGTTACATGAGGATTATTTTTAACGCGTTCATCTAATAGAGCATCAGGTATTTCAATGAGTTCATCCTGCAACACCGTATATTGGCAGAATGTCTCTTCTTTAGGCGTTTCGTTCTCATCTATACCCACTTTTGCTTTATACCATTGCCTTTTATCATCTATCATAGAAATAACAGCAATTGGCACATCGCAAATAAGGGCAATGAGCTGTGCTAATTCATCAAAATCCTCTTCGTAGGGAGTGTCTAAAATATTATAGGAGAGTAAGGTTTGAAGCCTTTTTATCTCCTTAATGTCTTCAGTACTAGTAATATTCATAAGGGGCCATTATGAGGGACAAATATATTAAAAATGAATAGGCTGAAAATGAAATGCAATAAAAAACCCTGCAAACCAAAGTCTACAGGGTAAGTCAAAAAATTCAGTAATTGACCTTTTTATTTATAAACCTTTACATAATCTATTAAAAATTGCTTTGGAAAAATGGAATCGTCCACTTCCGGTCCACCAAAATTACCACCTACTGCAAGATTCAGTAAAAAATAGAACGGATGCCTATAAGGATAAGTTTCCTCATTCTTTTCTGATGGTGAAAAGGTATAGGTTTTTTCATCATCTATGTAGAAGGTTATTGCGTCTTCAGTCCAGTTCATTTTAAAAACGTGGAAATCTGAAGTTACATTTTCTATCCGCGTGGTCTCAATATTTTCAGTATCGCCGTGGCTTGCCGGTGTGTGCAACGCATTATGAATAGTATCAGGTTTCCTACCTACAAATTCCATAATATCAATTTCACCCGAAGCAGGCCAACCCACTTCATTTATATTATTACCTAGCATCCAGATTGCAGGCCAAAGTCCGTGCCCATCGGGCAACTTAGCTCTAACCTCAACAGTTCCATATTGAAACTCGAACTTATCTTTAGTGTTCACTTTTCCGCTGTAATAAGCATCACCAACCTTATCGGCGGTAATTACTAGATTTCCATCTTTTATAGTTACATAATCTTCATTGTAAATTTGGCGCTCATTGTTCCCCCAGCCGCAGAGATCGGGACAGCCGTCACCGGTTTCGTAGCTCCAGTTCTCCATATTTAGGGAATCACCTTCAAAATTCTCTTCCCAAATTAATTCCTGGGCACTAAGCTGTAGACCTACAAATAGGAAAAGTCCTGAAATTATACTTCTCTTCTTCATATTTATTTTTTTAAACTGAACTTAACTGTTTGAAGATCTCTAGAATTTCCGCCAATCATAACTTCAAATTCACCAGCCTCAGACTCCCACTTTTCATTAGCAGTATAAAACTGAAGCATTTCTTCGTTAATTTCAAAAGTTACGGTCTTTGTTTCCCCCGGAGCTAATTGTACCGCTTCAAAGCCCTTAAGTTCCTTAACCGGGCGCGTAGTACTCGCTACTATGTCTTTTATATATAACTGAACGATTTCTTTACCTTCCTTTTCACCGGTATTACTAAGACTAAAGCTCACTTCAATAGGGCTGCCAGGAGTAAGTTCTTCTGCTGAAATTGTTAAATCTCCGTATTCGAAATTGGTATAACTAAGTCCAAATCCGAAAGGATAAAGTGCATCTTTCTTCTCATCGGTATATCCAGAATAAGTCACATGAGTAGGATTAGAAGGACGTCCTGTACTTTTTTGATTATAGTAAAGAGGCTCCTGACCTACTGCACGTGGAAAAGACACCGGAAGTTTTCCCGAAGGATTATAATCTCCCAGTAAAACATCGGCAATCGCATTTCCGCTTTCTGATCCTAATTGCCAGGCTTCAACTATAGCCGGAATATTTTCTGAAGCATACGTGATCTCCAATGGTCTCCCGTTAATAAGCATCAAAACAATATTCTTGTTCACTTTGCGAATTTCTTTAAGTAATTCCTGCTGAACGCCAGCTAAACCAACATCTACCTGACTCCTTCCTTCACCGGTTTGAAATGCATCTTCACCAAGGGCTATAATTACCAAATCGGCCTCAGAAGCTTTATTAATAGCTTCCTGAAATCCCGATGTATCGGTTTCATTAATCTTTAAGGGCATTAAAAAACTTCTTTCCCCCATACCAAGATCTGCACCTTTAGCATAGCTAATTTCTACATCTTTATTCATATTGTTTTTTAAACCTTCAAGTAAAGAAACAGCCGAATTAGCTTCTCCCTGTGCTCTCCAGTTTCCAATAGGTGTATCTTTATCATCGGCTAATGGCCCGATCACAGCGATTTTCTTAATAGAATCCTGAATTGGCAGCAGGTCATTTTCATTCTTTAGCAGAACAATAGATTTTTTAGCTACATCCCGAGCTACATTTCTATGCTCTTCAAAAGAGATATTCTCTAAAAGTTCTGGATTAGCATATAAATAAGGATCATCAAACAATCCTAGTTTAAATTTTACACGAAGAACACGTTTTACGGCATCATCTATATATTCCTGACTTACTTTTCCTTCTTCTACAAGGCTTACCAGGCTAGATTCGTAAGCGCCACCTTCCATATCCATGTCACTACCCGCATTTAAAGCAATTTGTGCTGCGTGCTTTTTATCACGCGCTAACCCATGCGCGATCATTTCTGGGATAGAACCCCAATCTGAAACTACAAATCCATCCCAATCCCATTCCTTTTTTAAGATCTCACGTTGAAGGGTTTTATGCGCAGTGGCTGGAGTACCATCTATATCATTAAAAGCATTCATAAAGGTAGCAACGCCCGCTTTGGCAGCTTCTTTAAAAGGTGGAAGAATGGTGTTGTGAAGTTCGTTCTCACCAATATGCACGGTATTATAATCTCTACCGGCTTCACCAAAACCATAACCGGCAAAATGCTTTGCCGTAGCAGCTATACTACGCGGGTTGGCAAGATCGTTACTTTGATAACCTTTTACTTTAGCAACTGCTACTTTAGAGGTTAGATAAGGATCTTCACCAGATCCCTCCATAATTCTTCCCCAACGTGCATCCCGGGAAACATCTATCATAGGCGAGAAGGTCCAGTTCACCCCGTTAGCTGCAGATTCTAATGCTGCAATTTCTGCTGTTTTCTCCATAGCTTCCAGGTCCCAACTAGCTGTTTCTGCCAGCGGCACAGGGAAAATAGTAGTATACCCGTGTATTACATCATAACCAAACATTAAAGGAATCTTTAACCGAGAATTTTCCATCACCAGCTTCTGTGCCTCTTTGGTAGCTTCTACCGAAAGTACATTTAGCATAGCGCCTACCTTACCCGCCTTAAGATTTTCTTCTTTTTGTTTGTTATTCATTTCAGAAGCAGGACCGGTAAGATCCCAGCTACCGTTGTATTGAACAAGCTGTCCAACTTTCTCTTCCAGGGTCATTAATGCTAAAACCGAATCTACTTTGGCTTCTACATTTTTAACCGAACTTTTTATGGTTGAATCCTGCCCTTTTGCTATAAAACAGCTCAACAGGAAAACACCTAACAGATAACGTTTTTTCATTTTTTTGAGCATAAAAAAACTGCCTGGACTATGTGTGTGGTAATTAAGTTTGTGGCCTACAAACAAATTATCTTCAACCGTAAAATTACATAGTAATCAGGCAGTCTGATTTTTAAAATAATATTATTCCTGGAAAACTTTCACATAATCCACTTCCATAGAAGATTCTTGAAAATCATCAGCAATATTACCTCCAAGAGTACCTCCCATAGCAACATTTAGTATGATAAAAAAGTCTTCTTGAAAAGGAGTTGAATCATTATTATCAAACTCCAAATGCGGCACACCA